>NZ_JBKJHD010000009.1:0-165924 GCF_046613695.1 Flavobacterium sp. RHBU_24 | reverse complement strand
TAAATAAAAGGTAAAAAATGTTGATACCATTATCATGTATTCTTTGTCTTTATAGAACCTTTTTCCCTACCTTTCCTTTTCCAAAACCCATGATATGAAAAAACTATTAACAGTACTGCTGGTAAGTACTACAGCACTTGCGCAGCAGCCCCTGCCTACAATAGGCAATATCGAAGTTTACGAACCCGGTTTTACCCAACTTGTAGACCCCAACACTAAAATAGAAGTACTTGCTACGGGCTTCATTTGGAGCGAAGGCCCCGTATGGGTTAACAATGGCGGCTACCTGCTGTTTAGCGATGCTCCCCAAAACACTATTTTCCGGTGGGATGAAAAGGGTGGGCTTAAGCCATTCCTTAAGCCTTCGGGCTATACAGGGGCGGGCCACTACAGCGACGAACCGGGCAGTAATGGACTGATAATTAACAACAATGGCGAACTCGTAGCCTGCGAACACGGCGACCGCCGCATAAGTAAAATGAATTTAGCCGCAGGAGGTAAGGTTACCTTAGCCGACAACTGGGACGGCAAGCGCCTTAACAGCCCTAACGACATTTGCCAGCACAGCAACGGCACCTACTATTTTAGCGACCCTATATATGGCCTGCCCGGCCGGGAGAAAGACACCGAAAACCGGCAGCAAAAAGCTGAAGGCGTGTACAGCATTAGCCCTGATGGCACTGTTCGGCAGGTTGTTGCGAACCTGGTTCGTCCTAATGGGGTAGCGCTATCGCCGGATGAAAAAACGCTGTATGTAAGCCAGAGTAATGGTGGCACGCCTTACATAACGGCCTACCCGGTTAAGAAGGACGGCCTGCTGGGCGAAGGCAGGATATTTTTTGATTTTAGTAAACAGCGCGACGAAATTAAGCAGGGCGCTGCTGACGGCATTAAGATAGATGCTGCCGGAAATATGTATGCGGGCGCGGCTAACGGTGTTGTGGTTATATCGCCCAAAGGAGTGGCGTTAGGCAGGATAGCAACAAGCGTGCCCACCAGTAACTGCGCCTTTGGCGGCAGCTACCTGTATATCACCGCGCATCATTATGTGTGCCGGGTAAAGCTAAAATAAAAAAACTTCCAAATTTTTGTATAAGCGCAATGAGCCATTTGTAGGAATGGGCTAAAAAACTTTACATTTTAGCACCGTTAACAGCACCTTACTTTCAATTGAGCATAACTGCAATCGGCCACTTTTAAAAAAAATACCATTATGCAGAAAATTATTTAATATGCAGGTAGGGTATTTTAATAGTTTCCTGTTATTATATTATACGTAGCTAGCAATATTTGACTACATATTGAAAAAGAAACGTGTCAATTAATTTTTCTCCTTGCCGGTATTGTCTTTTGTATAATACCGGCTTTTTCATGGCTTGAATGCAGCCGCAAATCAACTTGTGGTACAGTTATATATTTCAAGGTTTTTTTCCAAAAATGAAGCCCCGCAGTTTTTAAGGCGGGGCTTCTCTTTTTTGGCTCTAGCCATTAATTTCGATTTGTTGCTCCATAAACTGAATAATAATGCATTTAATGCGCTAGAACATATTATACATGCAATTTACGGCATTATTGTTTCGTTATTTACCAAAAAGCTTTTCTTTCCAGGTTTTAGGTTTTTTAATATCCGGGCCATAACCATAGCCGTAGCCATAACCATAGCCGTAACCATAACCGTAACCGTAGCCATAACCTGCATTACCTCCGGTATCGTTAAGCAGCATTGCCATATTTGGCAGCTTTTTTTCCTGATAGAGGCCTTGAGGAATCGCAAGCATACGCTTATCCAGATAATTTGCCCTTATCACATAGACAAAACAGTCAGCATATTGGGCAAGCACCTGGGTATCGCTTACCAGGCTTACTGGCGCAGTATCTACCACTATATAATCATATTCGTTTTTAAGCCTGTCAAACATTTCGCCTACTTTCTTATTCATAAGCATCTCGGCAGGGTTTGGTGGAATTATTCCGGGGGGTAGCACATAAAACTGTTCAAAACCATCCTGTTTCACAATAAAGCTTTCAAGGTCGCCATCTTTTGCCGAAAGATAATTAGTAAGCCCTTTGCTTGGTGTGTCTATATATTCATCAAGCTTCGGATTACGTATATCCATGGCAAGTAATAGTGTCTTTTTTCCGGTTAGCGCTATTGTAGCGGCAAGATTAACCGATATAAATGTTTTACCTTCCTTAGGTATAGTTGATGTTACAAAAATAGTTTTCGCTCTTGCGCTCTCTATATTAGTAAACATAAATTCAAGGTTCGTCCTTATAATTCTTAGAGATTCTGCTGTACTTGAGCGGCTGTGCTGGCTTATTAGCTCCTTATTAAACTCGGTTTTAGGTACATCTCCTAAAAAGGGTACAGATATAGGCTCAAGATCTCTACGCCCTCTTACTTTTGTATCAAGTAGATTTAAGACATAAAGTACTGAAAACGGAATAAACAAGCCCAGTAAAAATGACGCAAAGTAAATAACATTTCTCTTTGGCGAAACAGGAATAGGATTTGCGTAAGCCTCGTCAATAACTTTAACGTTAGGGGCAGTAACAGCTAGTGTGATGGCATTTTCTTCCCTCTTTTGCAGAAGGTACAAATATAATTGCTCTTTTACATTTTGCTGTCGGTCTATTTCTCTATACTCGCGCTCCTGCTGGGGTAAACGCCCTATTTTTCCATTAAAAATATTTTCTTGCCTTTGTAAATCGCTTTGTGCTATCTCGACTCTCTTCAGAACATTTTCAAGGCTTTCCATTATACTTTCCCGCATACCTACAATCTGCGCCTTTAACTGCTCTACTTTCGGATTAATTTCTGTAACATTTGTACTAAGTAACCTGTTTCTACCAAGTACTAAAGAATTGTATTGTTCTATGAGACTTGAAGCATCACTATCGGGAACAATATTGGTAGGAATTACTTTGTCATATTCAGGATTAGACTTCATGTAGTCAATCATAGACTTAATAATGCGAAGTTTAGTTTCGTTCTGAGTAGTGCTTGTACCGTAAGCACTGGCATTATTAAGCATTAACTGTGTATCAGATACAATGTCGGTAAAGTTATTTTTCCTTTTAAACTGTTCTACTATGTCTTCTACACTTCCTAATTCCTGAGTTATAGAATCTAGTCTTTGATTAATAAATACATCTGTTTTTGCTGCAACTATGTTCTTATCATTTATAACATCCTGATTATAATTTGCTATAAGAGTATTTATATAATCAACACCTTTTTCCCTCTCGGGCAGTATAACACTTAATTTTAATACGCTACTTGCTTTTTGGTTAACCAAATTTACAGAAAGCCTTGCCATAAACTCTGAAACCACGGCGTTCTTATTAACTAAACTTACAGTAACAACACTATTCTCAAAATAAAGTTTGTTAGCCGCATTAAGGTTAGATGTAATAATCATGTCGCCAAACTTGTTTTTAATTTTTGAACCAAAAACAAACTGTCCTACTTTATGTTCATTAGCATCCCTGAGTTCAAATTTATTATTCTCAAGAATCTTTACTGAAAAAACTGTGTCTTTTTTCGAAAAATCCTCTACCTTATTATAAAAATTTACCTTTATTGGCGATCCTTTATAAATTTCTATGTCACGTACGCTCCCTTTAATAAAATATTTGGTTGTCAATGATAAATCATCGATAGTCTTCCCGATAAGAGACCGTGCCTTTAGTACTTCTATTTCGTTATCTACATTAGTTTTAACTTTACCTAAAAGACCTAAATCATTAAATGCTGACAATTCAGAGCCAATATCACCTTTTTTATCATCCTTTATAAGTATCGTTGCCGAAACACTATACTTAGGTACCGAATAGCGAAGATAAATAAATGAAAGAACCAAACACAATGTGATACTGATTAGAAACCACTTCCAATTGTATAAATATCTGTTAAAAACATCTCTGAAATCAGGACTTTTAGCTTTCTCTACAGCTAAAATTTCACTATTATTTACATTTTCTTGCATAATGTCTATCGGGTTAAAAGAGCTATTGTAGTAAGCAGAAGCGACAAGGCAGAAATAATAACCGTTGTATTAGGCCCTACTGCAGATGCATTTATCTTAACCTTATTTTGCTTTACGTATAAAACATCGTTTTGCTGTAAATAATAATAAGGAGAATCCACTAATCCCTCAGAGGTAAGGTCAATTGTATGATACGTTTTAACACCCTCTATTTCCCTTATTAAAACCACATTTTCCCTAAGCCCATAAATAGTTAAATCTCCTGCGCTTGCAAGAGCCTCAGGTATAGTAATACGTTCTGTTTGTAAAGGCACAATACCCGGGCGGGCTACCTCGCCAAACACACTTATTTTATAATTTATAATTCTGATATTTAAAATAGGATCTTCAATGTATTTACCTATTTTATCTTTAAGTAAAGCCATTACTTCTTCTTTTGTAGAACCTCCTACTTTTATAGACCCAATCACAGGAAAGGATATAAAACCATTTCTATCAACTAAATAAGTTTGATATCGGCTTTGTGTACTTGCTAAATCCATTACACCTATATTAGAATTCGTAACCGAATACACATGGAGATTAAACGGATCTGCAGCTTCTGAACTGTTATAATCTTTAGACGATACTATTATGAGCAACAAATCATCGGGTTTGATTTGTGTTTCAAAATTAACTCCATTTGCATTGCGCTCAGCCTGCTCCTTCGCACCCTGAAGGTAATGAATTTTTTTACTAGAAACGCAAGAACTTAAAGATAACGCTATTAAAAGCAATAAACTTATTTTTTTTACCATTGTTAATTTTTTAAAAAGTGATAAGTCACTTTTGTCCGTGCTTTTTAAATTTATAAGCCATGATTGCTGGGCAAATATAATTTTTTTAATTTTAATAAAATATTATGAAAGTCAAAAATAATTGCCAATTCTCTATTGCTGATTGTCTAAAGACTCAAAAACAGAATTAGCACTTATAAATTCAGGAACAATTTCCTTCATCTTCTTAACTATCTGCAATAAATTGTTAGTAAGCAACACTTCTTTCAATTCATGTAGTTCATGAGTTAGTTTTTCATGATCCCTTGCCTCTTCTGTGCTTATCATAATACTTTTATTATGGGTAGGCATTATTTTTCCGGTGTCAGAAACCAGTTCTTCATACAACTTTTCGCCGGGGCGCAGGCCTATGTACCTTATCTGTATATCTTCCTCGGGCCTAAGGCCGGCCATTTGTATCATTTTATACACCAGGTCGATAATTTTTACCTGCTTACCCATATCAAAAACATATATTTCGCCGCCTTTACCCATAGCGCCGGCTTCAAGCACCAGCTGGCACGCTTCCTTAATGGTCATAAAAAAACGGGTAATATCCGGGTGGGTTACCGTTACCGGCCCTCCCTCGCTTATTTGCTTTTTAAACACCGGTACTACAGAGCCACTGCTGCCCAGCACATTGCCAAAACGGGTTATTAAGTACTTTGTACTGGCTACACCTCCATTTTCGGTACTAAGCCGGTTATGAAGGGCAGTTATGTATTTTTCGGCCAGCAGCTTGCTTGCACCCATAACGTTGCCTGGTTTTACGGCCTTATCTGTGCTTATCATTACAAAGGTATTTACAGCGTGCTTTTCGGCAAGGTCTGCCACTTTACAGGCTCCAAAAACATTTACCAGTATGGCCTGGGCGGGGCTTTTTTCCATCATTTGTACATGCTTATAAGCTGCCGCGTGGTATACTACTTCGGGCTTATGGCGCATAAAAATATCGTTAAGTGCATTGTCATCAGTAATGCTGGCCAGTTCAGTATAAAAAACCGCATTAGGTGCTATAGCCTGCAATTCAAGCGACAGCAGGTAAAGCGGCGTTTCAGCATGGTCTAAAAGGATGATTGCAGCGGGGCTAAAGTTAATAACCTGCCGCGCTATCTCGCTGCCTATAGAACCGGCCGCACCGGTAATAAGGATAGTTTTTTTGCTAAGCTGAGAAAATATAGATGTTTTATCCAGCAGTATGGGCTTCCTGTGGAGCAACTCTTCAAGCTGGTAATCTTCATGCCTCATTATTCTTTAATTTTTGGAGATTTAAACACCAGGATTTTAACTACATTACATCATCTACCAGTTTTAATATTTTATCAAACAGGCCTTCAATGGTAAGGTCTGTATTTTCAATATCTATAGCATCGGGCGCTTTTTGCAGCGGCGAATCTTTACGGTTAGCATCTATATAATCGCGCTCTTCTATATTTCTAAGTACATCTTCATAAGTTACTTCACGGCCTTCGGCTTTAAGCTCGGCTGTACGCCTTTCGGCACGGGCTTTTGCACCGGCATTCATAAACAGCTTTAATTCCGCGTCCGGAAAAACCACCGTGCCTATATCACGACCATCCATAACTACGCCTTTATCACGGCCCATAAAGCGCTGCTGTTCTACCAGCTTTTCGCGCACTTCGGGTACTGCCGCCACCCTGCTTACCACGTTGCTTACCTCCATAGAACGAATTTTTCCCTCTACATTTATACCGTTAAGATATACCTCGCTATGGGCTAAGGCAGGGTTGTATATAAATTTAAGGGTTATGTCGGGCAGATGGGAAACAAGGCCTTCGTGGTCAAAATCAGTTGCGGTAATAAGTCCGTTTTCAAGGGCATATAGTGCTACTGCTCTGTACATGGCACCGGTATCTACATAAATATAATTTAAGTGGCGGGCCAGTTTTTTAGCAATAGTGCTTTTCCCGGTAGACGAAAAACCGTCTATCGCAATGGTAATTTTTTTATTCAAAACTATATACTCTTTTGCGTTTGTACAAATCTAAGCAATCTCTTTAAAATACCGCTTTATGGTTGCTGAAATCCTGTACATTTCATCCGCTGCCATAGCTGTGCCTGAGGGAAGGCATACCCCCCTGTTAAAAAGGCTTTCGGATACATTTCCGCCATAATAAGCCGCCTCTTTAAACACCGGCTGCGTGTGCATGGGTTTCCAGAGCGGCCGGGCCTCAATATTTTCGGCTGCTAATGCATTTATAAGCCCGTAAACATTGGCGTTACTATCGTCAAGAACAATTGTGGTAAGCCAGTAATTAGACTTTACATTAGCAGTATACTCATTAAAAACACTAACGCCGGGTATAGCTGTAAACAACTCTTTATAAAAATTATTTATCTCACGTTTTTTACTTACCCGTTTATCCAGCACTTCAAGCTGCCCCCTGCCTATGCCAGCGCATATATTACTCATCCGGTAGTTATAGCCTATGCGGCTGTGCTCATAGTGAGGGGCTTTGTCCCGTGCCTGCGTAGCCAGGAACACAGCTTCCTGCTTAAGCTTTGCGTTTTTTACAGCAAGTGCGCCTCCACCCGATGTAGTAATTATTTTATTACCGTTAAAAGACAATACGCTAATGTCGCCCAGTGTACCACATGGCTGCCCCTTGTAGCTGCTCCCTAACGCCTCTGCGGCATCTTCAATCACGGGTATATTATATTTATCGCTTACTGCTTTAATTGCATCATGTTTATACGGCATGCCATACAGGTGTACTGCAATAATGGCCTTTGGCTTTTTGCCCCGGGCGATACACGTTTTAATAGCCGCTTCAAGCGCATCAGGGCAAATATTCCAGCTATCAGGCTCACTATCTACAAACACGGGCGTAGCACCGCAATACACAATGGGGTTAGCAGATGCCGAGAATGTAAAGCTCTGGCACAATACCTCGTCTCCCCTGCCTACGCCAAGCAGTAGCAGCCCCAGGTGCAGGGCAGCAGTACCGGATGATAGTACCGCTACATGCACGCCATTACCCAGGTATTTTTCAAGGCCTTGTTCAAAGGCATCTACATTAGGGCCCAGCGGCGCTATCCAGTTATCGCCAAAAGCCTCGTGAATGTACATCTCCTCAGTACCGCCCATATGTGGTGGCGAGAGCCATATTTTTGAGTTGGACATACTAACTACTTTTAACGGTACACAACCGGCTATTGGAAATAATCTTCTGTAGGCAGTTTACCCAGAAGGGTATATGCTATAATTTTTATGTCAAGCCAAAGATTGGCATGTTCCTGGTAGGCGCGGTTAATACGCACCTTATCCGGAAAAATAACATTGTCATTAAGATGTGCAGGGTCTTTAGCCAAAGCTAAAAGAGCTTCCTCATTTGCATACTTTAGGCTTGCAGGGCCGGTAAGGCCGGGGCGCATCATCAACAGTTTCCTGTTATCGCCCTGCAGGAGGTCATAATACCCCGGTACATCCGGGCGCGGTCCCACAAAACTCATACTGCCCGCAAGTATATTAAAAAGCTGCGGTAGCTCGTCAATCTTCCAGCGCCGCATAAACCTGCCCAGTTGCGAAACATATTTGCCCCGCGCGGTATCTTTCATGGTGCGGAGCTTATAAATGGTAAACTTTTTGCCAAACCTGCCTATGCGCCGCTGCATAAAAAGGCCTGTCTGCCCTGTATCTATACTTGTTATTATAAAAAACAGCAGCATGAGCCAGCCGGTTAAAATAATTCCGGCTAATGCTAAAACAAAGTCAAACATTCTTTTAGCCATCGGATTTTAAGTTACCAGGGCCAGTTAATATGCTTTATCCTCCCCTTTAAATATGTTCCACACGGTAAGGTATACAATTTTTATGTCAAGAAAAAAGCTCCAGTTTTCCAGGTACCATATATCATACGACACCCTGTTTTTTATATCCTGTTCGGTTTCTATTTCTCCCCTATAGCCGTTTACCTGCGCCCAGCCGGTAATACCTGGTTTAATAAGCTGCCTTACAAGGTAGTTGTTTATTATTTCCTGGTATTGGGCGTTTTGTATGGTCATGTGCGGGCGTGGCCCTACAATGCTCATATCGCCTTTAAGTACATTCCAGAATTGCGGAAATTCATCGAGGCTGGTTTTACGCAAGATACGGCCAATGGGTGTGACGCGTGAGTCGCCTTTAGAGGCCATCTTAGCGTCTGATTCCTTATTAACATACATGCTCCTGAACTTAAGGCACCAAAATTCCTTACGGTCGCGGCCCAGCCTTTTTTGCTTAAACAATACAGGGCCCTTAGAACCTGTTTTAATAAGGAGTGCAATGAGCGGAACCAGCCAGCTACAAATAAAAACCAGTACCAAAAGGCTAAATACGATATCAAAAGTACGTTTTGTAAATTTGTTATGGGTTTCTTCCAATGGCTCCTTACGCAATGATACCGTGGGTATGTTGCCAAACTGCTTAAACTCGTAGCGGTTATAAAACTGGAAGTGAAAATCGGGTATAATACGTATCCTGATACCTGCTTTATCTACCAGGTTAGTTACCTGTTCTATTTCAGATATTGTAATTCCCGGTGTTGCGACTATTACCTCATTAACACGGTTGTGGTTAATAAAATTGCCTACATCGCACATTTTTCCCAGGTAAGGCCCCAGCTCTTCATCGTCTATCTGGTCGTCAAAATACCCTATTACATCATAACCTAAATGAGGATTATTAACAATAAGCTCTTTAAATTGTGTGGCTGCGCCACCACAGCCTAATATAATAACATGCCTGAGGTTATACCCCTGCTTCCTTAAAAACAGTACAAAACGGTTTATGATATATTTCTCTGTACTAAAGCATACCACAAGTAAAACTGTATAGATAAGTACAAAATTAGTAGGTAGAAACGTGTTCGAAAAGTAAGAAACGACTACTACAGTAAGTGCCAGGATAACTATACCCTTAAGCGTTTTATAAATTTCGAGAGAAAAGCCAGGCTTTATCCTGTGATCTCCGTATAGCTTATTAGAAGTGCCGCTAAAAAGCCACACAAACAACAACATTACGAGCAGGAAAAACTTTGCCTTAAAGCTTGATGTAAACGCATCCGGCTGCACTATATATATACTTAATATATAAGTAAATGCCACTACTGAAAGATCAGCTATCAGCCGGACCAGCGAAATCTTATTTAGGTATTGTTTCATATCCGTGTATTGATATCAAATTTTTTAAAAATTGGGTGAGGTTAAAAAAAATCAGTATTTCAATACTTAAATTAAGAGGTATAGTTATTCATTTCTTAAAGATAATTGTGTTTGGTGTTTTTATACTAACGACAAAGGTTAAAATTTTTAAAATAATATCACAGTAATTTTAAATTTTATAACAATAATTTTATGATAAGCCGGCCATTTTAGCAAGGTCTGCCTCAAACTGCTCAAGTATTGCCTTTTTGCTCAGGTATTTTTCGGCGTAAGCACGCGCATTTAAACGGTATTGTGTAAGGTCAGAATTTATTGCGGTATCTATAGCGCCCGCAAGCGACTCCGCATTTTCCGGCTCACACAGTATCCCCATCTGGTGCTGGTGGATAACCGTATAAAGAGATGTGCCGGGTTCTGCCGTAACTATAGAACATCCGCCTGCCGAAAGTATTCCGGTAAGCTTGCTGGGCATTACCAGGTCTGCCGCCGATTTTTTTTGCAGTACTAAATGTACATCCGCAGTAGCCAGCAACGCCGATAGCTTATCATAAGGTTGTAACGGGTAAAATTTTACCTGGGTAAGCCCGGCATCAGCAGCCATTTGTACAAGCTTTTCTTTAGCCCCGCCAGATCCCACTATTATAAAATATATGTCTTTGCGGTCCTTATAAGTAATTGCCGTATCTATAATGCTTTCAAGCCCCTGTTTTTCGCCCAGGTTACCACTGTATAGAATAACCTTATCATCCATACCTATACCAAACTCACCTCGTAACGATGCTTCTTTAGGCAATGGGCGTATGCTTTTTTCGTCTACCCAGTTAGGAAACATAATACGCTGCTTTTCGGTTATGCCTTTAGCGGCTATCTTTTGCTCCATCCCCAGGCTGATGGTAGATACACACTTGCTGTTTTTGAGGATAAAGCGCTCAAGCCCAAACATAATATTAAGGAATGTCTTATTATTTATCATTCCCAGTTCTTTAGCTGCGTCTACCTGCAGGTCCTGCACGTGGCTTACCATAGGCATGCCCCTTAGTTTTGATAATATAAGCGGAAGGAAGCCCAGGTGAAATGGCGGTGCTGCGCAAAATATAGCATCAAATTTTTTTGAGAACAAAAACCTGAACCAGTAAGGCAATACACCAAGCACAAATGAAAACTCGTGTATAATACGTTTTTTAGAGTTAACCTCTTTAGGCACATATAAAGGCACACGGTGCACTTTGGCACCATCTATATCTTCGGTAAACCATTTTTTGCCTTTATATTTTTCGTGTACTTCCCATTCCGGGTAGTAGGGTACGGCAGTAACTACATGTACATCATGCCCCCTTTTTGCAAACCAGCTGCCCATTTCGCCGGTATACTTGCCTATGCCGGTAAGTTCCGGGCTGTAATTAATGCCGAAGATCAAAATTCTCATAACCGACTTGTTTATATAAAAAATCAAATATTACTATACCGGCCACCCCACCTAAAAAGTTAAGAAAAATATCATCTATGTCAAATATTCCCATACTAAAAATAAATTGAAGGCATTCTATGGTAAATGTGCTACAAAGTACAATAAAAAGTATTTGCTTGTTTGAGAACCGACGCCCAAAGATAATGCACAGCGCGGCAGGAAATGGCAAAAAAGCAGCTATGTTGCCCAATACTTCTGTAATGACGGTCATAAACTGGTGAGGGTGCCTGAATTCCGGCATCCGCCAAACCTTTTCTAAAAAAGCAAAATTTATTTTATCCCTAAAGTTATGCTGGCCCCGTCTTCTCCTTGCAAAAAAAGTGAGGTATATTAAAATCATAAAGTAAAGTAAAGACCCCACAGTAAAAAAATACTTTATAAAAGACTTCAGCATATATACTACATACAAATTTTGTACCCCACACCAAGTTATTGTATATCAAGCTGGTAATTATCCTTTATAAACTTTTTCATTTTATCAGTATCATTACCGCATGCTTTTTTTATTTCATATACTTTAGCATCAACAAGCGTGCGGTACCACCAGCCCTGCATAAAATGCCACAAAAAGCCTTCTTTACCCTCTGTAAACCCAAATTTAAAAATGTATCTATACACAAAGTATATAAATGACCGCCAAAATAGTTTCATTTTAGCATATTTGAGTTTTTTCTCCCTCTTATATTTTGCGTCAGCTGTTACCTCATAATGAACAGCATTTTCAGACTTTTGTATAAGTCCATACTCTACATCAAGTAAATCTACCGCTTCGCGTATAGAATAACCATTATGCTTTTGTATCCACCAGCCAAGAGGATTAAGGTTATGGTCTACAAAGTAGTTATCATACATTATGCTGGTGCCTTTATTGAGCACTATATGCTCATCCATCCAGCGCTCTTCGCAAAAGCCATGTTTATACCTAAACAGGCGTAACATGTTCATACGCAGCATTCCCTTGTTCATGATCTTATCAAGAAAATACATTTTGCGTTCAAATATAATTCCCGAAACATCTGCGGGAATGGATGAAAATTTTAAATGTATTTCATCTATCAGCGCGTCTGTAAGGTATTCGTCCGCATCAAGCCTAAAAACCCATCCGTTAGATATGGGCAGGTTAGTAAGCCCATGATTAAACTGTTTGGCATAGTTATTTTCCCATTTATTCTGGATTACCTTAGCCCCCATAGACTGTGCGATTTCTATCGTCCTGTCATTCGAAAAAGAGTCTACAAGAAAAATTTCATTTGAAAAACGCTGCGCATTTTTTATGCAGCGCTCTATATGCTTTTCTTCGTTATAGGTAAGTATTATAGTTGTAATATTAAGCATTTACTCTTCTTTATAATGTGTATGTTATTGCGTTTGCTTTGCCTTAATAAGGTCTTTTTTTGCCACAAAATAAGGCAGATATTTATTTAATAATATGATAATAACATATTCGCAGGCCATGGTAATTATCAGATTTAGCGTGAAGCCTAAAACACCGTCTATATGGAGTAGTTTTTTTAGTACTACCGAAAATACATTGATAAGCACCTGATGGGTGCATAATATTATAAGTGAATTTTCGCCAAAAAAATTAATTATATTAACTTTACCTATGCGCTTGCAAATTATGTAAATAACGGAAATGCCCAAAATAGCTCTTAGTACTATAAGCCCGTAATTACCCTGATACTCATTTAGCATTACTTGTATTTGCAGGTCAAATCCATTTACCATTAGTACATATAGTATACTTAATATTGCCAGCAATGGATAGTCTAATTTATTTTTATGCACTACATAAGGATTTTTTCTAACAAAATCGCCTAAAAAGAAGAATATAACCATACTTAGGGCAGAATCTAAAAAGTAAGGTAAATTTAAACTATAATAGTTTAATAAATAACCCGCAAAAGACAACAACGCGCAAAGTATAAATTTTACCGTAACATTTTTAATTTTTGAAACGAAATAATATATTATATAAAGATTGAACATACATACAAGAAACCAAATAGCTCCTGCATAATTAAAATGCTCGCGGCCATTAAAAAGGTCGGCCATATTGCTCCAGTGAAATTTATCTACTAAACCTTTATCGCCTAGCCCTACTATATCAGAGCCAAAAAAACCAAAAAAATAGTTTGCAAAATAAAAGAATAGTAAGGGTATTATAAGGCGGTTAACCTTGTGCAGTAAAAAATCTGAAAAAGACTTTTTACTTGAAAAAAACATTCCGGATGTAAAAAAAAACAGTGGCATAAAGTAAGGCGTAACATACGTCCTGATGCTACCCATTGAAGAATGGAAATAGGTAAGGTGAAACATTACAACCAAAATAATATTAACCCCTTTAAGCAGGTCAATATTATCAATTCTGCGTGGAGTATTTACCGCCTGTAACATATATACCTATTTAATTTATAATTTAACATTCCTTAGTTTTTGGACCAACAATTTTTCTATCCTTAACATAAACAGCCGGGTTACCGCCTACTACTGTCCAGGGAGTTACATTTTTAAACACCGCTCCCCTTGCGCCCACCACCGCACCATCTCCTATGGTTACGCCAGGCCCTATAAAGGCATCTGCGGCTACCCATGCACGTTCGCCAATTACTATCGGCTTTAATACTAATGCATGATTAGGGTCGGTAAAATCGTGTGTAGAAGCGCACAAGTATACTTTTTGAGAAATGGTTGCGTTATTTTTAATAGTAATCTTACCCTGATTGTAACAATCTACTTTAGGGCCCAGGCAGGCATAGTCGCCCATTTCCAGGTTCCAGGGCGCCCATATTTTTACATTGGCGTTTACCATACTGGTCCAGCTGATGTTTGCTCCAAAACATTTAAGCACAAATACACGCCACTTTTTAAAAATACGCAGGCTAAAAGGACGAAACAATATTAAAGATGCAAAGCCCCACAAAACCCTAGAAATTTTATTTTTAAGCGAAAATTTATGCCTCGAATCTTTCATATTCAAAACATCTACATCACTGTTATATGCTGAATTATTTTCCATTGCTATTTTGTTTTACTGTAGCCTTTTATTTACACTATGCTTTTAATGCATTTTCTAAAAACGAAACAGATTTTTGCCTCTCCCTTTCAATAATCTCACGCACCGGCGTAAAATCTATTTGCAGGTTGGCCGTATCAGGAAACGCATCACCCTCGTTAATAAGCCTTTCCGGGTGCCCCATCAGGCTAAGAAGGCCTTGCTGCCTGCTGTTATTGTTTTTACTTCCGGGCGCAATAGTATAAAATGGTTTTTCAAAAATAAGCGAAAACACGGTTCCGTGAAATGACGTTGTAAGTACTACAGATGCGTTTTGGTATAACCCCAGAAACTCAAGCGGTCCAAAATCGCGAATATTAATCATCTTATCATCGCTCTCTACCCTCATTTCATTTTTACAAACCCTTATAATTTTATATCCGGTTTGTTTTTGTAAATGATAGGCAAAATCGTTAACATATTTTGATTCTTTAAATACAAATAAAAGAATGTAAGGTTCTTTAGCCTCATAAGGCACCAGTATACTCTCCCACTCTTTTTTAGTAAGTAATAGCGTAGGATCTACAACATGAGTAGCATCACGCCCGGTAATTTCTTTTATAATTTTCACCCCATCTGCCTCACGTGTGGCGATAAAATCAATATTATTGAGCCAGTTTTTATAAACAGCATGGTATTCAGGGTTTATCTTGCCTACGCCAAAACTGGAAGCAAAAGATATTTTTTTCATACCATTTTTAGCAAATGTAAGAAAGTAAGGATCGAGGTTTGTACCATTATTTGGGTTCCATACCTGATCGCTGCCTACAATTACCGTATCATAAGGCAGATTTGCATTATAAAGGGACGAATAGCTGTTATAAACAGGTGAAAGTGAAGTAAGCTTGCCGTGAAAATTGTCAAAACGCTCTTTTCGTACTTTTGCAATTTCCGGATGTGCAAACCTGCTATATTTGTCTATCCATTTTATTACAAAGTCTTTAAGCTTATTAATTTTTGGCGCTTTTATTAGCGGTGCTGACTTAGCCTCCGCAACATACATTGGGTTTTTGTAATATAAATAGTTTATTACCTCATTATCATACCCCATTAGCTTAAGCTTGTGGTGCAGGGCAAAAGCCTGTAATTCCGCTCCATAATTATTTACATTTAAAATCGTAATTACCCCTATTTTTTTCATAATTAATCTTTTATCTATAAATATTTCTTTATCGTACTAATCATATTTTTTGCAACTTCATTGCTCGCAAAATGCTTGTTATACACGTTATAAGCATTAGTATACATTAATGTTTTCTGGTCTTCTGTAAGGCTAAACCACTGCTCCAGCAGCGCTTCTGTACCTTCCTGGGTATCATCACCTACAAGCCCACCATTACCTTCTTCAATTTCACGCCATATATTCACCTTATTTGTAATAAGTACCGGCCTTCCACAGGCTAAAGCCTCTACTACGGCTATGCCAAAATTTTCCTGATGGCTGGGCAGTATAAAGAATATGCTGTTGTAAATAGCGGCCCATTTTTGTGCGCCGCCCAGCATGCCCGTAAAGGTAATTTTATTTTCTAAACCAGCATCGCTAACGAGTTGCTGTAAGTATTTCCCATATTCCTTTTCAATACCCGGCCCCGCTATTACAAGTGGCACCAGGTCAGGATTATTTTTACTAAGGTTTATATAGCCTTTAATTAATAAGTCAACTCCTTTTTTTTCATGTACCCTACTGAGAAACAGCATGTAATTATTTTTCCTGATTGCGGGGAAACGATTAAAAAATTCTGACTCGTCTATTTTAATCTGCTTAGGTGGCTCTGTAATTCCGTATCCTACGTTAAGCTCGTTTTTAGGATGATAGCCCGAAAATGTTTCGCGTGCAAGCGTTAATTCTTCCTGGCAGGTAAAAAGCACACCCGTAACATTATTAACTATCTTTTTCTCAATAAAATGCCAAAAGAATAAATTACGGATAGCTTTTACCCTTCTTTCTTTTGCTTTCTGAAAGTACGGATCAAGCATGCCATGTGGCATTATAAAGATAGCCGGAGCTTTACCCCCATTGTTTTTTTTAAACTTTTGCCATGCTTTAAAAGTACCATAACCATTATACAACCATAGCCCGTGTATGATTACCGCATCAAACCTGCTAAGGTTTTCCTGCAGCCATCCTGATAAATTTTCGCAATACCTGTAAGGGCCTTTCGCAGGGCCTATGGCATTTATTGTAAAGCTGTCTTTGCCTAAAAAAGCCGCATTAGGAGCGTCAAAACTCACCACTTCATTATAAATACCCAGCGCATCCATTGCCGGTATGCTGTTTCTTATACCCTGGCAGGGGCCGCCTGCCTCGGGATTCATTGATGCTATAACACGTAATATCTTCATTTTTTCTGGAATACTTTTTTAAAATCATTCTGCGACCCTAAAAACAAAGCTCTCGTAAAGGTAAATTTTTCAAATATAGCGTACAAGGCAATTGAAAAAATAAGGCTTACAATTATACGAATAAATGCGTTGTTGGTAACATAGTCCCTTACATTGTATTGTATAACCTGATGCATAAACATAATTACCATAGATGCCTTACCTATATAAGACAATATATTTTTTATAAAAGAAATATGCTCCAAAAGCTGCGCTAATTTAATAAGAACGACTATAATAGAAAGCCCTAATATAAAAGAAAGCCCCGGAATACCATATGAATTTGATTTCATGTCTAATGAAACGCTTGGTTGCCAAAATAGTAAAAGCAACACTATAGAAACTAAAGAAAAAGCTAACAAATACAACTGATTTATACTGTTTTTTTTATACAGCCATCCTAAATGCATAATGGGCAATGCATAAAACACAACGTTTACCGCCCATGGAAAATACATTTTCTTAAAGAATAAATAATTTGCATAAGCCAGCATCAGAAAAAAAGCCACTATTGACCAAACAATTCTATACGAAAACTTAACAATTATATAATTATACACCTGCTGTGTAAGGAAGAAACAGGTAGTAAACCAGAATACACCCGTCCACTCAAACAATAAAACCCCTCCACATACAAATCGTATTATCCATTTTAATATCGTTTCCTTACCATCTAAAAGGAGCATTATTTCCTGGGGTGTAAGTATACAAACAAGAAAAGCAAAATAGGGTACGAGTAAATGTATTGTTTTCTTTGAAAAAAAGTCTTTAAAACTTAGTACCGGTTTAAAAAGAAAACCGCCAATAAAAAAAAACAAAGGCATGTGAAACAAGAAAATGAAAAGTTTAAGATTGCCGGAATATATATGGCCCACTACTACCGAAAGTATGCCTATACCCTTAAGTGCATCTATCCATTCTATCCTTAGGTGTTGCTGTATTTGCTGTGCCATTTTATTGCGCTGCTAATTTCTGGTATATTTTTTCAACCTTTGAAAGTGCAAGGTTAGAATTAAAACGCGTTGCATTTTCAAGGCCTTTTTTTACAACCTCTTCCCTGGAGGCATCGCCCAATTGCATCAATTGCTGTAATACCTGCGCTGATTCTTCACTCCACTTTTCGAGGCCTGCCTTCTCAAACGGGTACCTTTCTACTAAAAAACCGGCATCGCCCGCAACTTCTGTCATCGGCGCTTTATTAGTGGTTATAACCGGTGCACCGGATGCCATAGCTTCTACAATCGGCCAGCCAAACCCCTCGGCAAGTGATGGGAACAGGAAAGCTGATGTACCGGCATAAGCCTTCATAACTATTTCATCAGGGGCATTTGTAACTAAAATAATATCATCTTTATATTTCGCGCCGTTGTAAGCATCATATAGTGATTTATTAGGCACTTTACCTATAAGCACTAATGGCAATGTTGCGTCTGGATATAAGCTACGCCAGGCATCATACATTTGCACTACCCCTTTACGGTTTTTATACCACTGGTTTCCGCCTACATGCAGTATATATCCTTTACTCAGGTCTTTTCCTGTAAATTCTGAAAATGATTGTCTGCATTCATCTACCGGCATTGGCCTGTAATCGCGCGTAAGCCCGTTATATACTACTTCTGATATATTCACCTCCTTTTGGCCAAGTATATCATGCAGGTCGTCGCGGGTTTTTTCTGAAATCGAAATAAAATTAATGCTTTGCTTAAACCCGTCTCTTATATATTTTTGATATGCCACGCCTGATTTACCCGTGGGATTTTCAGGAATAAGGCCCATTGCAGAATACTGGGCTAAAAAATCGTGGCAATGTACTATTGTTTTATTTTTAGGAAACAATGGCACCCAGGGCCCGAGTGCATGGTCCGTCAATACATAAATTGTATCTGAAGGTTGCTTTTTTAATTGCTTTTTTACCCACCTAGGAAAAAGCGTATATTGGTCTACATAACCAAGCCACTTTTTTAATTTTGCAGGTGCAGGCAATTTAAACATTTTTGGTTCAGGCCTCCACACGGTAACATTATGCCCCCTTGCCTGCATACCTTCTGTTAGCCACTGTGCATAGCGGGGCATACTTTGCGAGCCTAAAAAAAGTGGGTGGGATATAAAAACTATATTCATTTTAACAGGTTTAAACGGTACAGTTCATCAATCATTTTTTGGAGCACATCTTCATTACCCACTTTAAGTTCTCTTACCTTAAGCATACCGCCCTGCCGTATACGTTCCCTCAGCGCATCATCTGCTAATAGTTTTTTGCAAACCTCAATACATTCTTCGGCAGAATCCCAAAAAACAGCTTCTTCCCATTCTTTATACATGGCGGTATGTATAGGGGTACGCTCTGCGCAAAGCAGGCCTCCTGAAAAAGGTATCTCTACAGATCGCCTTGTATGCTGGTCGCGGTTTGCCTTAGATAAAAGCCCTAAGGATATTTTTGCGCCTTGTATGGCGGCTGCATAATTTTTACCTCCAAGCGCACCACCTTTATAATGCGGCTGTATAACGGGCCATTTTAATGATTTTGGCCAGCGTCCGCCCCATATACTAAGCGGTATATCTGCCCCGATAAGTTTGGACATAAAGTCATCACGCTTTTCGGCCCTTATCCAGGTGCCTACAAAAGCCACATCAGATTTGTATTGTTCAATAACCGGGTCATTACCGTCAATAGGTTTATGGATAACTTCGTCATAAGACATATAAACCTTCATCAGGTTTTTAGTGCCAAACTTCTTAAATTCTTCTTCTTCTTTTTCTATACGCACAATTACAAGATCGTAAATGCCAAGGGCCGCGCGCACCTGCTTAAAACGGTTTGCATCGCGCTTACCAGTAGGATCGTCATTGTTATAAAGCACAATGGGTACTCCCGATAATTTTAGAGTTTTTATAATAGCAGGGCCTAATAGTTCGCCACTGTTAACAAAAATAAAATCGTATAAAACATTCTCATTTTTTATATCCGATACTATTTTATGCATTTTTTTTTGCACAAACGAGTACCCAAACGCATAGTGGAATTTATTGAGGAGTTTATTATTGAATTCCTTTTGAAGATAATCTTTAGGATTTATAGCTGTTACAGAGTGCCCAAGCCTTTGCAGCGCCATATAGCGCTGCCAGGATGTGGTGCCTTGGTGGGTGTCTCCTAGAAAAAGTATATTCATAATCTATTTAATTTTTCTTACAATTATCATGATTATAAAAAAAAGCAGGATAAGCTGAGGATATGCTCTAAATACAAAGGCTATTACATTAAGCTGGCTCTCACTTTGGGAAGAAAACCCCCAAAAAAGAAAGAATGTACCTAAATTAATTAGCCCTAAAAAGCTAAATTTAATTGTTTTACCATTATAAAGAACGAGTAAATTACCTAAGAAATAAAGAGGGATAGTAAATATAACCAGCAGGGGGACGTACCATATACCAAAAATGGCCATACCAGTGCCAAAAAAATGGCCTACCCTAAATGAACCTAACACAGTAGCGTTACCAGTATACCTGTAATAAAACTGGTCTCCATAAGAGCCTGCCCCAAAGGCTTTAGTTTTATCAAAGTTAATTCCTAAGGCACTAATTAAAGGTTGTGGCAGGGTAATTAATATCCTGTCAATTGCAAATCCTTGCATATCTTCATTAGGTACACCAATTTTAAACGCATAATCAAGGCTCAAATCAGCAAACTTAAGGTTTGAAAACCTTGATAAAAATACGTTATCCAAGTAGGTTTCGTCCCACTCACTACTTACAATTTCAAGCCTGGAATTATTATACTCATCAATGGCTTCTTCGTTACTATATTCGTTAAGCGTTTCATTTAATAGGGTAACCGAGTCTGAATCATATCGTTGTGACCTTACAATAACCATTGCGGTGGCCAAGTCTGCTAAGGGGCCAGTAATTATAAACACGCCTAAACCTGCTATAAGTACATTTTTGCCATTTATAATCTTAGAACTGAATATACCAAGTAAAAGACCAAGAAAATAGGCAATAGCAAGCACAATAATTCCACGCATAAATAAACCTCGGCTGTTCCCTACAATTCCTACAACTATTAGTATAATAACATATAATATAATTAACAGTATGGACGGCTTTTTTGTCTCATAACTGTTATACATAGGACGTATTAAAAGTAAGAGCGGTGCATATGCATAAGGCATAAAACCTATTAAAAAGCTAGACAAGACTCCCCTGGAAGCTTCTGCAGCCTCTTCCTCTCCAGTATAAGCTCCTACATACCTAAACAAAATCCCTACAAAACCAATACCCCCAATAATCCATACCTGTTTATCTGAAAGTGGGGCAAAGATGTGAAGCTGACTGAGTTTATACTGTAACCATTTTCTATGCCCTATAAGTAAAACTTCTAAATATTTATAAATGCTGTGACTTATTAAAAAAGCAGTAAGGCAAAGCAGCGAGTGCATAAAAACCGTTATGGGATAGTTAAGGTTATATACAATAGGCTTACCTTCTGCCAAAGTAAAAACCAGGGGCATAAAATATTGAACAAAACCATAGCCTAAAATAACCATGGTAGATATTGTATAATTGTAAAGGTTCTTTTCTACCAATAAAGCAGTACAGATAATATACCATCCTAAAAAAGCGCTAAAACTACCTACAGCATTAGCAATGGTAGGAAAAAAAAGCATTTGGAGCAACGTGCTTATAATAACAATAGACAACGTCCAGCGCTTAAAATTTTTTAAGAAAATATCTTTTTGTTGTATCAACGCCTGATTTTTTTTATAATATCCTGAATCTTCTGATGTACAATTTCTGGCTGCATTTTCCAGTACCTTAAAAAAACTATAATATGAAGTAAAAATCCGGCAGCCATACTTATGTATAGCGTCCATCCTTTAGCATAGGTAATAACCAGCATCATTACTGCTGCAAGAAATAGTTGTTGCATTACTACATTTACTACTTTTGCAGGCCACTTAAGGTTATTTTCGCGCAGCCACCTTTTAGCTCTAATCATAAAGAGTATTCCCGCTAATATCTCAGCAATGAGCAGTATAAAACCCGCGGCTACTATACCGTAGTCTTTTACAAAAAAGGCCATCCCGGTAATTATAACTACAGAGGTAGCAATAGACACATACAACTGAAATTTCACGAGGTTGTTACCTACAACTATGGCTACAAAAGGCTGAACAGTAGCGTATACTAGTACTGCCATAGAAAGCGTGGCAAACAACATTGCGTTATACTCAATCTGCCCTTTTGTCCAGACAGGAAAAATAACAGGCATTACAAACTGTAGTACTTCTACACCAGGAACTAAAATTATCATTAAAATCATCCAGACTGTACCGAAAATTATTTCCATTCGCGCCTGGTCCCTGTTAGCCAGATATTTTATCAATTCTGGCATCATGGGCCTTGTAATTGTAGAAAGCCCTTGTAATGCGGTATTAGCGCCTGTGCGCATTGTTGTAAAGGCTATAAGCCCTTTAGAGCCTACAAGAGGCATTAACAACAGCCTTACGCCCTGTTGCCTAAAATTTTCAAGAAAATAGCGCCCGGATAGTCCAAGCGAAACTTTATAATTTTGAAAACCAATTTTATAACTACCAATTTTTATGTCGAGACCTTCCTCAGAAATTAATTTTTTCAACTTCCTGAGCTGAAAATATATAACAATAAGATTTCCTGCAACAACGGCTAATGCTGCCATTAGCAATCCTCCGCCAAATATTACTACCGGCAGTGGTGCCATTACTGCTACCACCCCCTGCAGTACACTCCACCAGCTTACCTTTGCATAATGCCCATAACCAAACAGTACCCGGCCATAAAGCCCTGTATTATTTGTTATTATCCAGTTAATCCACTGTACAATAAAGGTAAGGCTTATTGCTATTGTTACTTCACTATTTACATCGTCAAGGGTATATTTTAATACTCCGGAAAATGCCAGTGCAGCAAAAACTATTATTTGCGTTAATCCCATAAACCGGTTTACAAGGCTACCGGAATAAAAGCACTTAATAACTTCTTCTTTATTTTTTGACCCTATCCGTAGCATCTCATATTCCAGATAGTCATTATGGCCCCTGTCTAATGTTGAAAGTACATTTACAAGAGCCTGTAAAGCTATCCAAATACCATAGGTCTCTACATCCCAATAAGTAAGAAATATAGGCACCAGCAGAAGTTGCGAAATTAAAGTAACAAAAATTCTGCTCCACGACGCTATTGTGCCAGACAAAACCTTTTTGGCTGTAGACATAAAATTATTAAATCAAAAAATTATTACCCTGCAAGGTGTCCTAGTCTATTTGTTATGCTTTCTTAAAAATTGCCACATCTGATGCAACCATTTCCTTGCAAAGTGCGGCCAGGTCATATTTTGGTTCCCAGCCAAGTTTTGTTTTAGATTTTGTAGGGTCGCCTATAAGTAAGTCTACCTCGGTAGGACGGTAATATTGCGGATCTACACGTACAACCACCTTACCTATTTCAAGCTGAAACTCTGGGTTGTTACATTTTGCAACTTTAGCAATTTCGTTTTCTTCGCTTCCTTCAAATTCAAGTTCTACACCTACTTCTGCAAAAGACATCCTAACAAAATCACGGATGTATGTAGTAACGCCTGTGGCAATAACATAATCTTCAGCTGTGTCCTGCTGTAAAATCCTCCACATAGCCTCTACATAATCTTTTGCATGGCCCCAGTCGCGCTGAGAATTCAAATTACCTAAATAAAGGCATTCCTGTTTACCCAGGGCAATAGCAGCGGTAGCCATTGTAATTTTTCTTGTTACAAAAGTTTCGCCCCTCCTGGGAGATTCATGGTTAAACAAAATTCCGTTACAAGCATACATATTATAAGCCTCACGGTAGTTTTTAGTAATCCAGAACCCGTATATCTTAGCTACACCGTATGGAGAACGCGGATAGAATGCCGAGTTTTCATCATAGAAGCCCTTTTCGTTTTTATTTTCTTCAAGGCCGCCATACAGCTCAGACGTAGACGCCTGGTAAATACGGGTTTTCTTTTCAAGGCCTAATATCCTTACAGCTTCAAGTATCCTAAGGGTTCCTATACCGTCTACATTAGCAACATATTCCGGCGAATCAAACGATACTTTTACGTGGCTCATGGCGCCAAGGTTGTAAATTTCGTCCGGTTGTACTTCCTGGATAATGCGTATCAGGTTAGTTGAATCTGTCAAATCGCCATAGTGCAATTTAAAGTTTACATGCCGCTCGTGCTGGTCAACATATAAGTGGTCAATACGTTGTGTATTAAATGAAGAAGCCCTTCTTTTTATACCATGTACTAAATAACCCTTTTCTAATAGCAACTCAGCAAGATAAGATCCATCTTGTCCTGTTACGCCCGTAATTAAAGCTGTTTTCATATTTTGTTTCGGTTGTTTTTTAAATAGTTACTTTTTTAACGCTCTCAATATTGTCAAGAAACCAGTTATAAGTTTCGCTAATACCTTGCTCAAGATTCATTTTGTGGCTCCACCCCAGCCCGTGCATTTTAGATACATCCATTAGCTTGCGTGGTGTGCCGTCCGGCTTTGTGCTGTCCCATATTATCTCACCCGTATGGCCGGTAATTTTTTGTATTGTTTCTGCAAGTTCTTTTATGGTAATATCCTCGCCGGTACCTACGTTATAAAGGTTATCCGGAAGCACATTTTCAAGGGCGAATATAACTCCTTCTGCCATATCGTCTACAAACAAAAACTCTCTCATAGGAGTACCACTACCCCATAGTACAACAGGTGTGTTGCCATTTTGTTTGGCTTCATGAAACTTGCGTATCATTGCAGGAAGCACATGCGATGTATTGAGGTCAAAGTTATCATGTGTACCATATAAGTTTGTAGGCATAAGGCTTACATAATCTTTACCAAATTGTTTCCTTATCGCTTCGGTAGCTTTTACACCGGTAATTTTTGCTACGGCATACCATTCATTAGTTGGCTCTAAAGAGTCTGTAAGCAGATATTCTTCTTTAAGGGGCTGCGGTGCATATTTAGGATAAATACATGAACTGCCTAAAAAAATAAACTTATCTACATTGTTTTTGAGGGCTGCATCTACAAGGTTATTTTGTATTAGCATGTTTTCCATTAAAAACTGGTAGGGATAGTCATTGTTTGCAAGTATACCTCCTACTCTCGCCGCGGCATCAATTACAACATCCGGCTTTTCTGTAGCCATAAATTCCCTTACGGCGGCCTGTTCTTTAAGGTCAAGCTCTTTGCTTGATTTGCCTATAATATTTGTATAACCTTTTTTTTGTAATGCCCTATAAACCGCACTTCCTACCATACCATTATGGCCTGCGATGTAAATTTTTTTGTCTTTGTTCATTTCAGATTTTATTTTTTCAAAAAAATATTAAAAACCAAGATTAGGCAAATATAAATTAATTAGCTAAAGTTACAAACATTGTTTTATCTATATTAATTTAAGTTAAACATTAAATAAACATCATCAAAAGCAAGGCTCCTGACATTATGTTTAAAATATTTAAAAATTATTTTAGAATGTACCCAATGAAGCCACAAATATACTAAACTATATTATACTGCCCCTGAATTATAGCTTTATTTTTAGACTTTCTAACAATCCTTTGCCCCTGCCAAATAAGTTAAACAAAACATAACTTAAATATAAAAACGGAAGTATCCTTAAAAATGTGGCAATCCGTAAACTGCTAAAATTAAACGTAAGTATTGCAATAACATACAGGCATAGCAATGCCGGATTATAATAATCTTTAGAGAGCAGGCGATATAAAAAAGTAAAAACCATGCCCTGCAAAAAAAAGCAAATAATAAGCCCGGGCAACAAAAAGTTAGCATAGGCAAAGCCAAAGTTCTCTGTAGGCCAGGAAGTTTTTATTAAACAGGCACGCGGCAATGGCGGGCGATAATCTTTATTTCTCATAACGATACTCTTAAAATAAACACCCTGATCTGTTTGTGGTAAAGAATCTTTTGGTTTAGTACTAAAAACGTTACCTGCCGGACTAAAATAGCCTTGCATTTTCCAGGCCCTTTCGCTATTAAAATAATTAGCCGCAAAAATATCAATAAAAGTGTATGATGAATGATAAACAAATACCCGCACACTATTTGATGCTGCTTCTTTTTTAAGGTCGCCCCTTACTATTGGTATAGCAACTACATATATGCCAATAATTAAAAATAACACGGTAAACGATGTAACCGTTAAAAAATTAAATTGTAGCCGCTTTATAACATAATGAACTGCAACAATGCAGGTAATTATAAGTACAATTGTATTTTTTCTCGCGCCAAAAGCTGAATAGGCAAATGCCAGGCAAATAAAGCAGATTAAAAAAAGCACAAAGAGAAGTTTCTTTTTCTCAAGCCCGTATGCAACTAATAGCATTATACAGCCTACAGGGGCTAACTGCATTAGCATTAAAGCCGATTGGCCTGCCTGAAGTGCAACCCTGTCCTGCAAATGTGTAAGCAGATATACTATACCGCCTATATTATACAGGGTATAGGCATAGCCCGCCATTCCTGTTGCAAATAGTGTTAATGCTAAATGTTTGATGTTTTTATATTGGTAATTACCATTTGGCAAAACCATGTGATGTTCATCCGGCCGTTTTTGAAAACATAAAATCCCTGCTATTAATGAAATATATGCTATGGTTTGTAAAAGAGTATATTTACCAAATGCTTCATCAATGCCTACATTACAAGCTACAAGTATTTTCTTATAAAAACTCTCTGGGCTAATTGCCATAAAAAGCAAAAAAAACAAATTAGAGAGGGCATGCTTTATGGCTACAAATCGCAAAGGTGAAAAAATATCATGCCGGTGCGCTATAAAAAATGTGCCACCGTATAAAACCAGGAACCATATAAAACAAAATACTACCATTGCTGTAAGTTATGATATTTTTTATATGCAAAGAATAACATTACAGGTATATTGCATAATAATAAAACTGTATAGTTATCTAAAATAACAAACAATATTACTGAAATACAAAATAACAAGACGGGAATAAGCCTGTACATTATATACATCGGTTTTAAAACCGTCTTAAACACGCCTGCAAAACAGTACAGCAAGTAAATAAGGGAAACTCCTTCTCCGGCGGAAAGAGCCACAGCCACACCTTGTGAAATAGAAAAATAACCGAAAAGTATAAGAAGGATACTTGTTACCGCAAGTTTTATTACATTATAAACAAGGAGCTGTGCTGAATAATTTGTCTTCTTAAAAAATTCATTAATTATTGTACCAAAAATTTGAAGGGACATGGCCACAATAAGAAATCCTACAATATAAAAATCAAAATGTAATTCATTTTTCGTCCAGAACGAATAAATGTAGGGCAATAATGGCATGCCTATAGTTACTGTAGCTATTATCAACGAAACTGAAATGCGCCAGTAAAGTTTTACTTTATCATAAATATACGCCAGGTTTTGATGTGCATACTGTTTTTGTATTTCGGGAAATGCAGGTAAAATAATCACATTTACAACCCGGTAAAACATATTGGTCATTACACGGCTGGTACTAAACACATTAAGGGTAGTTACACCAAAAAAGCGTACAATAATGAGATTTAGCCCCACATCATAAATTTTTTCTACCCAAAAGCTGGTATTAAGCAGAAAAGATTTCCTTATTAACCTAAAAGCAGAAGCAAAATCAATCTTCTGCAAAAGCTTAAGTTCAAACGGAACCCTTTTTTTAAGCGATATATAATTTAAACAGCTAAATACAAGACAAACAACAGTTATACCTATAGCGGTAAAAAAAATACTCTTTGTAAAGTAAATAACTAAAGCAGTTACCGCGAACTCAAAAACATCTGCGATAGCTTTGTATTTTAAACTGATGTAAATATCTCCTATGGGTTCAAAAAGGCGGGTAAGAAATGAACTGAAGTATTGATATACAGTCCTGCTAGTAAGTATAAGCAAAAAGGCAGTATGAAGATTATTATTGATTATATACTGCTTGTCAAAACTTGTAACAGCAGCCAGTATACCCGGAAAGAAAAAAATTAACCCAAGTAATAACTGTAAAAATGAGTAAATAAGGCTTGCTCCCTGAAACTGCCTTATCTCATTATCTATAGTACCTGTTTTGTGGTAAGCAATGCTTAGAATATTAGCCGAATAGTGTAGATGCCCCGAATTTAGGCCGTTTATAAGTGTAATAAGGGCAGTCACAGAAAGCCAAAAAGCATATCCGTGACCCCCAATACTTAATATGAACGCCGGAACCAGCAAAAACTGCTTCAGGAAACTTATAGCTACGGAGATTGTACCCCATTTTACAGAGTGCACATATTCTGCCTGAAAACCGAATTTAGCCAAGCAACTTGTTTTAAGGACTTAGTGTAACAAATTTATAGTTTTTACACCAATTATTTAGTTGCCTTGTTTAAGAAAGCAAAGGAGAACCCGCTTTTTCCAGCTGGCTATATATATTTTTTACCTCCTGCGAGTGTTCTTTATGCAAAATAAGGTTTGCATTTGCTGTGTGTACAAAAATGGTATTTTCTACCCCAATGAAAACGGTAAAATCATCTGTACCTATTACCATATTACCAAATTCGTCAACCTTGTGGCCTGTTTTTTTAAGGTAATCATACACCGAATCAAAAGAGCCAAGATCAGACCACTTAAATGCAGCAGGCACTACTTTTATTTTCTTGCTGCGCTCCATTACGGCATAGTCAATACTTATTGAAGGTATATCCATAGACAGGGCTTCATCAAGCTTACCTCCGTTGCTGGCTTCCCATGCAATAAGCGATTTTTCATATACTTCAGGCTGGTATTCCTTTAATTCTTCAAGTAGTACACTTGCCTTAAAGCAAAACATACCGCTGTTCCATAAAAAATTACCCCTGTCTATAAACTCCTGAGCGGTAACCTGGTTAGGCTTTTCCCTAAATGATAAAACTTCATCGTCTTTATACTCTATATAACCATAGCCTGTTTCCGGCTTGGTAGGATGCACGCCAAAGGTAACCACAAAGCCATTTTTAGCCTTTTCTATAGCCTCTTCTATAGCTTCCTTATAGGTTATATCTCCCTC
The DNA here is from genome assembly GCF_046613695.1 of Flavobacterium sp. RHBU_24. Lineage (NCBI taxonomy): Bacteria > Pseudomonadati > Bacteroidota > Flavobacteriia > Flavobacteriales > Flavobacteriaceae > Flavobacterium > Flavobacterium sp. RHBU_24. The sequence goes on along the minus strand of NZ_JBKJHD010000009.1, from coordinate 136,959 downwards.
TATAATATGGTCTGACGGTGTAATGATAAGTATATCGTCGGGGTCTGAAGCAAATGCGGCAAAAGCAATTGCAGCCGCAGTATTTCTTGGCACTGCCTCTACTATATCCAGGTACTCTACCTCAGCCGCGGCAAGTATTTCTTCAGTAAGGTGCCTGTTATCCCTGCTCCCCACTACAATAACATTGCTCGCAAAAGCCGTATTACGTTCTGCGGTCATTTCAAAAAGAGATTTTCCCCCAAAAATTTCTAAATACTGTTTTGGCCTGCTTTTTCTAGAAAGGGGCCATAAACGGCTCCCTACCCCACCGGTAAGGATTACGTGTGTAACTTTACTCATTTTTTATATGTTTATAGATGACTGAAACACTAAACCTATTTCTCCATTCCCTTTTTTATTATTGCCGGGATTGTAATAGTGCTTTATTTATAAATTATAACTCCGCGTCTTTAAAAGCGGGGAGAATACTGTCTTTTTCAGAAACCAGGAGCTCATCATTTTTAAACGGCCAGCTTATTGCAAGTTGCCCATCATTATATATAATGCCTCTTTCATGCTCCTTTGAGTAAAAATTATCGCATTTGTAAGCAAATTCTGCCTCATCGCTTATTACTACAAAACCATGGGCAAAGCCACGTGGTATAAAAAGCTGCTTTTTATTATCATTGCTAAGTTCTATAGCTACATATTGTCCAAAGGTAGCGGAATCTTTACGGATGTCGACCGCCACATCTAAAACTGCACCTTGTATAACGCGTACTAATTTTGCCTGTGCAGCATCACCTATTTGATAATGCAGCCCCCGCAATACGCCTTTAGTAGAGAAAGACTGGTTATCCTGAACAAAATTTATGTCAAGGCCTGTTATCCTTTTAAAAGTGTTTTTGTTATAACTTTCATAAAAATAACCCCTGTCATCTTTTATTATTTTTGGTTCCAGTATAAAGCAGCCCTCAAGGTGTGTATAAACTATATTCATTTATTTGTTTCTATAAGAGAGAGTAGTTTTTTTCCGTAGCCGCTTTTTAACAACGGCTGGCACAGCGCTTTAAACTGCTCCTGGTTAATATAGCCCATTTCAAAAGCCACGCCTTCAATAGCGCCTATTTTAAGGCCCTGCCGCTCTTCTATAACTTCTACAAACTGCGATGCCTGCATAAGCGACTGAAATGTGCCGGTATCCAGCCATGCTGTACCCCGGTCTAATATACTAACTTTTAATTTGTTTTTGGCAAGGTAGTACCGGTTTACATCGGTAATTTCAAGCTCTCCCCTGCTGCTTGGCTTTATTCCTTTTGCAATAGCCACTACCTCATTATCATAAAAATAAATGCCCGGTATCGCATAATTAGATTTTGGGTGTTCTGGCTTCTCTTCTATAGAAAGCGCGTTCCCTTCTCTATCAAACTCAACCACACCGTAACGTTCAGGGTCGTTTACATGGTAGGCATATACAATGCCTCCCACAGGATCTGTATTTGCCTGTAGCAGCTCGCCCAGGCCCGCCCCATAAAATATATTATCTCCCAGTATAAGGGCCACCTTGTCCGTACCAATAAAGTCCTCGGCAATAATAAAAGCCTCGGCAAGGCCATTTGGCAAGGCCTGAACTGCATACTCAAACCTGCATCCCAGCCTTTCCCCGGTGCCTAATAAATCTTTAAACAACGGGAGGTCTTTTGGCGTTGAAATAATTAATATCTCGCGTATGCCGGCCATCATAAGGGTAGAGAGCGGGTAGTAAATCATGGGCTTGTCATACACGGGCATGAGTTGCTTACTTACTGATAAGGTAAGTGGATGCAGCCTTGTGCCAGACCCGCCTGCTAAAATAATTCCTTTCATAGTATATTGGGCAACTACCCCTTTAAACCTTATGAATATTGTTTATTATAATAATTAAGATAAGCCCCGGAAGTTACATTTTTTAACCAGTCCTTATTATTTAAGAACCAATCGATTGTAAAATTAAGCCCTTCTTCAAAGGTAACTGTAGGCGCCCATCCCAGTTCCCTGTTAATCTTAGTGGCATCAATAGCATACCTTAAGTCATGGCCGGGCCTGTCCTTAACATACGTGATAAGCTTTTCGCTGTCGCCACTGAGCCTGCCCAGCTTTTCGTCCATTATTCCGCACAGCAGCTTTACCAGGTCAATGTTCTTCCATTCGTTAAAGCCGCCTATGTTATAGGTTTCGTGGTTACGCCCTTTATGGAAAACCAGGTCTATTGCTATGGCGTGGTCCAGCACAAAAAGCCAGTCGCGGGTATAATTACCATCGCCATATACGGGCAACGGCTTATTTTGTATAATATTATTTATAAAAAGGGGTATGAGCTTTTCCGGAAAATGGTTAGGCCCGTAGTTATTGCTGCAATTAGTAAGCACATAAGGCAACCCGTAGGTTTCGCCATAAGCCCTGACAAAATGGTCTGATGCCGCTTTACTGGCAGAATAAGGTGAATTAGGGGCATAAGGCGTGGTTTCGGTAAACAGTCCGTTTTCCCCCAAGGTACCATATACCTCATCGGTACTTATATGATAAAAACGCTTTCCTTCAAAATTTTCTCCGTAGGCGTCTTTAAACGCGTTAAGAAGGTTTAGCGTACCGGTAACGTTAGTATTTACAAACACCTGCGGATTTGCTATAGACCGGTCTACGTGAGATTCTGCTGCAAGGTGTATTACCCCGTCAAAATCATGCTCTTTAAAAAGAGCCGATAGTACAGTAGCATCTGTAATATCGGCCTTAATAAATGTATAATTTGGTTCCTGCTCTATATCGCTTATATTTTCCAGGTTGCCGGCATAGGTTAGCGAGTCAAGATTATAAATCTGGTATTCCGGATATTTTTTTACAAACCTCCGCACTACATGGCTCCCTATAAAACCAGCACCACCTGTTATAAGTATACTTTTCATTTAGCTGTTTACTACGGTGATTATTTACCAATAGCCTGGAATACAAAACCTATTTCCTGTAGCTTACCGCCATCCATTATACCACGCCCGTCAAATACAAAGGCCGGCTTTTTCATATTATCATATATACGTTGCCAATCATAGTTTTTAAATTCATCCCACTCAGTAAGTACCGCAATAGCGTGCGAATCTTTAACCGCTTCATAAGGGTCGTTAAAAACAGTAACAAGGTTAGCGTTTTCTTCTTTATTTCTGCTGCCCAGATAATTGAGGTCGCCATACACCTGATGCTCTTCTACTTTAGGATCATAAACGGCAATATTTGCCTGTTCAAACAAAAGGTCGTCTGCCACATATATCGCTGCAGATTCGCGCGTGTCATTAGTGTCTTTTTTAAATGCCCAGCCTAAAAATGCTATCTTTTTGCCTGATACCGTATTGTAAAGTGTTTTAACAATATTAGATGCAAAGCGCCTTTTTTGATGGTCGTTCATTATAATTACCTGCTCCCAGTAATCAGCAACTTCATTAAGCCCGTAAGACTTAGCGATATAAACAAGGTTAAGTATATCTTTTTGAAAACATGATCCTCCAAAGCCTACAGAAGACTTAAGGAATTTAGGGCCTATACGGCTATCCATTCCTATGGCCCTGGCAACTTCATTTACATCTGCACCCGTTTTTTCGCAAAGTTCAGAAAGCGCATTTATAGACGACACCCTTTGTGCAAGAAATGCATTGGCAGTAAGTTTAGAAAGTTCAGAAGACCATACATTAGTAGTAAGTATCCTGTCTTTAGGTATCCAGTTAGCATATACATCTACCAGCGCCTGTATAGCTTCCTGTCCCGCAGCATCGGTATCCCCGCCTATAAGTACCCTGTCCGGAGCTAAAAGGTCTTCAACGGCCGTACCTTCTGCAAGAAATTCAGGGTTAGAAAGTATCTGGAATTTAACGCCGTTACCGGTGTTATCAAGTATGCTGCGTATAGCCTCGGCAGTACGCACAGGCAGCGTTGATTTTTCTACAACTATTTTATCGCTTTTAGAAACGGCGGCTATTTGCCTTGCACAAAGCTCTATATACTTAAGGTCAGCGGCCTTGCCTTTGCCCAGTCCATATGTTTTTGTAGGAGTATTTACCGATATAAAAATCATTTCGGCCTCATCAATAGCCTTTTCTACCTCGGTGCTAAAAAATAAATTCCTGCCCCGGGCCTCAGCCACTATCTTATCAAGGCCAGGTTCATAAACCGGCAGGTTTTCAAGGTTTTCATCGTTCCATGCAGCAATTCTTGCTACATTCAGGTCTACAATTGTAACCTTAATATCCGGACATTTTGCGGCTATTACTGACATAGTAGGTCCGCCTACATATCCTGCCCCAATACAGCAAATACTTTTTATTTTACTCATTGCAAAAAATCTTATCAGTTTTAAACTCTCGTTACGAAATTAATATTATTTTATTTAAAGCGAAATTTTTAAAATATTTTTTTAAAATCATAAACAACACTTGTTGTTTTACAAACATTTTTTAAATCCAACTCTCTAAAGTCGTCATGGGCAACGCCAATAAAAACGGCGTCAAATTTATCCGGAGGCAATTTTTTAACACTTACCAGCCCATATTCCCGCAATACTTCAGCCGGATCTGCCCAAGGGTCAAACACCGTTATATTTACACTATAGTCCCTTAATGTTCTAATAACGTCTACAATGCGGGTATTGCGCACATCAGGGCAATTTTCTTTAAATGTAATTCCCATAATAAGCACAGAAGCGTTATTTACTATAACCCCCCCTTTTATCATCATTTTAATAAACTGCGACGTTACATACTCGCCCATACTGTCATTAAGCCGCCTCCCTGCTAAAATTATCTCCGGATGATAGCCGGCTTCCTGCGCTTTTTGTGCGAGATAATAGGGGTCTACACCTATGCAATGCCCCCCAACAAGCCCCGGTTTGAAGGGCAAAAAATTCCATTTTGTACCTGCGGCCTCTAATACGGCATAGGTATCTATATCCAGTAGATTAAATATTTTAGAAAGTTCATTCACAAAAGCTATATTAATATCACGTTGTGAATTCTCAATCACCTTTGCGGCCTCTGCCACTTTAATAGACGGCGCCCTATGGGTACCGGCCACTATTACTGACGCGTAAACCGCATCTATTATATCGGCCGCATGTGGCGTAGAGCCCGAGGTAACTTTTACAATCTTATCTACAGTATGATTTTTATCACCCGGGTTTATACGCTCTGGTGAATATCCTATAAAAAAATCTTCATTAAATTTAAGACCGCTTACCCGTTCAAGCACCGGCATACATTCTTCTTCCGTTACGCCAGGGTATACTGTGCTTTCATACACTACTATATCACCCTTTTTAAGAACCTTACCCACTGTTTCGCTTGCCCCGTACAATGCACGTAAGTCAGGCCTATTATTTTTATCAACAGGCGTAGGCACTGTTATAATATAAAAATTACAATCTTTTATATCTTCAAGCTCGGCAGTACAATAAAAGCCTTTATCATGGCCACCATGTGTTACCATAGCTTCTTTCATCCTGTCAACCGAAATTTCCCTTGTTACATCATCACCGTTTTTTAACTGGTTAATGCGCTCTGCTTTAATATCAAATCCTGTTACAGGATATTTTTTTGACAGAAGTACTGCCAGTGGCAGCCCTACATATCCCAGCCCTATAACTGCTATTTTCATTTTTTACCTACTCCGGGTTTTAAATTATCCCAATACCAGCCTATAGCCGCCTCAAGCCCCTCATCCACAGAAAAACCGGGTTTATAATCTAATAACATAGTGGCTTTGTCTATACTGGCCAATGAATGCGGTATATCACCTGCCCTCTCATCCCCATATTCTGTATCTACATTAGCTATTTCAGGATCGTAAGCTGAAAGATATCTTTTTAACGAGGCCACGAGTTCATTTAGCGAAGTACGCTGCCCAAATGCCACATTATATATTGTGTTAACAGCATCTGGGTTTGTAACAAACAAGGCTTTTTCATTAGCCTGGACCACATTATCTATATATGTAAAATCTCTTGAAAAATTACCATCTCCATTAATTTTAGGGCTTTCATGCCTAATGAGCTGCGAAACAAATTTTGGTATTACGGCAGCATAATCACCATTAGGATCCTGGCGACGGCCAAATACATTAAAATACCTTAAACCTATGGTTTCCATCCCGTAGGCCCTGCCAAATACATCTGCATATAATTCATTCACATATTTGGTTACAGCATAAGGAGAAAGGGGCTTCCCTATAACATCTTCTACTTTTGGCAATGCTTTGCTATCTCCATAAGTAGATGAACTGGCTGCATATACAAACCGTTTTATACCTGCATCTCTGCTGGCAACAAGCATATTTAAAAAACCGCCAACGTTTACATCATTAGTAGTAACCGGGTCTTTTACAGACCTGGGTACTGAACCCAATGCTGCCTGATGAAGTACATAATGCACGCCCGATACTGCCCTGCGGCAATCGTCAATATTCCTGATATCGCCTTCAAAAAAAGTAAATGACAAATGCCCTGATAAATGGGCTATGTTCTTTTTATTCCCGGTTGACAGATTATCAAAGCAAACTACCTGAAAATTTTTCGATATAAAATGATCACATAATGACGAACCAATAAAACCCGCACCTCCGGTTATAAGAATTTTTATTTCAGCATTTACCATAAAAAATGTTTCTCCCTCCTGGCGTTGGCTATTGCTTGCAAATATAAAAGTAATATTTTAACAACACGTTATTTCTACGTTTAGTTTACCTTTTTTTTGATTTACCAGCATTTAGCATAGAAAATTACATTATAACTAATTTGAAATTTATAATAACCTTTTTAAATGTTTTTTAATGAATTTTCAAAGGGTACACGGTGCACAATGCTGCGCCCCAGCGTTACCTCATCGGCAAATTCCAGTTCGTCACCTATGGCGATACCCCGTGCAATGGCCGATGTAATAACGCCATAATCTTTTATGTGCTTATAGATGTAAAAATTAGTAGTATCGCCCTCCATGGTGCTGCTAAGCGCAAAGATTATCTCTTTTACCCCGCCGTCCCTTACCTTTTGCACCAGTGTGGCGATGTTAAGCTGGCTTGGGCCAATGCCATCTATAGGGCTTATCTTACCGCCCAGCACATGGTAAATACCCTTAAAAAAACCGGTGTTTTCTATAGCCATTACATCGCGTATATCCTCTACCACACATATTATAGTAGTATCGCGTAGCTTATTGGCACAAATAGCGCACACTTCGGTATCGCTAATATTGTGGCAGCTCACGCAAAACTGTATATCATCACGCATTTTTTGCAGTGCGGCTGTAAGCTGGTGGGTTTGGCCGGGCGGCTGCTTAAGCAGGTGCAGGGCCAGGCGCAGGGCGGTACGCTTGCCTATACCCGGTAATTGGGATATTTCGGCTACGGCCATTTCCAGTAATTTCGACGACATTTCCATAGAGGGCAAAGGTACAAAATTAGGCATATCGCAAGTACATTTGGCACAGCTATAAAAATCCCCGGCAAGGTTTACAGCCAATTTTTGCTTATCTGGCAAACTTTAAATATCTTTATCAAATTAACATTGTTCACCCAAAATATATGCAACCTGTGAAGTGCCTTGTTATAGATGATGACGCAGACGACCGTGATTTTTTTGAGATTGCGCTGGCCGATTGCGGGCAGCCGTATAAATTTTCACCCGTGCAATGTGGCCTGAAGGCTTTAGAACTGCTAAATAACCAAGCGCTTACACCCGATTTCATTTTTTTAGACCTTAATATGCCACTGCTTTCAGGTAAGCAATGCCTGGAGGGTATACGCACGATACCCCATCTGCGGCATGTGCCCGTTGTCATTTATTCTACGTCATCTTACTACAAAGACATTGAGGAAACCCGGCGGCTGGGTGCTACGTTTTTTTTAACCAAAAACGCAGATATCGATAGCCTTTCACGCATACTGTGCGATATTTTTACCGGAAAGCAACTCCCTTTTGTACTTGCTTAAATAATACCTTTTATGGAGCCTAAAAACACTTCAGAAAATACTGCGTTTCTTACGCAACAGCGTTACCTTAAAATGATTGAGGAAGTTCAGGATTATGCCATTATACTTTTAGATAAAGACGGCAATATACAAAACTGGAACAGGGGCGCAGAGAAAATAAAAGGCTATACTGAAAAAGAGATAACAGGCAAAAACTTCCGGATATTTTACCTGCCCGAAGACCGCGAGGCACAGCTGCCGCAACGGCTGATTACTGAAGCCGCAACTACCGGGAGGGCTGCCCACGAGGGCTGGCGCATGCGAAAAGACGGAACAGCTTTTTGGGGCAATGTAGTTATTACCGCACTACACGACGAAAACAAAAATATTATTGGGTTTACAAAGGTAACCCGCGACCTTACCGAACGGAAGATAGCCGAAGACCAAAAGGAGCGCGATGCTAAAAGCATCGCTATGCAAAACCGACAGCTGGAGGAGTTTGCCTACATAACATCGCACGACCTGCAGGAACCGATAAGGAAGATACAAACATTTATAAACCTCATAAAACGGGATATAGGCAACAGGGAAAATCTTGAGTTGTACCTCCCTAAAATTAGTGCCTCGGCAAGCCGTATGGTAACCCTTATAAAAGATGTGCTTAATTTTTCAAGGCTGTCAGAGTTGCCGGAACAATTTTCGGCAGTAGCCCTTAATGAGGTTATACACGATGTTATAATAGATTTTGAAGTGCTGATTGCCGAAAAAAATGCTACAATTACAGCAGGCACGCTTCCTGTGGTGCAGGGCATACCGGTGCAGCTTGCGCAGTTGTTTTCAAACCTGCTGGGCAATGCACTTAAATTTACTACCGGCAAGCCGGTAATAACTGTAAATTCTTCATTGGTAAACGATTCTAATAATCATTCTCCGCTTGAAAATTTGCAGTATTACAGTATCAGTGTAAAAGACAATGGCATAGGCTTCGACCAGCAATATGCAGACCAGGCGTTTCAGCCCTTCAGGCGCCTGACTACCGAATTTAGCGGTACCGGCATTGGACTTGCCCTTTGCAAGCGCATAGTAGAGAACCATAAAGGCAGTATTAGCGTGGTAAGCACGCCCGGTCAGGGCACCGAATTTACCATACTGCTCCCGGCCACACCGGCAAACCCTATAAAGAACATTTAGTCCATGAGCCCTATAACCATACTTTGCATCATTATCATTTATTTCGGTATCCTCATATTTATATCGCGTGTAGTAAGTAAAAAAGACAGCAGCAACGACACTTTTTTTAAGGCTAATAAAAACAGCAAGTGGTACCTTGTAGCCTTCGGGATGATAGGCACAGCATTATCCGGCGTTACGTTTATATCTGTTCCCGGCGAGGTGGGCGCTCCCGGAGGCGAACAGTTTAAGTACTTTCAGTTTATACTGGGCAACGCGCTGGGCTTTATTATTATTGCAAAGGTGCTCCTGCCCCTATACTACCGGCTTAACCTTACCTCTATATACGGCTATATAGAAAGCAGGCTGGGGCTATACAGCTACAAGACCTCTGCCATGATATTCCTCATCAGCCGTACCATCGGGTCGGCTTTTAGGCTATACCTCGTGGTAATTGTACTGCAACCCTATGTTTTTGATGCCTTTGACATACCTTTTTGGGCAACCGTGCTCATATCACTGCTCCTGATATTTGCATACACCTACAAAGGAGGGCTCAAAACCATAATCATTACCGATACCCTGCAAACCTTCTTTCTGGTATCATCGGTATTTTTTACCATTTATTTTATTTGCGACAGCCTTGATTTTAACCTGCCCGAAGCTTTTGAAACCGTAAAGAAAAGCAATTACTCTAAAATATTTTTTTATGAAGATTTTATAGGGAGTCGGTTCCATTTTGTAAAACAGCTACTGGGTGGTATTTTTGTTACTATAGCCATGGTGGGCCTCGACCAGGACCTGATGCAAAAAAACCTTAGTTGCAGGAACATTGGCGAAGCGCAAAAAAACATGTTTACTTTTACCGGAGTATTTGTTATCATTAACCTCTTCTTTTTGGGTGTGGGGGCGCTGTTGTACATTTATGCCAATAAATACGGCATTGCCATACCTACGGTAGACGGCGCCCCGCGTACTGACCTGCTGTTTCCTGAAATTGCCTTTCACCACCTTACACTAGTACCCGCGGTAATATTTTTGCTGGGGCTTACGGCAGCTACCTTTGCCACGACAGATAGTGCACTTACCGCACTTACAACCTCTTTTTGCGTTGACTTTTTAGGGATGGACAAAGCGGAAAATTTAGCTAAAGAAAACAATGTACGCACCCGCCACCTGGTGCACATATCCTTCTCGATGCTGATGTTTTTAGTAATCATTATCTTTAATTCGCTTAATGATAAATCAGTAGTGAGCATGATATTCCGAATTGCGGGCTATACTTATGGGCCGCTTTTAGGATTGTACAGCTTTGGGCTGTTCATGAAAAAACTCAGTGTGCGCGATAAACTGGTTCCGCTAGTGTGCCTGCTATCGCCCGCCCTTACATTTGCTATATCCACCTATTCTAAAGAATGGCTGGGTGGCTACGTGTTTGATGCCGAACTGATAATTATAAACGGTCTCATTACGTTTTTGCTGTTGCTGGGAATAAGCAGGAAAGCTAAACTATAAAGTGCTTTCGCTATACATAAATCTGGCGATTTTGATAACAGGATACACTGCAAAAATCCCCACTAATGGGTATTTATGTTAAAAATTAGTTAATTACCTTTATACCTTACAGTTAACTATTTTTTTAATCTGATACCCCATATTATGGCAAAAGCAGTATTTCATGTCTTTACGCCCCAGCAATTTATAGACCATATCGTAAAGAATAATTACAAACGAAAAATTACATTTATCCAGAACCACCATACCTGGGTGCCTGGTTATGCCCATTTCCAGAACCGGCCTGACGAGATGTACTGGCTCGAATCGATGCGTAAATCGCATCTGGAGCGGGGCTGGAACGATATAGGACAAAACATTACCACTTTTCCTAACGGCACGATAGCCATTTGCCGCCCCATAGATCTTACGCCAGCCGGCATAGCAGGTGCCAATACAGGTGCAATATGTATAGAACACCTGGGTAATTTTGATGAAGGTAAAGACCAGATGACACCCGATCACCGGGAAGCCATACTGGTTACCAATGCTGTACTGTGCCAGGAATTTGGCCTTAAGCCAAATAAAAATACTGTAGTGTACCACCACTGGTATGGCGGTAGTGGCAAGCGCTTTAATGATATCGAAATTAATTCAGGCTACGTACTTAGAAACCAGCTTCAAAAAACCTGCCCCGGCACGGGCTTCTTTTCAGAACCGGGCGACGCCTTTAAAGGGAATACCATAACAGCGGCAGAGAATAACTTTTATCCGCTTATAAAAACGCAAATGCAAAATCTGGTACCTGGGGCTGCGCCGGTCTATATGGGTAAAAAGGTAAACGCGGCCAAGCTTAACGTAAGGGCAGGTGCCGGCACCGGATTCGCTATAGTAAAAACACTGGCAAAAGACACTAAGGTTTCGGTATACCAAAGCCTCGGCGAATGGAGCCTCATCAGTACACATGCGCAGGAATGGGTAAGTTCTAAATATTTAATCTGATTGTTATGAAAGCCATTAATTTAAAAAACCTGAAAGAACACGAATGGTTCATTGCTTTAGTGTGTACATTGCTTGCTGTTGTAACTGGATATTTACTGTTGCATTTTTTTGGAGACTGCCATTTCAAAAGCAACTATGAATTTACTAAACTTAGTGAGGATCAAAAAGAGCAGATTTCAAATATGCTAATTATAGATTCACTATGCCCACAAGAGTGCGATGCAGATTTATTAACTGTGAATAGTGCTCAAACTGATTTAAAAGTTATAAAATCCGGAAAAAATTGTATAACCTGCCCGGCTGTTCAGCATAAAATAATTTTATACCTCAGCAATGAATTTGACAACGGCCTGGACCCGGAACAGGTAAAATCAATTTCAACCTTTATAAGCCTGGCAACACCTGGCCAAACTGAAAAGTTCCTGAAAACAGTACGCCTGCGGGTACATTCAAACTTTTGGCTCATTGGGCCCATGGTATACTGGGAAATTGTATTTTGGTCGTGGTTTGGCGTGCTCAGCAATTTGATATTCAGTTTTACGCTTATCGCTAAAAACTCTACCACCGACCCTAATAACCCGTTCTCGGTATTCGACAGTTCAGAAATCCCGTCGCAGGTAGCAAAGTTACTGTACGCTCCCATGTGCACACTTATAATTGTTTTTGGGTACAATTATTTCGCGGGGCAGGTTGTAGATATAGAGTCGAGCAAGGGGGTAATTGTATTTGCCTTTATAGGCGGCTTTTACAGCTCGAGGCTCATCTCGCTGCTGGAACGCCTTAAGGAAGTAATATTGCCGGGCAATGCAAACGCTACAGTTGCCCAGGGCACTGCACCGGCGGGGAGCGTGGATGTGGAAGACATTACCATAAAGCTGGATCTTGACAGCAGTATTACCGGCGAGCTACGCAACAGTATACTGGAGATAGGCCTGGGCGGGGCAAAAGTAACACTGGAGCCGTTGCACGGCGGCGAAACCATAACCGCACCTACCACCGGCGAAGACCAGGAAAGTATTTTTGTAGTTAAAAAACTAAGCCGTGGCATCTACCAGATTACAGCAGAGTGGGCGCAGGAAGTTGATGGTGAACACATAAACCTTGAGGGCAGCCTTAAAACAGGCATTACCGTATCGCAATCTACAATAAATATTACGGTTAGCAAAAGCGAGTCTGAAGGATAGACTGAGCCTAAAATATCTGTCGATAAGAAGGTAGGAAATATGCGTGCCGCTTTTTTATAACTCCCCTATTGCGGCGAGCTGGTGCAGGGTTTTTCCCTGCATCATGTTTATGGTACTGTCGCGCACATCGGCCAGGAAATGGTGCAGTGAGCAGTTGTCTTCATCAGGGCAGTCGTCGCAGCGCTCATAAAAGTTAAGGCTTACGCAGGGCAGCATGGCTATGGGGCCATCGAGCACCCGGATAAGCGTGGCCGCGGTAACTGTTTTAGGGTCTTTTAAAAGATAGTAACCCCCGCCCTTGCCTTTTTTAGAACCCAGTATGCCAAACTTTTTAAGGTCGAGCAAAATGGCTTCTAAAAACTTTTTTGGTATACGCTCTTTTTCCGAAATATCAGATATCAGCACCGGCACGGCAGGGTCCTGGCGTGCGATGTATATAAGCGCTTTAAATCCGTACTTCGTTTTTTTACTGAGCATATAGCGGTGTTACTTTTGTAAAGTTACTGTTTTTTTAATAAAAAAACCTCAGCCATCATACAACGTGCGCTTCCGCCGCCGCAGGCTTCTATAGTATCAAGGTTAGCCGACAGTATTTCGGTATGTTTTTCTATTTTAGACACCTGGTCTGCCGTAAGTATGCTCCGTGCCGAATCGCTCATTACAAGGTAGCTTTTGTCCTTACCCTGCACCTGCAGCATATTGCCAGCAAAATGGTTCAGCTGGTTTTCGGTAAGCAGGATAATCTCCTTACCGTCCTGCCGCAGGTTAGCGAGCACCATTTTGCGCTCGGTTTTATCATCTATACAATCGGCACAAATTATGGCAAAGGTACTGCCTATGCACATCATTACGTTAGTATGGTATATGTGAACGCGTTCACCATCAACCGTCTGGAAAGCTTCAAAAATAACGGGGCCAAGGTCAAAATCCTCACAGTATTCTATTACCAGCTCTTCATCCGCACGGGGCGAAAGGGCGCAGTAGGCTTTTTGGTTTTCTCGGTCAAGCACCAGGCTGCCGGTACCTTCCAGGAAGATACCATCTTCTTCGGCGCTGGTATAATCTACAATATTATCTATAACAAAGCCGTGGTCTTCCAGCAGGTCGAGTATATCCTCGCGGCGTTCGCCACGGCGGTTCTCGGCAAACATGGGATACAGGGCCACATCGCCATTTTCGTGAAACGATACCCAGTTGTTCGGGAATACCGAATCAGGCGTATCAGGGCTCTGCGTATCGTCTACCACAATAACGTTAACCCCCACGGCACGCAGCTTTTCTGCAAACGCGTCAAACTCCTGCTGTGCCTTAGCATTAACAGTGGCAGGCAACAGGCTGTCTACCACCTTTTGGTAATAATTATTTACAGCGGTTTGCTCATTCATCCTGAAGGCAACCGGGCGAATCATTAATATGGTATCAGTTATCTGTTTCATAATCCAAATATAAGTATTTATTCGCGTATAAGGGGTAACGTACTGCAGCGCAGCAGGCCTTCCTGCTTCGATATTTCGGCATAGGGCACTTCTTCTACTATAAAGCCATTATCAAGCAGCCATGCTTTAAGGCGGATAAACCCTTTTTCTATCACTACAATATTTTCATCTATCGAAAAGAAGTTAGAGGTCATGTGGTACATCTCTTCCCTGTCGATATGGAACAGGTTATCCATACCAAAAAGCTCCACAAGGTACAGATAATCTGATTCCTCCCTGAAACCGCTTTTATAAATTACCCCTTTGTCCCTGCCCACAGGCTGAAAACAGCAGTCGAGGTGCAGGGCATTATCGCGGGCTTCAATCCTTGATTTAACCAGGTCAAACTCCTTAACGATTTTATCAGGAAAAAGGCTTTTGATAAACGCCACGCCCTCCATATTAGTACGCGCCGTTATATAATCTTTATAATCGCTGCCTTTATACGTTCCTATAAATATATGGCCGTTCCATAATATAACGTCGCCGCCCTCTATATGCACTTCTTCCGGCGGGGTAACTATTTTGCCCGGATGAATCTTATCTACCACATACTGTATGGCGCCCTGTTCGCGCGCCCTGTCGGGCAATATGTTTGCATGTATAAAGGTATCGCCTATTACAAAGCCGATGTCGCGGCAAAATATCTGGTTATAGTCACGGATAAGTTCCGGACGGTATACCTGTACACCATACTTTTCAAAAACGGCGTTTAGGGCTTCCATTTCGGCTACCATATTTTCTTCCGTTGGGTAGGTGCCGGCAAGTATATGTTCCAGGCTCTTAGGATCGTAAGCCTCATGTGCTTCGGGTACCGGGCCATTGCTCAGGGCGGTGCCCAGTATTACGGCTTTTAACCGTGATGTTTCGTTATTTACATTAAGGGGGAGCATGGCTTATAATTTGGGCAAATATAGAAAATGCGGTGCAATTATGTTTCGTTTTAAAATTATGTTGCGGTATAAAACACTTCCGGCCCCGCAATGCGGGGCCGGAATATAGCGTAACTGTGTTTCTTTAATTACCGGGCGTCAACTGCCTTAAAATCCCTTAGCGGGCTGCCGTTGTATACCTGGCGCGGACGCCCAATAGGCTCTTTTTGCAGGCGCATTTCTTTCCATTGGGCAATCCAGCCCGGAAGGCGGCCTATGGCAAACAGCACGGTAAACATCTCTGTAGGGATGCCCATAGCCCTGTATATGATACCCGAATAGAAATCTACGTTAGGGTAAAGGTTTCTTGATTTAAAGTATTCATCTTCCAGAGCGGCCTCTTCAAGCTTTTTAGCTATGCTAAGTATAGGGTCGTTAACGCCAAGTTCGATAAGCACGTCGTCTGCCGCTTTTTTGATAATCTTGGCACGTGGGTCAAAATTTTTGTATACACGGTGCCCAAAGCCCATAAGGCGGAACGGGTCGTCTTTATCCTTTGCCTTTGCTATATATTTTTCGGCATCGCCGCCGTTGTTCTGTATTTCTTCAAGCATTTCAAGCACTGCCTGGTTAGCGCCGCCGTGCAGTGGACCCCAAAGCGCGCAAACACCCGCCGATATTGACGCAAAAAGGCTGGCTTGTGACGAACCTACGATACGCACAGTAGAAGTAGAGCAGTTTTGCTCATGGTCTGCATGCAGTATAAACAGCTTATCAAGCGCTTCTATAATTTTAGGGTTTGCGTTGTATGGCCCTGTAGGCAGCTCAAACATAAGCCTCATAAAATTTTCTACATAGCCCTTAGTATTGTCGTAATAGTTAAGTGGGTAGCCCATGTTCTTGCGGAACGTCCAGGTAGCGATAACTAAAAATTTAGCCATGGTTTTGCAAACTGTGTCATACAGTTCCTGATTGTCGCTTACGTTTACCCCCTGAGGGTTAAACGCGGTAAGCGCGCTGGTAAGCGATGCCAGTATGCCCATAGGGTGGGCATTTTTAGGAAAACCATCAATAATGTTTTTCATCTCCTCGTTTACGAGGGTATATTTCCTTATGTCTTCTTCAAATTTTGCAATTTGGGCGGCAGTAGGCAGTTCGCCAAAAATAAGCAGGTATGAAACCTCAAGAAAGTTAGACTTTGATGCAAGCTCTTCAATAGCATAGCCCCTGTAGCGCAGCACGCCTTCTTCGCCATCTAAAAAGGTAATAGCGCTCTGGCAGGCTCCGGTGTTCTTAAATCCACGATCAAGGGTTATAGCCCCGGTTTCGCCGCGCAGTTTATCAATATCAATGGCTACTTCGTTTTCAGTACCCACTATAATAGGGAACTCATACTTTTTGCCATCAATTTCCAGTATTGCAGTATTTGACATGACAGTAATTTAGTTTGTAAATGGTTTGGATAAATTATATCCCTGCGAATTTAGTAAATAAGTATTGATTTGTAAAGAAAAACCGGCATAATAATCAAGGTTTACACATACATAATATAAAAGCTGCTACCGGTAGGGCAACAGCTTTTACAAATGGTTTTTGGCATATGCCTAATTTCTTTTTGCCTTGCGGGGTCTTTTAGCCGCAGTACTATCACGCGCGGTTTTAATCGGGGGCGTGCTCTTTACATGGTCAGGTGCCAGGGGCTCGCCCGGTTCAGGATTCGAAGCAGCAGGGCTTACAGTGGTTGCATTGCGCGGCTGTATTATAGCAGCGCCATCCGGGGTGGGTTCCATTTCGCGCTTATTCTGCTCCATCACGTGGGTGTTTACAGGCTTGCCCTTATCCGGTGGAAGCACTTTCGCAGGGGTTTCCTGCGCGCCGGCAGCTACAAAGGCAAGCACTGCACCGGCTGTTAAAAATATCTTTTTCATATTTATATACTTTTATTAGTGGTGTTGAAGTTCCGGTTTGCGGTCGCCGTTAACGCCACCCGCCTCTGCATTTATGGTACTGCGTTCGCGAGCAGATGCCTCATGGTTAGGTGTGGTCCTGCCGTCCTCCTTCATGCTTGATTCGTTTTGTTTTTCGGCCATGCCTGCCGTGGCGCTGTCGGGCAATATGGTACCCAGGACATTTTGAAATTTGTTCATAAAGCCCGGCTGTACCGTTGCATCTCCGTTCATAAAGGCATCATAGCCGCCCTTAGCCACTACGGCAGGGTCATACAGGTCGCCCTCTTTATAAATAACGGTATTCTCTGCTTTCGCTTTGTGGAAGAAATCGGTATCCATTGCCCAGGGCAGCAGCGCGGTTACAGTTACAGCACTTTCTTCAAGCTCATTTACCAGCGCTTCAGAAAAGGACAGTACAAATGCCTTGGTAGCCGCGTAGACCGCCATATAAGGCGCGGGGGTCTTAGAGTAGGACGATGCCAGCTGCAGTATCCTGCCGCTGTTAGCCGCCACCATGTCTTTTAAAAAGTAATGGGTAAGGCTCACCATGCTGTCTATATTAAGCCTGATAATGTCGAGGCTTCGGCTAAGGTCGGTTTTATGGAACCTGCCCCACTCTCCCTGCCCGGCATTGTTTACAAGGTATTCAACCGGGCCTATGCTCACGGCTTTCCGGTAAATTGCTTCAGCGGCGGTCGGGTCAAAAAGGTCGGCAACAATAGTCTCAACCTGTATATTACCGGCCTGCCGCAACTCATTAGCTGTTTGTGCAAGGTTCTGCCCGCTGCGGGCAACAATAATTAAGTTAATGCCATCCTTTGCAAATAGTTTTGCCAGTTCATATCCTATCCCGCTTGTGGCGCCTGTAACCAGCGCAAATTTTCCTGTATTCATAATCTTAATTTTTAAGTTGATGTTCTTGTTTGTTAGCTATTGTAAGTTACCCCATTTAAAAAAGGAGCGCTGTTAACCCGGTGTTAACCAAGCGTTAATTACCCATCCCGGTTATTTGTAGGTTATTACCTTTATATAATGGAACAATACAAAAACCTGGAAGGCCACTCTGGTGTTACAGCATATAAGATAGCTGCCGAAAGTATTGTGGTAACGTTTATTAACGGTGACACATACTTGTATACCTATGAGAGCGCGGGGAAAAATGCTGTTGAAAAAATGAAGCGGTTCGCCAGGACCGGGAAAGGGCTAAGTACTTATATAAGCCAACATGTGCGCGGGCACTTTAAGGAAAAATTTTAACAACTATGGACGCAACGGAAATTTTAGGGCTAATAGCGGCGGGCATTACCACACTGGCCAATATACCGCAGACGGTAAAAGTGATAAAGACGAAATCTACCAAGAGCATTTCGGCTTTTACCTACTCATTGCTTACCATAGGAATGGCTACGTGGGTAGTGTACGGCATCCTTCAAAGCGACCTGCCCATAATTATAGGGAATTCCATAGCCACGGCGCTGTGCGGCACCATACTTTTTGTAAAGCTGTACATGAAACTTTCTAAACAGGAGAAAGAAGATTAAGCATTTGTTAAGACACTAACTTAAAAATGTGTGGTAACTTTATTATACCTACAGTATATAAAGCATTTAAAACGATGTACCAATGCCTTTAGAAAGTATAACAATTTGCAGCAGGCGCCTGGCTGAAAAAGGCCTTACGATTGCCCTTGCCGAAAGCGCAACCGCCGGATGGCTTGCCTCTGAATTTTCGCTTACCCCTACATCCGGAGGGGTATTGCTTGGTGGCATCGTATGCTATGATGCCTGTACCAAAGAAGCGCTTTTTGACATCCCGCAGGAGATAATAGATGAGTATACCCCGGAATCGGCAGAGGTAACGCGCCTGCTTGCCGAACGGCTTACCAAATTTTTTAAATGCGATATTGCCGTAGGTATTACAGGGCTTACCACACCCGGTGGCAGTGAAACAGAAGAAAAGCCCGTAGGAACCATGTTTATACACATAGCACTGCCCTGCCACCGCTACTGCGCCCATAGGGAAGTTTTTGCCGGAGGCCCCGAAGACATTATCAGGCAGACTATAGAACGCACCGGAAAGTTGCTAACAGGACTTGTTAACGCCCTGCACGAAAACGGTACCGCCGAACAGGCAGCGCTGGAATCTATCTCACAAACTGTAACTACCCGGATAAACCTATCCGGAACAAACGATAAAAAATAACATTATGCTGCACTGGACCGAAATAGCCCTGCGCCTGTTTTTAGCTGCCGTATTTGGTGGCATTATAGGCATTGAGCGCGAGCGGAAAGACTGGACCGCCGGTATGCGCACGCACATGATGGTATGTATGGGTTCTGCACTTATAATGCTGGTATCTTCATTTGGGTTTATGGACCTGGTAGGTAAAGAGTATGCCGAGCTCGACCCCTCACGCGTGGCTGCGCAAATAGTAAGCGGCATCGGTTTTATAGGCGCGGGAACTATTCTTTTTCGAAAGCCCAATAAGGTGATGGGGCTTACCACTGCATCAGGTTTATGGACGGTTGCCGGTATAGGTATGGCAGCGGGCGGGGGAATGTATATAGCCGGGGGAATTGCCACGGCATTTGCCATTTTAATACTTTGGGGCATGCAGCCCATACAAAAGCGTTTTGCAAACATTTTTCAGCCAAAAACGCTGATTATTACACTGAAAAAGGATGCCGAACCCGCTAAAATAATCGATATACTATTGCACGAAAAGGATGTTGATTACTCTAACTTTTCTATAAGCCGGCTGACAGATGAACTGGTGATAGAAATAAAACTGCAGCACGTTAAAAACAAAAAAGTAACAGCCCTTGCAGAAGGGCTGTATGACAATAGCGCGGTTAAAAAAATATCGTGGAATAAGTAAGTATATACCGTTAAGTATATATAGCTGTAACAGGCTGTTGCAGCTTATCGGGAGTGCCGGTTTCCATATAACGCTTAAAGCCCAGCACATCGTTACGCACCAGTTTTTCAAAAACCGGGGTAAGTAGTCGTGCCACTTCTTCGCCGGCATTACCAAAGGGCGCTTCATAGGAAAACACCACATGCATAAGTGTACCCAGTTCGCCCGCATCCTTAAATTCTATCTTGCCCGCGTTTTGTATGCTGCTGCCTTTTACCGAACGCCAGCCTATGTAGCGGTTAGCCTCTTCGCCTACTATCTCGGCAGTCCAGCTAAGCGTTGCCGGGAGCCCAGGTACTTTTACCTTCCATTCTGATGTAGTATCGCTAAGCACAGTAACACTATCCAGGTGTTCCATAAACAAAGGCAGGTTGCCCAGGTGGCGCCAGAAATTATATACATCTGCCACAGGGCGTTTTACAATAAGGCGGGCGTGTATGTTAATGTTGCTGTTGCGGCGTTTAGATACGTCGGGCAGTTTACCTTTGGTAACTCCGTCAGCCTGCTTTTGCTCATATTCCTTTATAAAACCTTTAACGCCCCGGTATATCATAAATCCGGCGGCAACAGCCTCCGGTATGCTTTTCTTTTCTTTTTTTAAGGCGTCATACAGCAAAAAGGCCCCACCAATTACTGAAACCATGTTTTCAATAGTATGTACGTCTTTGGCTGCGGGTACTACCATTTCAGCCGTAGGGTTATGTGGCATTGTAATAAATTTTGAGGTTTACATTCTATCTTAAAAATACTAAATCATTCTAACAGGAGCACATCTTTTAACACTACCTTATAATGCCGCATAAAAAATCCCGCCGATTGGGCGGGACAGATACATTTACTACACACTATTTATTCATGGGTGTTGAAGTTGACTTTGTGGTAGTGGTGGTTTTCTTTTTACGGTCATAAACCGTATCCTGTGTTGTAGCCGCACGCTTTTTTTCGGCTTTCTTTACCTTTGTAGTAGTTGTTCTCTTGTTCACGGTAGAAGTAACCGTAGTGTCGGTTTGTGCTGAAGCTATACCAAAAGCAAGTACTGCGGCCAGCGTAAAAATCATCTTTTTCATAATTTTTTTAATTTATTATTAGCGTTTTAAATTAAGGCCGTGTAGGAACACCGGGGTTAATACCTGACTGCATAGGTGCGGTTACAGGCTGGTTTAGCGGCGCTACCTGCGAAGAGTTAGGCGAAACCGGCACCGGGCTTACTGTAGGCGGCGTGGTGGGCGGTGGCGTGGTGGCAGGGTTTTGCATGGCATTGCTCGGGCGCTGTGTTCCGCCATTCGGGTTAACTACAGGGCTTGTGGTGGCCGGGGTAACCCTGTTGTCCACTGTTGACGGTGTTGTTACCGTGGCAGGTGTTGTTATTGTGCCCGGACTTGTAGTTGTAATGGTACTACCCGACGGCGTGGTTGCCTGAGTAGTGCCGGAAGGGGTGCGTGCCGGGGCTGTTTGTGCATAAGCCATACCAAATGCAAGTATAGCCGCTACTGAATACAATATCTTTTTCATACTAGTTCATTTAAGTTTACATATCAAAATTAGCCTTAACCTGCCTACATATATCACTGATTACAAAAACATTAACAGCAGCTTAAGGCAATTTTGGCAGCTACTACAAACAAACGTTAACAACCCCTATTAATAGCAAAGGATTTTAATAAAATTGATAACTACACAAAAGGCTTTTTGCATAACTTGCGCAAAAAACAAACCTTATTATGCTTATAACTCAAAAACTCGCGTGCTTTTTTATAGCCGCCACGCTGTATGTACCGGCCAGCGCTGCCGATCCCGTTAAAGATTCGCCCTACCTTGCAAAAGGGCGTACTGAAATCCTCGAAAACAACAACATCGCACTGATAGGGGCGGCATCGTCCGTTAGTTTTGGCTTTAGGGGCGATAAATGTTCGGTAAACGTTCGTGCAGAAGATAAAACGCAGCACAGCAATTATGTGGTAATAGAAGTAGACGGGCAGTACTACAGCCGCAATAAGGTGCAGCCATCGGGCACAAAGCTATTTATTATGCTGCCGGGCAATAAAATACATTCGGTTAGTATTTACAAAGCTACCGAAGCATCTGTAGGAACGGTGGTTTTTGTAAATGCCGAGGGCAATATAACCGCCGCGCCGAACAAGCCAAAAAAGAAGATTGAATTTATAGGCGACAGCATTACGTGCGGCATGGGTAATGATGTTGATGAAATACCCTGCGGACAGGGCGAGTGGTATGACCAGCACAACGCCTACTACTCGTATGCGCCTATAACCGCACGGGCCTTAAATGCCGATTATGTATTAAGTTCGGTTTCCGGCATCGGGATTTACCGTAACTGGAACGACGAGCATAAAACTGAGCCTACTATGCCGGATGCGTACGCTAACTTATACCTGAACAAAGATGCCTCTAAGAAATACGACTTTGGGTTTGTGCCAGATGTTACGTGTATTGCACTGGGTACAAACGACTTTAGCGACGGTGATGGCAAAAAAGTCCGCCTCCCTTTTAACGAAGACGCTTATGTGGCAGCCTATGTTGCCTTTATAAACTCGGTATACACCCATGCGCCAAAAACCCAGGTGGTACTTACTGACAGCCCTATGGTAAAAGGAGCCAAAAGCGCAACGTTTATAAAATGCCTTAACCGCGTTAAGGATGAAGTAAACAAGCTGCCGGGGCACAAGCCTGTAGAAGTATTTACCTACAGCGATATTACCCCGCACGGATGCGGCTATCACCCGCAGATAGAAGACGACAAACTTATGGCGGGAGAGCTAACCCAATTCCTGAAAAAGTTCCTTAAGTAAATTCCCGTTCCATAAAATCTAAAAGTTCCGCAGTAACGCCTCTAATGCGTATTGCGGAACTTTTTTACAATAGGGCTGCGGTGATAATTTCATTAAAAAGCCGGCAGTACAATGCGCCATTTATCTGCTTTTTTAAGGCAGAGCCCCAACCTGAAAAATATGAGACTGGTTAACGGTAAACATTAACTGCATGTCAAATATACCTAAGCAAAAAATCCCCGCTGCATACACAACGGGGATTTTTTATATAATTTGTTCTCTACTAATAGAATGTGCTCCTTTGGTCTTCTATATCCGCTTTTTCTTTAAGCGCAAAGGTAAGCCTGTTTTCTATACCTGCCCTGCCCTGGTTGTTAAGGCGGGTAACCATTGCGGCCGGTGTAGCCAGTTTAGCAGCTTTTTCAATGCTCTTGGTACGTATCATAAATACACCACTGTTACCGTCTATAAGCCCGGATGTTTTATTAGCGGCAAGGCCAAAGGCTTTACCTACCACTTTTGTTTCGGGGCCTACAGCGTTAATCATAGGGTTAGCCATGGTAAGGCCGGTAGCATTAGCTACGGTTGAGCCCGAGCTTTGCGCCACTGCCTCAAGGGTTGCGCCTTTCATCTTATCGTGTATAAGCTTAGCTTTTTTCTCATTACGCAGTATAGGCAGTACCGTTTGTTTTGCCTGCTCAAGCGGCAGCACGCCTTTTTCATTTATGGCTTTAAGCGAAGCTACCACTGTACCCCTTGATGAGTCGAATTTTTTAACATCGCCCACATTAGTATCTTTATTGTATATCCAGCGTACAATATCTCTCTCCGGGCCTACGCCGGGTATATTCTCTTCATTTTCGCCTATGCCGTTTGCCGGCGTTACTGTTAGCCCGGCTGCCTTGGCAAGGTCTGCAAAAGGTTTTTTAGTATCCCTTGCATCCATTTCAAGCTTGGTGGCTTTTGTAAAGTTAGCGTCAATGGTTTCATCGCTTGCAAGAATTTTTTGTGCAAGGTTAGCCACACGTACCGCGTCTTCTTTATCGAGTATTTTCATAACATGGTAACCAAAATCGGTTTTTACCACACCTGTTTTGCCTTTAGGGCTTGCTATTGCAAAATCTTTAAATTCCTGTGCCCATGCTCCGTCGGGGGTAATGTCATACACACCGCCGTTTTGCATGGCGCCCGGGTCATCATTATTAGTGCGCGCCAGCATGGTTATCGCGTCCGGGTTGGCATTTGTTTGTGCAAGGTAGGTGTCGGCAAGGGCTTTGGCTTCTGCCTCAGTCCTGGTTGCGGTAGCCCTCATTGCGCCTTTATATGCCACAAGCACGTGGATTACCTTAGTGCTTGCCCCCGGTTTTTTAGCCATCATACGGGTTATGGTATAGTAGCCGTTATTGTTATACGGGCCAAATACCTGGCCTGGGGCAAGCGCTGTAATTTGCTGTGCAAACTCTACAGGCAACTGTGCTTTAGTTACAAAAGTAGTATCGTATTTTATCTCCGAATTTGAGTTTACAAAATCAGCAACATCTTCTGCAGGCATATTAGCAAAAGAAGGTATGGTATCGTTAGCCGTAACCTTTGGCAGCATGTAAGCCTCTACCTCTTTTTTTATTTCCGCTTCATCCTGGGCAGATGCTTTATTTTCAAGATAAACAAACTCTATATCGCGTGAAGCTTCGGCTTTATACTTTTTTTCGTTTTTCTTCATGTAGGCCACAAGTTCGTCGTCTGTAACCTTTACATTAGGGTCTTCATCATTTATAGTTGTATACGGAACGTAAACATAATCAAAGTTTACCTTATCGCTTTCCTGGGCATATTTTTGCTCCGCCTCAAAGTTTGTAGTAAAATAGCCTGCCTTAAGCATGGTAGCATAAAACTGCTTTTTAGCCCCGGCGGCAACCTCATCTTTAGAATCTTCAAACATGGCATAGCGCTGCGGGTCGGCAGTTTTCATGTTTATAAGGTAGTCGTTAAATTTACCCTTATCAAATTTTCCTGCGGCGTTTAGCACCTCAGGTACCTGGCCCATCATCTGGCCATAAAGGTCTATTATCTGGTCTTTACCTACACGTATACCGGCTTTTTCATACCTTTCTTCAAACAGCAGGTTGTTAACCTCCATATCCCAAACGTTGCTTACCGCCTGGCCCACGCTTCCGCTGCCCTGCATTTGCGCCTGCCTTTGCGACACTTTTTGGTTAAATTCTACAAAAGCAATGTCTTCGCCGTTAACGCTACCTACATTTTTCTCTACACCAAAGCCACCGTTGCGCACTACATCGCCTATTATAAAGGCAAGAAGGCAAAAACCAATGATACCTATCAGTAATATTGAACGTTCTCTAATTTTAGATAAAACCGCCATTTTTTATATGTTATTTTTTATTTCAGTGGGCGAAAATACAATTATCTGTTTAATAATAAAAATAGTGGGGTATATTTTTAGCGCCAAAGCCTTTTTTATTTTTACGCCTGCCTGTAAAGGCTTTAATCGTCATCATGCTCATCTTCTATTTCGCCAAAAAGCTGCTCTATTATGTCTTCGGTAGTAATAATGCCCGCGGTGCCGCCGTGCGCATCGGTTATAACCGCCATGCTCTTACGTTTACGGGTAAGTATATCCAGCAGGTCTTTAATATAAATGGTTTCGGGCACGTGCTCTATAGCCACCATTATTGAAGCAATGTCGGCCGGATTTTTAAAAAGTGAAAAAGAGTGCACATAGCCCACCAGCCCGTCAATATTGTTAGTATACACCGCGAGCTTACTGTAATCGGTTGCTATAAAATGCTGTTTCAGCACCTCAAGGCTATCGCCTATTTCTACCGCGGCTATCTCGGCCCGCGGCGTCATGATATCGCGCGCCCTGAGCGATGAAAAGCCCAGCGCATTTTTAAATATCTGTATTTCGGTATCCATTTCTTCTTCTTCGCCGTGGGCACCGGTAAGTTGCTCGTTAAGATATGTACCCAACTCACCTCGCGTAAAGTAAGCCTGCCTTATATCTGCCCGGGTATGTAATACCTTAACCAAAATAAAATCAGCAATGCTTATAAGTGCAAGGGTAACCCAGTAGAAAAGCGAGTAGAAAATATAAGCAGGTACGGCCAGCACTTTTATAAGCCGGTTAGCATATACCTGAAAAAACACCTTAGGGATAAATTCTGCCGTAATAAGTATGATAACGGTAGAGATGGCAACCTGTATTATTATTTGCCAAAAAGAAGGGATGCCATACTGGTTTAACGTAAACCACCGCATTACGGCATTGCCCATATTGTAGCCGTACAGCACCAGGGCTATACTGTTGCCCACCAGCATGGCGGTAATAAACTGTATGGGGTTTTGGGTAAGGCGGGTAAGTATGCGGCTCAGCAGGGTATGCTGCATACTCTCTACACTAAGGTATACTTTATTTGAAGAAACATAGGCTATTTCCATGCCCGAAAAAAAGGCTGAAAGCAAGAGGCACCCTATAATAATTACTGCCTCCATAGCGGGCTACTGTTTGGGGTTATTGTAACGCTGCTTATACATATAGCGTTTTACAAAAAAGTAGCCAACGGCACATACCGAAAGCAGCAGGTGTGGTAAACCGTCTCCCCCTTCGCGGTAACGCTCTACAGATGTATAGCCAAAAACCAAGGCGATAATTAAAAAAAGATACGGTATGTATTTAGTATAAACCATGTTTATTGCACATTATTGATGATGCCCTGGTTTTGCTGCATATTAAAGACTTTAAAATCTTTACTAAAGTCAACACCCGGGCCTTCAAGGTTACTGCCCCTGCCATCGGTAAATTTAAAATATTTTTCGGTATAAAACCATTCGTTTTTCTGGTCGAAGTATAATTGGTCTGTAGTAAGCAGCTTTCCATCTAAGGTAGATACCCTTACATTGCCCTGCAGGTCGATAATATCGGTATTTTCATAGCGTATACCATAATCTGCAAGTACGCGTGTTTTTTGCACCCCTTTATCAAACAATGTTATATCTACCCCTTTGGGGAACTCATTGTAGCCGTTTTCAAGCTGGGTATAATCCTTCATCAGGGGGCTTACCAGTATGGCGCTTACACGGCCGGAATCGGTATACTTAAGGTTGATATTCTCAGATTCGCCTATAGGATTAAACGCCACGCTGTTAAAACGCTGCACATCATGAAAGTTGCTTTCGCACGAAAGCAAAACCACAGTTAACATAATAAGCGATGCTATATAGTGCAGCTTTTTCATTATTTAAGTTTAGGCAGGGTAACGGTTTCATTAATCCAGCAGCCGTAAGATATGGCGTCGCCTTTACTTTTTTTCTCTGCCCTGGCCTCTTTTTTTGTGGGAATGCTCTTTACATATTGCTCTTCCAGGCTGGCTACGGTAGCCTTATATTTTGGCTCGGCGGCTTCGGCTTTTTTAAGAAGCTCCAGCGCAGGGAAAACCAACGCTTTTTTCTCAAGGGCGCTCAACTTGCACTCCGCGCCTGCGTTCATATACATTTCGGCAATAAACAGGTACGGGCTGCCCAGCTTTACATCCGTTTGCGCGGCCCTTAGGGCATATTCTTTGGCCCTGGCCTTATCGTTATTGCGGTACAGCTGTGCGACTGTCATATAAATACCGGCCTTTTTAGCGGGCACAGGCTGTTTTTCGGCAGCTTCAAGATATAGCTCGGTAGCTGCTTTGGCATCGCCCTGCTTTTGGGTAAAGTAGCCCAGTTCGTAAGTGTTATCGTATGTCGGGTTTAGCTTGTAAAGCATGCTTACACCCTTAAACAGTAATGGGCTTTTGTTGCAGCGCATGGCCTTAAGCGTATGCACCATACCCCCTATCCAGGCGGCGTTGTCTTTGTTTTTTTCAAAGTTTTCAGTGTAATACGCCTCCATCTTCTCACAACTGAAAATAACCGAAACCTGCTTAGCCATATTATCTGCCACAGCACTAAGGGCTTCTTCAGTTGTCTTTGTATTGGTCAGGTATGCTTTTTCAGCAGGCTCTAAGGCAGTACCATCTTCAATCTTTTTTTGCAACTGCCCGCGGTTTTTAGCAATATTACTACCTGCGGTGGCTATCTGAGCAGTTATATCACCATACGTTTTTATAAAGCTTTCCAGTGTAATGCCGGGGGCTTTTGCCTCATACTGCTTTAGGTACAGGTTAAAGTACAGCTCCAGCTCGCGGTAATCGGTAAACTGCGCGCTGTTTGCGGTAAAGGCTTCATCCAGTGTTTTAAACGTGTCTTTATCGTCGGCTTTTTTGTTATCGTTTAAAAACAGCGCCTTTTTTACCTGGGCACCACTACCCGGAAAATTTGACTGCTGCTCGTTGTAGAGCTTTATAAGATTATCTGCTATGGCGTCTTTATCAGCTGCAGTTTTTGTGGTTTTATATTTATAGCTCAATAGTTTATCACCTGTAGAGTATATGCCAATATCATACTTAGGGCAGTCTTTGCGAAGGCCGGTAAGGGCTGCCAACGCTTCATCATACCCTGCCGGAGTAGCCGAACGCTCTGTTAACACGGCGAATGCCTTAGCGCACTTTTCCTGTGCACTAACCTGCGTATTACCCAGCAGCGCCGTTATAAAAAGTAGTACTATACATGCATTTTTCATAGCGCTTATTTTTTATTCGTATTTACGTTTCACAAACCATTTATCGTTTAGTGAAAGGCCTATAAAGATACTAAAATAATTTTCCTTTATCAGCCCGGCTGATGTAGTACCGCGCTGGCCGTACTCTGCACCAATGTTAAGGTTAGAGCCGCCTATGGTACCGCTTAGCGGCAGGCCAATGCCCAGGCTTACGCCCATATCGTTTATATCCTGGCCGTTTACAACAAGGCCTGTGTTTTCATACCGCAGCCCGCCCCTGTAGGTAATACGGCTCAGGTAGCTGGTGTATGAAAAATAATTAGGTATATAATAGCCGCCCACCGTTATTTTTTGGCCGTTTTTATACGACGATACCGAAACTCCATCAAAACGGTTAGAGAGCGCGCTGTTGCCCATGTGGGTATATTCTATACCGGCAAACCATTTGCGGGCAAGGCCAAAGCCGGTACCGGCGGTAATTTTCATCGGTATTTTATTATCTGCCGATATATTTGTGTATTCGCGGTCGTCAATTACGTTGAAGCTCCCGTCGGTACCTTCAAAAACGGTGGCAACCGTTCGCCTCGTGTTACCCCTTAATGTGGTTTCGGGTGTAAAGGTGGCACTGGTAGTCCAGGTATATTTTGAATTTACCGTAGTTTGGTAATAGGCGCCTATGTCTACCCCCAGGGCGTGGTACCTACTGGTATTTACTTCCCGGGTAGCATACTGCATGGGAAACTGGCTAACGGTATCACCGGGGGTTAATGGCTTTAAAGATATTGTTTGCTCAATAAGGCTTTGCGTTTCAATATCGCCAAAGTAATAACTTACGTTTGCGCCAATGCCAAAGTTTTTATTCACTTTGTAGGATGCCCCGCCATATACACGGTTAAGCCCGCCGCTGCCTAAAAACCTGGTAACTGTTGTTATGTCGCGGGTGGCATCAAGCTCTTCCTGCTCCGTGCGTTGTATCCGGTATCCGGTGGCTGTATAAGGCATTATGCCAAATGACACTGCTAATTTTTTAAATGGCAGGGCCATAGCCAGGTAATCTATAGAGGTGCGGCCGGCATCGGCGCTTTCGGCAGCTGTTTTAAGGGTAGTCCTGCTGTTAGTAGCACCCACGGTCCAGGTGGTTAACTTTAAAGCACTGTAAGTAGCCGGGTTTTGAAGATTTAAGTGGATACTATCGGGTAGTATGCCCAGTCCGCCCATGCTCCTGTTTTCTGCTGTTCCTTTAAACTTGGCATCGCCAATGCCGTAAAAGGAATAAGGAGAAGCATTGTTTTCCTGTGAGAATGCTATGGTAGAAAAAACAAGGCAAAGGCCGGCAATAATCTTTTTTATCATTTCAGGTTTGTAATAGTATATAAATATAATTGGTTCAGGCTTTCCAGCATGAAATTTGAATTGGCAAATATGGTGCTTTTTAATCTTTTAGCCAAAAAATCGGCATCGCCTCCGGTTAATATTACAGTTAACGGCTGATACTCTTTGCTGTAGGCATCTATAAATCCCTGTATTTCATACAACAGGCCGTTTACAGCTCCTACATGTATGCTCATCGCGGTAGCGTTGCCTATGTAACTTTGCGGCATTTCCGGATATAACAACGGAAGTTTTGCCGTAAAAGTGTGCATGGCATTATATCTTAACTGTAACCCCGGCGAAATAGCGCCGCCCAGATAGTTATCACCGGCATCTGTAAAATCGTAGGTAACGCAGGTGCCCGCATCTATAACGAGCCTGTTTTGCCCGGGGTGCCTTAGCACAGCACCCGCCGCCAGTACCATACGGTCTATGCCCAGCGTGTGCGGTGTGGCATACTTATTAATAAACGGGAACACCATTTCGTGGCTTACTTCGGTTACCTCAGTATGCTCCCTTAGCCATAATAACAGTGTGCTATCTTCTTTCCCTACTGTAGAAATGATGCTGTTTGCCAAGCCGGGGTAACGTACTATAATTTTTTCGGCCTCCGCCAAAGCCCCGCCTGGGCTAAAGGAAAACCGCTCCAGTAGTGCAGCACCCTCAAAAACAGCGGCTTTAATTTTTGTATTGCCTATATCAACAGCTAAGAGCATTTTTCCTTTATTGGTGGGGCAAAGATAGCAATTGATTTTTTTTAATAATTGTTTTGGATAATATAAAAATGCCCTTATATTTGCACCCGCTAACAAGTTCACGGAACGCCGCACGGCAAACGGGAATTTGTAAGCGAAATTAGAATGGTACCTTAGCTCAGTTGGTAGAGCAATGGACTGAAAATCCATGTGTCCCTGGTTCGATTCCTGGAGGTACCACAAACCCACTCAACGAGTGGGTTTTCTTTTTAAGAAGCCGCACATTGCGCGCAACTATATTTATTGCACGGTACCTTAGCTCAGTTGGTAGAGCAATGGACTGAAAATCCATGTGTCCCTGGTTCGATTCCTGGAGGTACCACAATAATAAAGCCTTTAGCAATTTAATATGCTAAAGGCTTTATTATTTAAAAAATACCTATTTATAGGTATTTTTTAAATAATAAAAAAATGTTAAAATTGTAAGCACTAAACCTCTGCTATATAGATGTTTAAATGTATACTTTTTTAAAGCACCAATTTATGAAACCTTCACTATTTATAGGTTCTTCTTCAAATTCTTTGTTTTTAGCAAAAAACATACAGAAAATACTAAGCCACGAATTAGAGATAAAGGTTTGGGATTCTATTAAGCCTAATGAATATTTTTTAGAAGCATTATATAAGGAATTGTTTTTCTCAGATTTTGGCCTTTTTATAATTTTTCCTGATGATAAAATTGAAAAAAAAGGGAGTCGTGGATATACTACGCGGGATAATGTAATATTTGAACTGGGAATGTTCGTTGGAGCTTTAGGGCTCAAGAGGGCCTACTTCCTAGTTATAGACGTTATCAAACCAGACATAAAATTTAATAAATTAAAGCTGCCAAGCGATTTGGACGGGATAAAGAGAGCCCACATGAAACTGGAATTTAATACTGATTTCTCTTTAAAAGAAAATGAGTTAAATAAGGCTTCAATAATTAATGCCTGCGAAAAAATAAAAGACCACATTTTAGACATTAACAGTAATATTTCTTTATCACTGCTGCCGTCAACACCTCTAGCTATAGGATATTTCAGAAATTTTATACTACCAGCCTGTTCTGAACTTTCTGCGAATGATAATTTTACAATTAATGACAATTCTTACGACCTGACAAAGGATATATTCGACTTTTATATTATAATTCCAAGTAAAGGTGTAAAACCTAGCCATCAGGCTTATAAAAAATTTGTCAAAAACAGAAACCTTATCCAGATAGACAGCTTATCTAAAAAAAGTCCAAGGAAATTTCCATTTTTTGTAAGTTCTGATATAATTGATGGGAGGATAAAGCTTTATGACCTACCTACTACCCTTAATTCATCTTTTGAAGCTATAAGGATGGCAATGCCGATTACAGCACCAAAGGGTGACATACAAAAACTTGAACTTAGAGAAACGTTTAATTTTAAACGCACTCTTGAACACCTACTATTAGAAGACGACTCGATAGAATTTAGAGATAATATACACATAATTGATATAAATGATTTGATTAATGATATCCAATAATAAAATTTTTATAGGGTTTGCAGGAAAAAGAGCTGTAAATGAATCAGATAATTTGATAATAGCTACCGGCCTGAATAACCTTTTTAGCCTTCTTAACTTACAATTTGAGAAAACTCATTTTCAGCTTATTAATGGATTGGCTGACGGGGCAGACCAATTAGCAGCAGAAACATTTATAAACACAAAATTAAACAGCGGGAATACCGGTTCTCTTACCTCGGTCTTAGCATTTAAAAAAAATGATTTCTTAAAAACTGTTGAGAATACAAAAAAATTTACAACTCTATATAATTATGCTAGCCAGGTGGCAGAACTTGACGGTAAATATATGGAGGGTGATATAGGAAAAAGATTTAGGGAAGAGGCGTATGCGCAACAGGGTAAGATACTGGCTTTATTTTCGGATATATTAATTGTAGCTACACGACTAGACAGCGAAGTTACTTCAAAAAGTTTTGACACTGCTTTATATGCACTACACAAAAAAAAGCCCGTTATATTTCTTAATCTTGATGACAGCCATTTTTATTTGTTTAAAGACCTGGCATCATTTACTATTGAGGATAAAAAACCATGCACGTTAAAGGTTATAACAGATTTTGTTAAATCGAAATTTTTATTTAAGCCAGGTGATTTAGAAAGCAATGAAATTAACCGTGATGTTTTTTTTAAGCTAAGGGCTCTTTTATGTAAGAGATATGAGCGTATGTTTTTACAGAGGAAAATAGTTGAACCCTCAGAACACAAAGCTGTTGATATAGATTTCAACAAACTCACACAGGAAATAAGTGCAATACGAAGTGATAAACGAAAAAGTTCTGGTATATACCAAACGCAATATAGGGGTGCTTATTTATTAAATTTTTTATTTGCACTGCTTGCAGTTTTTTTTGCTGTTATCACAATGCTAATTTATTCCCTTAAACATCATATTTCAGATGTATTAAACTCATGGAATTTGCCGGATTCATCTCATATACCCCTATATATAATTATTTTGGTGAGTGTTATTAAAATAGCTTTAATTACGGGCATTATAAAAAACACCAATCGGGTAAATAAGAATAAGTATAATAAAAAGGCTATCGAATACAGGTACATAGCCGAAAGATTGCGTGTAAACTATTATCTATCCTTTTTTGGTATACTTAAATCGCCGAATCCCGAATTAGGAAGCCATATTCAAAACTATATATCTCAATATTCCGGGGAAATTAATTATCAAACCTTAATTTCTTCTTTATCTCATAATCAGTTTAAAATTATTATAGACAAAACCCATTTACTAAACATTACCCGGTTTATTAATTCTGAATGGCTTTTGGGACAGATAAAATATCATGAAGAAGAGAAAAAGAGAATGTCGGTAATGCATTCGGGACTTGAAAAAATTGTAGAATTTATAAGTAAATCTGTACTGGTAGTTATAGCATTTGAGATAACTATAGTTACTATAAAAATTACAAATCACGATTTTGAACATATTGCAGGTATATTAAGCCCATTTATTTTAGGCATTATTATACTGGCACCGGCAATTGTTACAACTATTAACAGTATGATTTTTCAAACAGAGGCACGTCGTATAGCTTTCAGGTCGCAATTAGCTTTTGACCAGATTAAATCTATTTCTGACAAGCTACAGGAAAAAATTCAGGATATTGAACGCGAACCCGATAAAGGCAGCAGAGTGATAGAGATACTCGAACTAATTAATACAATGGCAGAAATGACAACAGATGAAGTGGCAGAATGGTCGATTTTATATGAAAAACCTATTTTAGAACAAGGCTAATAAAACTAACAGGAAATGAAAAACAGCATCCTCACATACAAAGAAAGCGTAATCCGTTCAATTATGCTTTCAGTAATTTTTTTCCTTACAATGGTAGTGCATTATATTTATAAAGCCGGTATTGGCGGATTACTGATTAAAACTTTCTCTGCGATGAAAACACCGTGGTTTGATATTGGTGATGCACTTTTAGCCATCATATTAGTTATCTTAATATTCATTTTAAGAACAAAAAAGGTTAAAATATCTAAAAGTATAAGTTATATAAGCTTACTCTTCAATGTAGTTTTAATTTCTGCCACACCGTTATGGGACGAGGGTAATATAATACTCATTATAGTAGGATTAATTGGCAATATTCTAATTTTTATTGCTACATATAATATCTGGATGCTAGTGATTAGCACTGCTTTTAAAAAAAGCTGGATTACCTTAAGTATTGTGGGGATGGGCGCCCAATTGGGTGTATATGTGGGAGCCTATATAGGTCAAGTAATGGTTGTAAATATTAAAGAGGAAATTCCGGCGTTAATAGGAGGTATGTATATAATTATTTTTCTTTTAATTACACGTTGCATTAAAAAATTTTCCTGTGAAGGAACAAAGTTTGATGGTTTCTATCCTGAAGAAGCACAAAAAGTCAATACTATTGAACAACAATTAAAAAAAGGCTTTAGCCCTTATATCAAAACTTTGTTATTTTTAATCTTAATAGGATCCGTTTTTGGAAGATCTATAAACTGGCTTGTACAGCAACAGGCTGATTACAAAAACACTATTGAGGAAGCAAGTGGGTTTTTAGCCGATTTTTACCAGTCAGGTGCTATATTATCAATTCTTTGCCAACTAATGATTACACCAATAGCCCTTAAATACCTAAAAGATAAGCGCGGTTTGATTTTGCAGCCAATTTTAGCAATATTGATTCCTGTTTTTCTACTGGCTAAAATAAATATATCAGTAAATATCATTTTTTTAATGATATTTACTGCATTTGATTACACATTATATAATTCTTTTAAAGAGAAGTTATGG
The DNA here is from genome assembly GCF_046613695.1 of Flavobacterium sp. RHBU_24. Taxonomy (NCBI): domain Bacteria; kingdom Pseudomonadati; phylum Bacteroidota; class Flavobacteriia; order Flavobacteriales; family Flavobacteriaceae; genus Flavobacterium; species Flavobacterium sp. RHBU_24. The sequence continues at coordinate 102,087 of NZ_JBKJHD010000009.1, read as the reverse complement.
CTGCATACTCCCCTTGTTAATAAAATTTATCATAAAGCAATTGCTGCACTCATAATCCCAAAAATAGCAGGAGTTTTAAATGCTTTGAGTATTCTTATAATAGCAGGGTATGATTATAGCATTTGGATAGCTTATATAATTATAATTTCTTTAATATGGTTATTTACAGTTATTTACACTGTTTATCTGAATGAAAATATAAATATAAATAGCGTAGAAGCAAAACCCACTATTAATGCGGTATAGTATTTTACAGCCTTATAATTGCCCGAAAATTAAGCAACGGGTTAAATAATCCTTTACCGTTTTATAAAGCTTTAATAAACAATTTGGCTATTAATTATTTAGCATTACCTTTGCACGCGTTTTAAGGCACACCGAATACGGGCTAACCCAAAGAAAAATACAGCATTATGAATATGAAAAAGATTGTTGAGTACCGCAAACTACTCGACGTTACTAAAACAGCAACACTAAAAGAGCTGAAAACAATTTACCGCAACAGCATGAAGGACCACCATCCTGATACTATTGCTGATGATGCGGAAAGGCTTGCTGCCGAAGAACGCAGCGCCGCTATTATAGAGGCCTACCACTTTTTAGTAAGCATAGCGCCTGAAACCCTTGAAAAAACTAAGGCAGAATACAATACCACTACAGCCACCCAGGCGATACACGATTTTCATTATGACAACCAGGTGCTGTACATCAACTTTGTGGATGGCCACAGCTACGAATACTTTGGCGTACCAAAGGCATTATACATTAAAATGGTAAATGCAGAGTCGCCCGCACGTTTTGCACGACGCAACATACACGGGGCATTTTTATACCGCAGCGCTGCCAAGATAGTAGCTGGAGAGGAATAAAGAAAATCCACATTACATACTAAACCCGCCCACGCAGCGGGTTTTTGTTTTTTAATGGAAAATGATTAACTTTAGGTTTTTGACACAAAACTTAGATAAATGCCGCACTACAAAGCCATTTTTCATATACCCGGAGGCACAGCATTACAAGCCCGCAACGGATATGTGCCCGATGCATTTTTTGAAGCCCTGCAACAACTTACACCTGCCGACCTGGTTGAGACCTATGAAGGCGGGTTTGTACTCTCTAACGAAATGCATGAGAAACTCAATATCCCAGGCGCGTTTTCAAGCTATGCCATTGCAGGCAGGAACGCTGTTGAAGCCAACCCTGAGAGCCCCGATTTTATTAGCGGGCTTATCGCATTCCTAAAAACTACTAACCATGCCCGCCCGCTCGAAGCGCACTATAACTACCAGGTTTTTATAATGGAATATATCGAGGAAACACCTGATGACGATTAGCTGAATAAAAAAGGTCGCTTAAACCAGCACCCTTTCACTATATTTTTGTTGCAGTGCCCTGCCAATACTCTTATCCCAATCCATCGGAAAAATATAGTCATCCAACGACTGTATGCCGGCCACTTCAGCGGCGGTACCGGTAAAGAAGGCACTGTCGGCGGTTTTTACCTCATCAGGGGTAGATAGTTTCACAATTACTTCAATATCGTTTTCTTTGGCCAGTTCAATTATGGTGTTGCGGGTAATGCCCGGCAGTATATTTCCCAACGGGCAGGTATAGAGCACGCCGTTTTTCTCGTAAAAAAAGTTGGCACCCGGCCCTTCGGCAATGTGACCGCTACTGTCCAGCAGCAGGGCTTCGTCGTAACCGCGGCGTTTGGCCTCGGTACTCGCCAGTATTGAGTTGGTATAATGCCCTACCGCCTTCGCTTCTATATGGCAGGATTTTGGGTTAGGCCGCTCAAATTTTGAGATACCGATGCGCAGCAGGCCGCTGCCCAGATACTTGCCCCACTCCCAGGCGCACATAAACAGGTTTGATTTCTCCACCGGCACCAGGCTCATATTCGGGTCCAGGAACAGTAGCGGACGGATATATGCATCGCCCATATTGTTCTTTTCAAGCAATTGGTAGGTTATGTCTGTAAACTCCTCCACCGTATGGTACACGGGAATATACATCAGCTCCGCCGATTTGATAAACCGTTCGTAATGTTCTTTTGCCTTGAATATTTTTACACCACCAGGCGTTTTATAGGAACGTATGCCCTCAAAAATACCATTACCGTAATGCATTGTCTGGTTGTACAGCGTTACCTGCGCACTGGCTGCGGGCAGCCACTCGCCGTTAAGGTATACAAGGGTATTATCGTTAAAGTAATTCATTAAATTATGGTTGAGCGGCCTAATGCCCTGTTATCGGTTCCTGAAACGGTTACCTCATCGGCAAGGATATAGCGGGTTATAAAATTACCCACATCCGCAGTGCTGTAGTTGCTGCCGGGGATGATATCTGATGTCGAAACTTCCTTATCAATACTCGCGGTAACCGCCTCTTTAATGGCATTTGCTTCTTCCAAAAGATTAAAATGCTCCAGCAGCATGGCCGCCGAAAGTATTGACGCTACCGGGTTGGCAATACCTTTACCTGCCGCCTGCGGGTACGACCCGTGTATGGGCTCAAACATAGCAAATTTGTTCCCCACCGATGCCGATGCCGCAAGCCCGATACTGCCTCCCAACACACTGGCTTCATCCGACAATATATCGCCAAACATGTTTTCGGTAAGCATTACGTCAAACTGGGCAGGGTTTAGTATCAGCTGCATAGCCGCATTGTCTACAAACAAGAAGTCGAGCGCTACATCAGGATAGGCTTTACTGATCTCGGTTACCACCCTGCGCCAAAGGCGCGATGTTTCCAGCACGTTTGCCTTGTCTACCAGGGTTAGTTTTTTGCGGCGGTTTTGCGCGGTTTTAAACGCCATGTGGGCAATGCGCTCTACTTCTTCCTGGCTATAGCTGCACAGGTCGGAAGCCGAAGTTTTATCGTCGCTTAGTGTCTTTTCGCCAAAGTAAATACCGCCGGTAAGTTCGCGGTAAATGGTAAGATCTACCCCGGCAATACGCTCAGGGCGTAGCGGACTTTGGTCGGCCAGCTTGGCATATATAGTTGTAGGGCGGATGTTAGCAAACAAGCCCAGTTCCTTACGCAGCTTTAGCAATCCCTGTTCCGGGCGTACGGGCGCATCGGGGTTGTTGTCATATTTTGGGTGGCCAATGGCACCAAACAATACCGCGTCGGTGGTTTTACACACGGTAAGTGTGGCTTCCGGCAGCGGGTCGTTAAATTCGTCTATGGCAATAGCGCCCACGGGGGCGGCATGGTATTCAAACTTATGGTCAAAACGCTGTGCTATGGCATCAAGCGTTTTAATGGCCTCGGCGGTTACTTCCGGCCCGATGCCGTCTCCGGATAAAACTGCAATTTTTAATTTCATAGCTGTGCGTGTTTTTTTTCAAATTCGGTTATGGCATCCAGCCTGCTCACTAAAAAGTCCATATCGTCATAGCCGTTCAGCAGGCATAATCTTTTATAGGGATCAATATCAAAATGCTCGCTTCCTCCAATAAAGGTTATCTTTTGTGCCTCAAGGTCCACGGTAACTGCCGTGGCAGGATCGCGGGTTACCTCCGCAAAAAGTTTCTTTAAAAATTCAGGGCTTACCTGTATCGGAAGCAATCCATTATTAAGCGAATTGCCTTTAAAAATATCTGCAAAATAGCTTGATACAATTACCTTAAACCCGTAACCGGCAAGCGCCCATGCGGCATGTTCGCGGCTCGACCCGCAGCCAAAATTATCGCCGGCCACGAGGATGGTGCCTTTATAAATGCCTTTGTTCAGGTTAAAATCAGGCACGGGGTTACCGGCCTTGTCGTACCGCCAGTCGCGGAAAAGGTTATCACCAAAACCCGCCTTATCGGTCGATTTTAAAAAACGCGCCGGGATAATCTGGTCGGTATCTACATTTTCAATCTCCAGAGGTACCACGGTATCGGTATACGAAACAAACTTCTCCATTAATTCAGGTTTTGGGTATAATCAATAATCTTTCCTTCAATAGCTATGGCGGCGGCGGTAAGCGGGCTGGCCAATATGGTGCGCGCGCCGGGGCCCTGCCTGCCCTCAAAGTTCCTGTTGCTTGTAGAAACGCAGTACTCGCCCGGGGGAATCTTATCTTCGTTCATGGCCAGGCACGCCGAACAGCCGGGTTCACGTATTTCAAAACCGGCATCGGTAAATATCTTCTCCAGGCCTTCTTCGGCGATTTGCTTTACCACCTGCTGTGAGCCGGGCACAATAAGCGCGGTGATGTTACCGGCCTTGGTCTTGCCTTTAATATAATCGGCTACCTGCCTGAAATCTTCAATACGGGAGTTGGTACAGCTGCCAATGAAAACATAGTTTATGGGTTGGCCCAAAAGGGAATCTTTACCCGTAAAGCCCATATAGGCCAATGCCTTTTCGGCAGAGGCATCGTCACTGTGGGGAATATTATCAGTAATCCTGATGCCCATCCCCGGATTAGTACCATAGGTAATCATCGGGGCTATGTCGGCGGCATCAATATGGTATTCTTTGTCAAATTCGGCGCCTTCATCGGTTTTAAGGCTGTTCCAGTATTTTTTCTTTGCTTCAAATGCTTCACCTTTCGGGGCAAACTCACGCCCTTGGATGTAATCATATGTAACCTGATCTGGAGCAATGAGTCCGCCACGGGCTCCCATCTCAATGCTCATGTTGCATACGGTCATGCGGCCTTCCATGGTCATTTCTTCAAATACATTGCCGGCGTATTCGCAAAAATACCCGGTGCCACTATTGGTACCCAACTTGGCAATAATATATAAGATAACATCCTTAGGGGTAACACCTTTTTTAAGGGTACCGTTAACGTTAACACGTAGTTTTTTAGGTTTCTCTATAAGCAGGCACTGGCTGGCAAACACTTGAGCTACCTGGCTGGTACCAATACCAAACGCAATAGTGCCAAACGCCCCGTGCGTACTGGTGTGGCTGTCGCCGCATACTATGGTCATGCCCGGCTGGGTAATGCCCAGTTCCGGTGCAATAACGTGTACAATGCCGTTATACGGATGCCCCAGGCCATAAAAAGTAATACCGTTCTTCTCGCAATTTTCAGTTAGCTGTTCTATCTGCCTGCGCGACATGTCGTCTTTTATAGGCAGGTGCTGGTCTTTAGTAGGCGTGTTATGGTCGGCCGTGGCAACAATACGCTCCGTACGGAATACCTTTAGGCCGCGCTCTTCCAGTTCGCTAAACGCCTGCGGGCTGGTAACCTCGTGTATCAGGTGCTTGTCTATATATAATACGCTGGGGCCGTTAGGTATCGATTCTACCACGTGCGCGTCCCATACTTTATCAAAAAGTGTCTTTTTCATTACAAATTAAATGTTTATCTCAAGCCTGGCTTTACTCATTTCTATCAAACGGTGCAGGTCGTCGTCTTTTACTTCCTTAGTGTTATCGGCAAGTTTAAGGAACTCCAGGTACACAATATCCAGGTCGTTCTTGGTAAGCTCATAGCCTACTTTCTTAGCACGGTACGCCAACGCAGAGCGTCCGCTACGGGCGGTAAGCACGATGCTCGACTCTGTAACCCCAATGTCTGACGGGTTAATGATCTCATACGTTTCGCGGTTTTTTATCACCCCGTCCTGGTGGATGCCGCTGCTGTGCGCAAAGGCATTATCGCCCACTATGGCTTTGTTGGCCTGCACAAACATACCCATTTCCTGCGATACCATTTTGCTCATGGCAAGCAGTTGCCGGGTCTTGATATTGGTGGTAAGGTTCAGGGCCGGGTGCTGACGCAATATCATTACGACTTCTTCCAAGGCAGTATTACCGGCGCGTTCGCCTATGCCGTTTATGGTGCATTCTATCTGGCGGGCACCGTTTATAACGCCCGAAATGGCATTGGCCGTAGCCAGGCCAAGGTCGTTATGGCAGTGGCATGAGAGCTTTACTTTCTCAATACCTACCACGTGCTCGGTAAGGTATTTTATCTTGGCGCCATATTCATCAGGCAGGCAGTAGCCTGTAGTATCGGGGATGTTAAGCACGGTTGCGCCTGCTTTTACGGCGGCGCTGCATACTTTAGCAAGGAAGGCATTATCAGTACGGCCGGCGTCTTCGGCGTAGAATTCTACATCCTCCACAAAGGTTTTGGCCAACTTAACCGCCTCAATGGCCTGCTCGATAATTTTATCGGGCGTAGAATTGAACTTATATTTTATATGCGATTCGCTGGTGCCGATACCCGTATGGATGCGCGGCTTTACGGCATATTTAAGGGCTTCGGCAGCAGTTTCTATATCTTTTTTAACAGCGCGGCTCAGCGCACACACGGTTGCGTTTTTTACCACTTTTGAAATTTCGGTAACCGACAGGAAGTCGCCGGGGCTTGATATGGGGAAACCGGCCTCGATAACATCCACACCCAGGCTATCCAGTGCTTCGGCTATTTTTAGCTTCTGCGCAGTATTCAGCTTACAGCCGGGAACCTGTTCTCCATCACGCAATGTGGTGTCGAAAATTTCTATCTTATTACTCATAGTCCAAAATTTATTATGCTAAAATAGTATTTTACAGGAGCGAGAAGGTATTACAAAAAAAGCTATTACGACATCAAAAACTTATTTTAAACATTTAAAATTATAATAATCAGTATTTTAAACACAAATAAATTACAATGCCTTAGCAAAATTTATTTACAATTATTGCTATTTTATTCCTGCATAATTACTATTTTTGGATACAGCACTTCGACGTAACACCATGAAAAACCGCAATATACTTACCGATAACCTCTGGGCACTCATAAAATCGCTTACGGCATCAGAAAAGCGTCAGTTCTCGGTATATGTAGGGCGTATTTCGGCCAATAGTGACAGTAAGTTCATAGCGCTTTTTAAAGTATTATCGCTGCAAAAAGAATATAACGAGGAGGCGATACTTAAAAGCACCGGCATCAGCAAGGAACAGTTGAGCAACGTTAAGGCCCACCTGTACAACCAGGTACTTACCAGCCTGCGGCTTAACCCCAGCAAACGCAACATTCCGCTGCAGTTGCGCGAGCAGTTTGATTTTGCCATGATACTGTACCGCAAGGGCCTTTACCAGCAATGCCTGAAACTATTAGATAAGGTAAAAACACAGGCCATAGCCTTTGAGGAAAAAAACATAGGCTATGAGATACTCGACCTGGAGAAGATTATTGAGAGCCAGTACATAACACGCAGCCGTAACAACCGCGCCGACCTTCTGATAGCCCAGACCAATGAACTTACCTACCTGAACAATATAGCCAGCCAGCTGAGCAACCTGGCGCTGGATATGTATAATACCTTCCTGAAAAATGGCTATGCCCGTACCGATGGGGAAACCCAGGCGGTATCAAAGCACTTTTTTAAAAACCTGCCCGATTTTGATGCCGAAAAACTGGGCTTCCGCGAAAAACTGTGGCTGTACCAGGCCTATTTATGGTACAGCTTTATCACCCAGGATTTTGTGGCCAGCTACCGCTATGCCATACGCTGGGTAGGCTTGTTTGAAAAGAACACCCACCTTATTGCCGTACACCCGGTGTTTTACATTAAGGGCAACCACTACGTGCTTGAATCGCTGTATTACCTGAACCGTGTGGCGCAGTTTGAGCAGGCGCTTGACCAGTTTGAGCACATAATGAGCAACGAGCAGATACCGGAAGATGATAATATCATTGTGCTGTCGTTCCTCTACATCTACTCTAACCGGCTGAATTTGCGCTTTATGAAAGCGGATTTTAGCGGCGGCGAAGAACTGCTGGACACCATACATAAAAAACTGGACCGCTATAAGGATAAGATAGACGAGCACCACATTATGGTGCTGTATTACAAGATAGCGTGCTACCATTTTGGCGCGGTAGAATATGCAAAATGCATCTTTTACCTGAAGAAAATCATCAACAGCAAGACCACCCAGATACGCGAAGACCTGATGTGTTTTGCGCACGTGCTTAACCTTGCCGCCCACTACCAGGCGGGGCTTGACTTCAGGTTGGAGGCTCTGGTGCGGTCTACCTATAACTTCCTGATAAAAATGAACGACCTGCACGAGGTGCAAAAGGCACTTATAGGTTTTTTGAGGAACATGTCTAACATTTCACCACTGCGCATTAAGGCTGAATTTAAAAAACTGCATGCCACGCTGAGCCTGCTGGAAAAGGATCCGTTTGAGCGACGCGCGTTCCTGTACCTCGACCTGCTTTCCTGGCTGGAAAGCAACATACAGGACAGGCCTATAGCACAGATTATGGCAGAGAAGTTAAAGAAGAACCAGCAAAGGCAATTATTATAATTACGATAGTTTAAGCTTTACTCATCATAATTATAGTTATTTTGACGGTTCAGGCTTTTCATTACCCTTCGCATCTTTTTTATTTTGAAGGAAGTTCAAAATATCATTTACACGGTTTTTCAAAAGGTCTTCATACAAAAGTTCGTCCTGCATGCTTTCACCCAGCTTACTGTCCATCATACTGGTGGCTTTGTCAGAGTTTTTAGACATGATTACCGATTGTGCTTCCTTTTTGCCCGTAGCCGCATCATACACCTTTATTTCAAACATGAGCAGGCCACCCTCAAAGGTTTTATCGTCTACCGCATGAGGTTTGAGCAGCATTATATCGCACACGGATACAAAGTACTTTACCTTTTTTACTGCAACCTGTTCCTTTTCTAAATCTTCTTTTAGCAGGTTCGCATAGAAAGCGTCAATAGAGTCGGGCTGGTGCGGGTAAGAATATGCGCCGGAATGATACCTCCATGTTTCTATTTCGTTAAACGGCTTTGGCGGGTAGGCGGTATCAATACGCTGCAGGTTGTACCCGTAGTCGTTTATCACGCCCTCATGCAGCTTTACGGCATTTTCATTATTATTAACCAGCATAAACTCCTCCTGTACAAAGCCTTTGGCAAATGGTATGGTTTCCATACCGGCCCGCGCCACAATTTCCTCTGTAGGTATGCTGTCGGCGGCAATGGTTTTTAGCTTTATTGTTTTAATATCGCCGGTAAGTTCGGGTATGGCATTTATTTTAGAAATAAGGCTGTCCATAAAAGGCTTGCTGTAGTAGCCGGCTATAATATCGCCACGCAGGCCTACATTTTGTTCAGACTCATTTTTTTGCTTTACGCAGGATACCAGTAGCAGTATATATACTAAACAGAATATTTTTTTCATTTTCTTTTTTAATTAATTTAAACCGCTACCTGTTATTGTAGTAGTCGCGGCCGCCTGTAAATGTTTTTTTAAGTTGAGAATTGTCGGGATCTTTATCGTCTTTTTTATTTTGCAGAAAATCCATAACCTTAATATTGCGGGACCGCAGCAGGTCGTCTAATAATACCATTTGCTTACCTTCCTTAACCACCGCCGAGGAAGTATCGGGTATCTCATCGGTGTTTTTACACATTAATACAGCCCTTCCTACCCTGGCGCCTGTTGCACGGTCATATACCTTAACTTCAGTTAGCAGCAAGCCTCCGTCAAACATATTATTTTCATGCACCTGTGGCATTCTCAGCCCTATGTCGCACACAGTAACCAGGTATTTAGCCCTGTTAAATTCGCCTTTTTCGGTTTCAAGTATCGATTTAAGCTCCTTAACCTCATCTTTTCGTATAGAGTCGAAGCTTTTCTCCGGCGCATACTCCCCGGCATGATACTTCCACAATTCCATTTCGGTAAACAACCATATATCAGCAGGGTCTATTTTCTTCACTCGGAAACCAAAGTCGTTATTACCGCGCTCCCATGTTGGGGAGGCATTCTTATCACTGGCAATTATTAAAAAAGTACTCCCCTGAGAGTCTGTAAAAGGTGTGCGCTCTGTATCTCCTATGCGGGCAAGCGTTTGCAGCAGTGCATAGTCGGTAGCTATAGTATCCAGGTGGGCCGCTTTAAAGTCGCCTTCCATTTCCGGTGTGGCATTTATTTTTGCTATAAGGGTATCCATAGCAGGTTTACGGTAAAATTGGGCCACCACGTTTCCGGGCAATTCGGTGTCTTTAGCCCAGTCCATGTTAGGCGGGTTTCGTTTACAGGATGCCAGTAATGTAATTGTAGCTAAAATGTATAGTATCCGCATGGTGCAATGTTAATTGGTTCATGACAAATATATATTTTTCCTACAAAAAAGCAATTTGAAAAAGTGGGTTTGTACGCAAAATGTTTGCCCGCTATATTTCACCTGTAAATAGTATATTCTCCTTAAGCCCGTTATTTTTCAACAGGTTAAAGTGCGACCGCACCGCAGCGTGGAAAGGATATGAGGTATAAGGCAGGTTGTTTTCGGCTGCATATTTTTTTATAATGGGTGTAATATAAGGATAGTACGTATGCCCTACCGCCGGGAACAGGTGGTGTGCCACGTGGTGCGTAAACCCTCCATATAAAAAATTAGCCAGTGGGCTATCTGTGCTAAAATCCTTAGTTACCAGCATTTGGTGCACCGCCCAGGTAGTACCCAGCTTGCCATTTTCATCTGCCTTCGGGAAATAAGCTTCCTCATCTACATGAGTGCTTACCAAAGCTATAACCGCAAGCATACTGCCAAACAGGTGCATGCACAGCCAGGCGGCCAGCACCATTTGCCACGGCTGGTTAAGTACGGCCATAGGCAGTACTACCATATACAGCACGTTGATAAGCTTGGTAGCAAAAAGCCGGTAGTATTCTTTTTTCGGGATGGTTACCACGCGCTTTACATAATTATCCTTTGTACCAAAAAAGTCTTTAAAGTCGCGGATAAAAAGCCAGTTGAGGCTATACAGCGGGTAAATGAGCCACATATAAATGTGCTGATAGCGGTGCACGTTAAACCAGGGGGCGTTAGGAAAAATACGCACCATATCGCTTTGCTTTACGTCGATGTCCCAGTCCTGCACATTAGGGTAAGCATGGTGCAGGCTTATGTGGCGGCGTATCCAGAGCCAGCGGTTACTGCCAAAGGCTTCGAGCACCCAGGTAAAGTTGTCGTTGTGTTTTGGCTTTTTAAACAATGCCCCGTGGGCGGCATCATGAAAGGCGTTTATAAACAGCACAATCATGGTAAACCCGCACAGTATATAAAACAGGAAAAGCAGCGGTGTGTTATTGCCAAATATGAGTATGCACGCGTAGAAAATAAAATATGCAGCGAGCAGCCCTATTGCCTTGGTTACGTTAAGCCGGTAAAGTTTGTTATTGTTCAGTACAGTTTCTTCTACCTCTTTGTGCATTTTGCGGAAAAAATCAGTTGCATCAGGCTTGAGGTAGCTCGGCCTTTTTAATTTTTCCATGATGATTGCTGATGATTGTGTGTTCCAAATTTAAGAAACACTTGTTAATACTTTAACAGTTTTAATAGACCTTTAACACATCATGTTTTATATTAAACCAGCCTGCACATTGCTCCCGTAGTCCCTTTGTAGTATCTTTAAACTTTAAATTTTCCACATGAATGAACTGCACCTCGAAACCAGCCCTTACCTTTTACAACACGCCGGCAACCCCATTTACTGGAAGGCCTGGAAGCCCGAAGTATTAGCCGAAGCCGTAAAACACGACAAGCTGATTATACTGAGCGTGGGCTATTCGGCCTGCCACTGGTGCCATGTTATGGAGCACGAAAGCTTTGAGGATAACGAGGTGGCCGCTTTGATGAACGAACATTATATATCGATAAAAGTAGACCGCGAGGAGCGCCCCGATGTAGATGCCACCTATATGAAAGCCGTGCAATTGATGACACGCCAGGGCGGCTGGCCCATGAATGTGGTACTACTGCCCGATGGCCGGCCGGTATGGGGCGGAACATACTTCCGTAAGGGGCAATGGATGGAAAGCCTGGCCCAGCTTGCCGAATTGTACCAAACCGACCGTGACCGTATGGAAGATTACGCCATTAAACTTTTGGACGGAATTAATTCGCTCTCATTGCTGCCTCCTAATGAAGAAGGGGCACTTCAGGACCCATCGCACATAAAGCCATTGGTAGAAAAGTGGGCAAAGAGTTTCGACTGGGATTTTGGCGGCTATGCCCGTGCGCCCAAGTTTATGATGCCTGACAATTACCTGTTCCTGCAACGCTACGGCTACCAGACCGGTACACAGGAGCTGCTGGATTTTACCGACCTCACCCTTACGCGCATGGCATGGGGCGGATTGTTTGACACTGTGGGCGGCGGCTTTTCCCGCTACTCGGTCGACCTGCACTGGCATGTGCCGCACTTTGAAAAGATGCTGTATGATAACGGCCAGCTCATGAGCCTGTATGCCGAGGGATATAAGCGCACCCAAAACCCGCTGTATAAAGAGGTAATGGAGAAAACGCACTTTTTTATCAGTACCGAACTCACTTCGCCTGAAGGTGGCTTTTACAGCGCGTGGGATGCCGACAGCCTTACGCTTACCGGCCATAAGGAAGAGGGCGCTTTTTATACCTGGGAGAAACAGGAGTTGAAAGATTTGCTGGGTAATGATTTCCCCCTGTTTAAAAAAGTATTTAACATTAACGAATTTGGCTTTTGGGAAAACGGGCAGTACGTACTCATCCAGACCAAAACCCTCGAAAAACTGGCTAAAGATTTTGGCCTACCCCCCGAAACGCTTTCTAAAAAAAAACAGGCCTGGGAAAAATTGCTCTATACTGAACGGGGAAAACGCAGCAAACCCGGCCTTGACGATAAGATACTCACCTCGTGGAACGCGTTGATGCTAAAGGGCTATACGGATGCGTATAAGGCTACTACTGATGCTGTTTATCTGGATGCCGCGCTGCAAAATGCCAATTTTATATGCAACAAACTTTGGGATGAGAGCGGCCGGTTATGGCGTACCTATAAAAACGGCGCTGCTAAAATAAACGGCTTTCTTGAAGATTATGCCCATACAGCCAATGCGTTTATTTCGCTGTACCAGTGCACACTGGATGAAAAATGGCTGCTGTATGCAAAACAGTTGGCCGACTATACTTTGGAACATTTTTATGACACCGAAAAGCAGTTCTTTGCCTATAATGAACTTGGAGGGTCGCAGCTGGTAGCGAAGCACTATGAAACTGAGGATAATGTAATCGCGGCATCAAACTCGGTTATCGCAAATGTGCTGTATAAGCTGAGCCTACTGTTTGATAATGCGCATTATGAAAAGGTAGCACTGCAAATGCTTTACCAGATGATTCCCGCAATGGATTACCCTTCGGCGTTTAGCAACTGGCTTAACCTTTGGCTGGATTTATCTGCCGATAACCGCGAGCTGGCCATATGTGGCGAGGATGCCATAGCTAATATAAAAGAAGTAAACAAAACCTACCTCCCGCACGTAATTACAGCAGGCAGTATTCGCGAAAGTGTAATCCCTTTTCTACAAAACCGCTTTGTTAAAAATAATTTAATGTTTTATGTTTGCCAAAATAAGGCGTGTAACTTGCCAAAATCGTCGCTTTTTGACGCCCTGCACGATTTAAAACTATAGATTTTGTTATGAAAGGATTTGATATTGATACTTTTTTAGAACGCCTTACCACTAACGTAGCCGACTATGTTCCTAATCTTATAGGCGGTATAGTAGTGCTTGTTATAGGCTTGCTGGTCATAAAATTTTTCAGGCGCTTTATGAACCGCTTACTTATAAGAAAGCCGGATATGGACCCCACGCTCATACAGTTCCTTAAAGATGTAGGTACCTGGGCACTGCGTATAGTACTGCTTATCGTTGTAATTAACCAGCTGGGCGTAGAAACCACGGCTTTTGCTGCTATGCTGGGTGCTGCTGGCCTGGCCATAGGCCTTTCGCTGCAGGGTTCGCTTAGTAACTTTGCAGGCGGAGTGCTTATTATAGTATTCAAGCCTTTTCGCGTAGGCGAATATGTAGAGGTGCAGGGAGAAGGTGGCACGGTAAATGAAATCCAGATATTATATACACGCTTATTAACACCAAACAACCAGGTGGTATATATACCAAATGGTGCGTTAGCAAACGGCAACATCAAAAATTTTTCGCGGGAGCCGCTACGCAAGGAAGAGCTTATTTTTGGGGTGGCCTACGGCAGTAACCTTAAAAAGGTAAAAGAGGTAATAAACAGGGTGCTGGAAAATGATGACAAGGTGCTTAAAGATCCTGCCCCTGTTATCCGGGTAAAAACGCTGGGAGACAGTTCAGTAAATTTCCAGGTGTTATTATGGGCTACTAACGAAAACTTTTGGCAAATGCTTTCTGATGTAAAAGAAGCCGTTAAAAATGAGTTTGATAAAGAAGGCATCGAAATCCCGTTCCCGCAGCGCGATATCAACCACAGGTATCCTGATAAGGGTATTGAAAGTGCTGTAGAGTAACCCCCGTTATTTACCCGCAATAAAATCCTTAAGGTAAAAAGGCTCAAAATAAGCAACATCTACCGTGTCGCTTACCTGATATTTGGCATATGATAACGCCCCCATTTCCGCAGCGGAAGGATACAGCACATCGGCGTGGTGCCGTATTTTACCATCCGGCAGTATACCAATGCATTTGGCAGCACCATCGCCCATAATGTGGATAGGCACACTAATTTCATTAAAAGATTCTTCTGTAATTATTTCTGCTTTAGTATCACGGATTTTATTATAATCCGTATCATACACTGCTGTGTATGCCTCCATGCGGCGGGCATCAATAAGGGGGATGATAACGCCGGTATTTATCGTTATTTTACGGGCAAGGAGTTCTAGTGTATCTATGGCAATAAGAGGGATGGCCAGCGCATAACACAGCCCTTTGGCAGCCGAAACACCTATGCGCAACCCTGTATAAGAACCGGGACCCTGGCTTACCGCCACGGCATCAAGGTCTTCTATAGATATATCTGCCTGTTTAAGTACATCGCCAATAAACACGTGCAACTTTTCGGCATGGGCATAGCCTTCGCCGGCATATTCCTTTAGCGCCACGGTTTCACCTCCTTTAGCTATTGAAACGGAGCAGTTCCTGGTTGCCGTTTCAATATTTAAAATATATGCCATGCTATTTTTTAGCTTCCTTGCCTTTTGCGTTAACCTTATCGCCCGCGTTCAGTTCTTTGGTTACGGTAGTATAAGGCCCCGTTATTACTTCATCGCCGGGCTTAAGGCCGGTAAGTACTTCTATGTTAGTATCATCCTGAATGCCTGTAGTTATGGGGCGTAGCACCGCTTTATCCCCCCGCTTAACATACACGCACTCGTATTTCTTTTCTACCTTACCGGTTTCTTTCTCTTTTTCCTTTTGCTCCAGTTCGGCTACAGGGTCTACCTTAGCACCGGTAGTATCTGTTTTTATAACCACCGCGCTAATGGGCACGGCAAGTATACCTGATTTTTTATTGGTAATAATGTCTACCGTTGCGGTCATGCCCGGCCTGAATGGCGAATAGTTAGACGGCTTGCCCTGTAGCATATCTTCATATGACTCTTTTAAAATACGCACCTTTACCTTAAAGTTTGTCACCTGGTCGGCGGTAAGCTCGCTACTTGCCGAGTTAGATATGCTGGTAACTGTGCCCTTAAACTTGCGCTTCAGATAGGCATCCACCTCTATTTCGGCATCGTTGCCTACCTGCACTTTTACAATATCATTTTCGTTTACGTCTACCTCTACCTCCATATTGTTAAGGTTGGCCACACGTAAAATTTCAGTACCCGTCATCTGTTGGGTGCCCACTACCCTTTCGCCAAGTTCAGTATCAAGCTTAGATATAGTACCGTCTACAGGAGAGTATATGGTGGTACGGTTAAGGTTATCGCGTGCCTCGGTAACGCTGGCACCGGCGCTCTGCACCTGGAAGTATGCCGATTGCTTACTGGCCTGTGCCACTTCATAAGCTGACACTATCTTATCCCATTCCGATTTTGAGATAACCCCTTTATCAAATAATGTTTTGTTACGGTCGTAGTTTGCCTTAGCCTCCTTAAGCTGTGCCTCGCTTTGGCTCAGCCCCGCCTTGGCGGTACTCATGGAAGCCGAGCTGCGGCTCACGCCCGACTCATATAAATCGGGGTTGATGCGCACCAGCAGCTGGCCTTTTTTAATGGCCTGGCCCTCCTTAATAGGCAGCTCTATAATTTCCCCTGAAACCTCCGACGATATTTTTACCTCTACCTCAGGCTGTATTTTGCCCGTGGCCGAAACGGATTCTGTGAGGGTAATTTTATTGGCAACGGCAATTTCTACTTCCTTGCCTTCATCTTTTTTGCCTATGGCACCGGTTTGCTTTAATACAACAAGCGCGATTATCAGCACAACAGCGCCGCCTAATAGATAATAAATAGTCTTTTTTGACATAATTACTTTTTTTCAGTTATCTGGGAAATGGGTATACCAAAATAAAATTCAAGAATCTTAACCTTAAAGATAAAGTCATACTTACTGCGCAGCAATTCGCTTTGCGCATTTACAAAAAGCGTTTGTGTCTGGTTAAAGTCAAACACGTTTATAAGCCCTACATTGTAGCGCTCGCGGGCATAGTTCATAGCCCCTTCGCGCGCGGCAACGGTAGCCTTTGCTGCCTCGTAGGTATTCCAGGCGCCCTGTGCATCGGTATAGGCTTTATACACATTCTGCTCCAGGTCTAATTCCTGCTGCTGCAGTGTTATCTTAGTACGGTCAAGCGCTATTTTAGCGCGCTCTACACCATTGCGCGCCGAAAAACCATTAAAAATAGGAACATTGATTGACAATCCGAAAGAGTGCCCTTTGTTTTGGTCAAACTGGTCTAATATGGGCTCCCTTCTTCCTAATATTGGCGCGAAGTTGTTCTGAAGCACCGCCTGGTTGGTACCGTCTACATAACCCACTACGGTTGTAGGGTTTTCCAAATTTGGCCCGTAGCCTATAATCCTGTCAGAATAAGCTGCGCGGGTTGTAAAACTGTAAAAACCCTGTAACGAAGGCTGGTAAGCCCCTTTAGCTATTTTTACATCTTTTTCGGCTACAGCTACGTTAGCCTGCGCTACCTTTATTTCGGTACGCTGCTCTTTTGCCTTGTCATAAATCTCGGCGGCGTTGCGCAGCAGTACCCCTGTTTCATCAGTAGGGTAATCGCTGTCATCGGTATCAAAATCCTGAAAGTCTTCCAGCTGCATCATTTGTGCCAGGCTGAGTTTAGATATCAGTAGGGTATT
The DNA here is from genome assembly GCF_046613695.1 of Flavobacterium sp. RHBU_24. Lineage (NCBI taxonomy): Bacteria > Pseudomonadati > Bacteroidota > Flavobacteriia > Flavobacteriales > Flavobacteriaceae > Flavobacterium > Flavobacterium sp. RHBU_24. The sequence continues at coordinate 85,003 of NZ_JBKJHD010000009.1, read as the reverse complement.
TTGCGCCGCTATCTTGTTTTGGTTGTCGGTAGCCACGGTAGCCTGTACATCCAGCAGGTCGCCCTTTGGCACGTTGCCGGCATCTACCAGTTGCTGCGTACGGGTTAGCTGCTGCTGGTCATAGGCCAGCTGCTGTTCCTGCACTTTCAGGTTTTCTTTATTAAACAGTATCTGTAGGTAAGCATTTGCTACATTAAGCGCCACGTCTTCCTTCATCTTTGTAAGCTGGTACTGCGCGGCCACGGCAGCAAGGCGTGCCCGGCTAAAACGGTTCTGGTTTTGCAGGCCGTTATAAATATCAAAGCCCACATTTGCGCCCACAGATGTAAACTGGGTGGTCTGGTTTTGAAGCAAACCTGTGGTAATATTCTGGTTAAGTCCTATATTCCACGAGTGCGAGCCCTGCGCGTTTACTGTAGGAAAAAAGGCCATTCGCGCATCGCTGGTACTCACGGCAGCCGTTTGCACATCCAGGTCGGTAAGCTTTATCTGGATATTGTTTTTCAACGCATATTCCACACATTCCTTAAGGCTCCACTTTTTTTGCTGTGCCGCCACACTTAGCGAAAGCAGGGCAACCGCAAGGGTTAATAGTATGCTTATTGTGTTCTTCATAAGTTGGTTAACGCTATGTGGTAACAAATTTATTAAAATATAATCGCACGCGGCCGGTTTTGTTTTACAATTAGACTCCTGCTGTTGTTTTTTGTTACAATTAAGTCCTACATTTGCGGCAAAATTTTCCCTGATACTATGAAAACCTTACTAATTAGCCTGTTAGCCACAGGCCTTTTACTTACAAGCTGCGCCACGAGCAGCCGCATCCAGGCTCTAAAGCCCGAACCCGGCAACACTACCGATGTAGTGTACCAAAAAAGCACCTCGTTTATAAGCCTGCCGGTAAGCATAGCCGTAGCCGACCTTGAAACGCAAACCAATAAGTTTGTAACCGGCCTGGTGTATGAAGACAACAATATTAAAGACGACGATGTTACCCTTAAGGTATGGAAAACGGCACCCATTAAATTCAGCGAGAAGAATGGCCGCCTGCAAATTATTATACCCATAAAGGTGAATGGCAATGTGCGTTACGGCACTACCACCATGGGCATAGACCTGCACGACACACGCGAGTTTAACCTTGCCGCAAATATTACGTTTGACAGCAGTATAGGCCTGCGCAACTGGCAGATGACTACCGATACAAAGCTACAAAACCTGGAATGGACCGAAAGCCCCAGCATTACCGTGGCCGGTAAAAAAATACCCATTACTTACCTGATAAACCCTACCATAAAACTGTTTAAAACCCGTATAGAAGATGAGCTTGACAATGCCATAAAGCAGTCGGTTGACTTTAAGCCGCAGGTGCTGGATGCGCTGGAAACACTCAGCAAGCCGTTTTTAACCAGCGAGCAGTATGAAACATGGTTCCAGCTGATGCCGGAGGAACTATATGTTACCGATGCCAAACTGAACAAAAAACAGATTACCATGAACATGGGCCTTAAGTGCACTATGGAAACCACCGTAGGCCAGGCGCCAAAAGCAGTGCTTAAAAAAGATGCCGTGGTATTAAAGGCGGTAAGCAGCATGCCTGAGAAAGTTAGTGCGGTTGTGGCTGCGGTATCTACTTACCAGAGCGCGTCGGCTATTATTACCAAGAACTTTCAGGGGCAGGAATTTGGCGATGGCAAGCGCAAGGTTACCATACAAAAGGTAGACCTGTGGAGCAAAGATGGTAAAATGATAGTAGCGCTCGAAATGATGGGCAGTATTACCGGTACCATATACCTGAGCGGCATACCGAATTATAATGCGGTAACAAAGGAAATTTACTTTGACCAGATGGACTACGTGCTGGATACTAAAAGCGCGCTGATGCGTACCGCAAACTGGATGGCAAGCGGTATTATACTTAAAAAAATACAGGAAAACTGCCGCTACTCTATACAAGCCAACCTTGAGGAAGGCAAAAAGAGCATGCTGCCCTACCTTAACAACTATTCGCCTATGGCGGGTGTGTTTGTAAACGGCACGCTGGATGATTTTGAGTTTGACAAAGTTACCCTAACCGATAACGCCATCATTGCCTTTATAAAAGGCTCAGGAAAGATAAACCTGAAGGTAGACGGGATGAAGTAATTTTATTTTTGGGATTGGATGGTTTGATTCCACCAGTTAAAATCACATTAATATAAATATAAAATAGTGAAGCGCGGTGTTACACCTGCGCTTCTTCTTTTTTAGCTACCGACTTTTTCCGGAGGCGGTATACCGCATAGCCCACTACGGCTACCAGCAGGTAAGGGAATACCATAAGGTATACAATACCGTCATTAACCGATTCCGGCTGTATCCCCTGCTCGTTAGTCTCCAGCGCGGCGCGGCACATGGCGCACTGGGCGCTGGCCTGCAATCCGGCAAATACAAAAGCAAGAATAAGCGTATATTTAGTAAAACGGCTTTTCATTTAGTAAGGGTAATAAGGCGAAATCATGGCATATACAATAACCCCTGTTATAGCCACATACAGCCACATAGGATAGGTAATGCGGGCAATTTTACGGTGGCGCTCATAGTTGCCCGTTATGCCCCTTACATAGGTTACAAGCACAAACGGTATAATTATAACCGACAGCATGATGTGTGTAATCAGTATAAAATAGTACAGGTATTTTAAGAACCCTTTACCGCCATAAGGCGTAGGGTCAGACGTCATGTGGTAGGCTACATACATAACCAAAAAGGCCACCGAAAGGACTATGGCCAGCTTTATAAGCTTTTCATGCAGCTTTTGGTTACCGTTTTTAATGGCCTGCACCGCCACTACCAGCACTATGGCCGTAAAGCCATTTATAGTGGCATAAGCGGGCGGTAGAAATGAAAGTGGCTTTACATCGTAACCCAAATCTTTAAGGCTCAAGCCAAAAAGCGCCGCTACCGCTACGGGGATGATTATAGAAAGTGCAATAATCCAATTCTTGTATTTTTTTTCTGCCTGTAGTGTATCTTCCATTATTCGTCAAGTAATTTTATAATGTCTTCTTTAATTGCGTCAACCCCCGGGTGGTATTTACCACCCAGGTCTTCTTCTAAACCTTCAGGGCTTTTATAGTTAATGCCCGAATAATACATAATCGGGTTTCCTGAGGCATCTTTCCTGCAGCGGATGTTACACTGCTTATCTATTAAGGCATAGAGGCCACTGTGCTCAAAGCCGCCGGCCGCCGGGCTGCCCTCCCCGGCATATATTTTAAATCCTTTGTTTGCAATGCTGTAAATGTATTCTTTATCTCCGGTTAAAAAGTTCCAGTTGGGCGAGGTTATGCCCAGCAGCTCACGGTGCTCTTTTAACACTTCAGGTGTATCAAACTCAGGGTTGATGGTTATAGAGGCTATACCAAAATCTTTTTCATTAGCCAGCGCCTCCTGTATTTCAATCAGGTTACGGTTCATTACTGGGCATATAGAAGGGCAGGTAGAAAAAAAGAACTCTACTACATAAACCTTACCCTTATAAAAATTTTGGGTAACAGCCATGCCTTCATGGTTTGTGAGCTTAAAGTCGGGTGCCTTGCCCACCACATAAAGCCCCGATTCTTTTTGGGCAGGCTCTCCCGCGCTAAGGCGGTCCTGTACTACTATTGTGCCGTTTTCGCACCTGTTTGACAGCTGGTATACCGTATAGATACCAAAAACAAGTATAATAAACGAAATGCCTATGTATGATCTATTCTTCATTGCTTAGTTTTTCTTTTTTAAAACCTTTTGGCATATTACGGCGCAGTGCCAGGCGGTATTCGCGCAGCAGTATCTTTACATCATCGGTCATGTCGTTGTGCAGTTCAGATACTATAAAAGTGTTGTAGCCGTCTTTATATTCGTGCTCGCCTTTTTTATTTTGCCCCCTCCTGCCCCTCAGGCTGCGGCTTTTATCTACTATAAAAACATAATCGCTGCCGCCGGTATCATCAAGTTTTTCTTTTGTACCAAAAGAGGTGTAAAAGTCCTGTATTGCTTTGGGAGATGCAAACACAAAGCGCCATGTGCTAATGTCGCCCATGTGCTTAAGGCTTTCTTCGAGCGCCTTTACGGCGCTTTGGTCGCCGTTTGGCACCAGCATTACCATCTGGAAATCGGTAAAACCTTTGTATTTGTTGTTTATCTTCTGGTTCAGGTTAAAGATGGCCTCTTTGCGCCTGTTGATGGTAGTGCCAAAAAACCCCACTATAGAAATTTTGCCTTTAAGCGCTACAGGTTTGCCATCAAGCGCGGTATGCACGGGGAGTTCTTTAAGGTTTTTTGTAATTACCGGGAGAAAGAGCTGATTGTGCTTTACCAGCGAAAAATAGACATACAAAACCAATGGAAGTACAAGAAGGCCAAGCAAAACTATTTTACGTTTCATAAAGGGTGTGCAGTAATGGTACAAAATTAAAAAAGGCGGTTGATATAACCGCCTTTTTTATGAATTAATATGCCTTAAAAAATCCACTTGTAGTGAGATTGTGCAAACACATCAAAAATATAATTACCTTCAACAAGTAAGATGAACACCAGATAGATAATCAGGAATACCAGCGGGGCAACTATAGACCACCTAAGGCTGCTTTTTTCGCCTTCAAGGTGCATAAACGCCCACATTATATAATAAGCCTTAAATACGGTAAGGATAATGAATATCCAGTTAAGAAGGTTAAGGCGAAGCAAGTCTGTTTTAAACAGGGCATCGGGCTTAACGATACCTAAAAATACCTCAACTATTGTTACTACAGACAGGAGTGCAAAAACAAACCATATCCTTTTTGTATTAGATTCGTGCGTATGTGCCATGATCCTATATTTTTTTAAAGATTAAACCAGATAGAAGAAAGTGAATACAAATACCCAAACAAGGTCTACAAAGTGCCAGTAAAGGCCTACTTTCTCTACCATTTCATAACTCCTCCTTTTTTCGTATGTGCCTAACACAACATTAAAGAAAATCAGGATGTTAAAGCAAACACCGGAGAATACGTGGAAACCGTGAAAGCCTGTTATAAAGAAGAAGAAATCGGCAAACAGCTTGTGGCCGTATTCGTTGTGCTCAAGGTTAGCGCCTTTTACCACCATGCCAAAATCAGCTATCTTAGCAACCGATGCTTCGTGAGACAGTATTTCTTTCGTTTTATCTTTAGTTATATTCTCTGTTTTTATAACAACATTAGGATTAGCCTTAAGGCCGGCCGCTACTTCCTCAACAGTAAATTCAGGAAGCGCAGGCGCGGTTTCAAACCATATACCGTTGCTTTTCCTTTTTTCCTGGCGGTCTGTAGGCAGGTGTGCGGCAAAATCTTCAAGGGCAATACGTTTACCTGTGTTACTATCAACAAACTGAAGGATAGAACCACCTTTAGATTCTACAGCGCCATATTCGCCGCCTATAAAGTTTTTCCACTCCCATGCCTGAGAGCCTACAAATATAAGGCCGCCCACTATGGTAAGCAGCATATAAACAGCAACTTTGTTTTTTTGAAGTTTATGGCCGGCATCTACCGCAAGCACCATCGTTACAGACGAAAAGATAAGGATAAACGTCATCAAGGCCACATAATACATAGGGGCATCTACACCATGCATAAACGGAAAGTGGGTAAACACCTCGTCTGCAATAGGCCATGTACCTATAAATTTAAACCTTGAAAAGCCATACGCTGCAAGAAATCCTGAGAATGTAAGGGCATCTGAAACGATGAAGAACCACATCATCAATTTGCCATAGCTTGCTGCCATAGGCTCATTGCCGCCGTCCCATGTTTTGCCTGTAGTGGCTGTAGTAGTAACTGTCGCTGCCATAAAACGTTATTAGGTTAAAAAGTTCCCAAATTTACATTTTTTTATTTTAATAGAAATAGAAAAATAAAAACAAATAAAGCCATAAAATATCGAGAAAGTGCCAAAACATTGCACCTAACTCTATACCAAGGGTTTGAGAAGGGTTATATTTATGTTTAAAATGATTATAAATTACTACCGAAAGCACAACAAGCCCGGCAAAAACGTGACCTATGTGCGCAACGATAATTACATATATAAAAGAAGCCGTAACAGTGCTGCCCTCACCCGTTAAATAATAGCCCATATCTATAATCTGGCTAAAGCCGTAAAACTGCGATATTACAAAGCCCACACCCAGTGCCAGCGTAAGCAAAAGCAGCCCGGAAGCCGCCTGGTGGTTGCCTTTTTTAACCGCGTTTTTTGCCAGTATAAAAGTACCGCTGCTTAATAAAAGTAATATTGTACTTACAACAAAAGCAACCGGCAGGGTAAGGTCGTTTAGCCAGTCGCGCCTTGTTGAGCTTACCACATAGGCGCTGGTAAGGCCGGCAAACATCATCACAATGCTTATCATGGCAAACCATAACAGCATTTTTTTCGACCTGCCGCTCCTTTCAGCATACTCCACGGCAGACATTTTTATATTTTCCATATTCTTATCGTAAAAATTTATCTAATACATAAATAACCTGCAGCAGCGATATATAAGAAACACTTACAAGCATTAACTTTTTTGCTGTAGCGGCATCCATATTTTTATATAGTTTTATGGCATACACCAGCATCCAGATGCCCAGCAGCAGTACCACCGCGGCGGCCCAGTAGCTAAGGTGCAGCGCGCCGGTAAGCCCGGTGGCCGGCAATAGCGATGCTAAAATTAACCAGGTAGTGTACAGTATAATTTGCAGCGCTGTTTTTTTATCCTTCTTACCCGTGGGCAGCATAAAGAAGCCGCCTTTCTGGTAATCTTCAAACAAAAACCAGCCGATGGCCCAAAAGTGCGGGAACTGCCAGAAGAATTGTATAAGGAACAGCGTGCCGGCCTCTATACCAAAATCGTTAGTGGCGGCCACCCAGCCCAGCATATAAGGTATAGCGCCCGGAAACGCGCCTACAAATACCGCAAGCGGGGTAACGGTTTTTAGCGGCGTATATACACTGGTATATAAAAATATGCTTATGGCACCAAACATGGCCGTTTTAGGGTTGATGCTGTACAGTATGCCCAGGCCCGCAATGGTAAGCGCCACACCCAGTATAAAGGCATTGCGTACCGACATTTTACCTGAAGGCAAAAGTCGGTTTTTAGTGCGGTCCATAAGGGCGTCGAGGTCTCTTTCTATTACCTGGTTAAACACGTTGCTGGCGCCTACCATGCAATAGCCGCCCAGGGCCAGCAGTATAAAAGTAACGGTGTTGAAGGGGTTGCTCTCAGACACCCCAAGGAGGTAGGCCATCATAGAGGAAAATACCACACTGATGGCAAGGCCCGATTTAGTTATGGACTTAAAATCGGCAAAAACTGACCTGATAGAAATCGCGTTATCTGAAGCGTTCAAAGTGATTTTCATGGGTTTTAAAAACTGCCGCAAAGATAGCCCAAAATATCTTGCATCAAAAAACATTTACACGCTCTTGCCCAATTTTTTTAGCGGGCTGCAGGCAGCCCTTATTCGGGAAAAAACCTGCCGTAAAAATATTTTTATTTTTTTTTGCAACCCTACGCAACCTTTTATTTCTTTTTACATCTATATAACAGACAAACGCCTGAAAAGGTTTTTGACTGTGCTATGAAAAAGAAAAAAACTATCGATTAATTGCTATGAAGAAGAGCCTTCCGTTAACAGCGGAAGGTTTTTTGATTTAATACCCCTCTGTAGCGGGCCTGCCGTTCGCTATAGCCTTTGCCGATGATGTACCTATACGCTTTACGCCCAGGTTTATCATGGCCATGGCCTCATCATAACTGCGTACACCACCCGCAGCCTTAACCGGTAACGGTGCGGCGCACTCCATCATTATTTTTATGGACTCAGGCGTTGCGCCATTGGGCTTTCCGCCGTCAGCCTGGTAAAACCCGGTAGACGATTTTATAAATACACTGCCATAATCAGTAACATCAGCATTAGCAGTAACCGCGCCGCGCACCAGCCCGCACAGCCCCTTAATTTCTTCGGCAGTAAGTGCGGCCACTTCTATTATCCATTTTATTACCCGGCCCCGCTGTAATGCCAGCCGGGTACACTGGCCTACCTCCTCCTCTACTTTTGAGAGGTTACCGGCTTTGTAGGCGGTATAGTCTACAACAAAATCAAGCTCATCCGCACCATCTTTTATAGCCTGTGCAGCTTCGGCACGCTTTGCTTCCAGCCCACCGCTGCCTTCAGGAAAATCGATAACCGTACCCACATATAACGGGCTGCCTGCCTGCCGCACCATCTCGCAGGCCATGGCCACCATATCAGGCCGTACCATAACGAGCTTAAAATTTTCTTCAATAGCCTCGGTAACCACATGCCTTACCACCTCGCGGTTTTGCGCATCGGTAAGCCCTGCCTGGGCGGCGGTTTTAAGGTAGGTAGAATCTAAATATTGCCTGATGTCATCCATAGCCATAAAAATAATAAATCCCGAAAAACATCGGGATTTATTTATCATTTTTTTAATTTATCCGCAAGCCATAATACTGCAACCGCCAGCAATGCCCCGGATGAATTTGCAATAATATCATGAAAATCGGCACTTCGGTCTTTTGTAAAAGCACCCTGGCAAATTTCTATGCCGATACCGTAAGAGCAGGCCCATAAAAAAGTGTAAAGCCGTACCCGGAATTTTGTACTGTTTTCCAGCTTCCTTACAAGGTACTGGTACCACACTACAGTAAAAAGCAGGTAAAACGAGAGGTGTACATACTTATCAGTATTGTTTACAACCTCCATGTTTTTAAAATTTTGCATACTCATCAGGCAGGTAACCGTTATAAAAACGGTAAGTGACAGTGCTGCCCAAAAGTATACTTTACGCACCAATAAGAGCTTTATATTGTTCGCTGCTTAGTAAACTTTCTATTTCTGAAGCGTCAGCTATGTTAACCTTTACCATCCAGCCTGCGCCATAAGGGTCGGTATTTACACTTTCTGGGTTGGTTTCAAGCGCGTCGTTAAACGCTGTTATTTCGCCACTTAGCGGCAGGAAAAGGTCTGAAACTGTTTTCACAGCCTCAACCGTACCAAAAACTTCGTCTTTACCCAGGGTCTGGTCAAGGGTTTCTACCTCTACATATACAATATCGCCCAGTTCTTTCTGTGCAAAATCGGTAATGCCTACGGTAGCCGTATCGCCTTCAATTTTTACCCACTCGTGGTCTTTTGTGTACTTAAGTTCAGCAGGAATATTCATGTTTGTGTGTTTTTAGGCAAATGTAGCTTTTATCGGCTATTTGAAAAAATGTTTTATTTAAATTAATTTCCAAAATTATACCGCAGCGTAAAGCCGGTGCGTATGGTGGTTAGCGGGTATGACGTAGAAATTACCGCCTGGCTGAACGAATGGTCATAATAGAAAATAGCTGTAAGGTTTTTACTGAAGGCATAATCTGCCGTTAGCTTAAGTGTCCAGATGTTTTGCCCGCCACCCAGCTGGTTGTTGTCATAATCCAGGTACCGTATAATGGTTTCGTTCTTCCTCAGGGTAAGGTCGGCCTTAAGGTTTACATCGCTTTTTATGGTGTTGGTAGGGTTATCTGCCAGCCTTGAGTGTATAATAACATCTTTAATGCGGTAGCCCAGCCCCAGGGTATAATCATTACCCTTAACCTCGGTAAGCAGGTTGTTGTCAAAACTCATATTAAGGGTACGGTCTTTTTTAACCTCAGCAAGTATCTTAAACGAGCTTTTCATTTCAACATCAAAACGGATAAGCGGGTTAAACTGCTCGGTAAGGTTTACGTTACTTATAATGTATTTATTATAAAAGTTACCCCTGTTGCCATTGTCCTGGAGGATAGGCAGGTTAGTAGACTCATCTATTTCGGGGTTTGTAAATGCAAAATTAGAACGATAGGAGTTAATGTTGTAAGAAGCCCTGTAACCACTTTGCAGTGAAAAACGCTTAAACCTGTCTTTAAAGAACTTATAGCGCATAAGCCCGGTATACTTCATCACCCAGTTAGGCAGCGGCACGTTGCGGAACAGGCCGGTATTCGTTTTGCCGGCATCCTGGCCCTGGTAGGCCGCTATAAACGCCGGTAGCAGTACCGCCTGGCTGTTGCGGCCAAAGCCCACCGGGTAGCCTGCGTTTGCCTGTGCAAACTCATTGGTATCAGTAGCCTGGTAGCGAGCGAATGTAGTATTGCCGTAGTACTGCTCGGCAAGCCTGTTAGCTACCGTAAGCCTGTTTTCCCTGAACTGGTCAAACGCAGCAGAGCCGTTAATATCGCTTTTCTGGAACGCAGTTTTTATCAGTATGGTAGATATCTGGTAATTACCGTAAGTGTTTGGCGAAAGCGGCTGGTAGCGGTATATATCGTTGTCCTGATCATAAGCATCATACTGCTCTGATGTATTTAACGACGATGTTTTATCGGCGGTAAGGTCGATTTTAAAATCAGGGAACAAATCTACCGACGCGGTAAGGTTAAGCTGCTTGGTATTAACCTGTGTAAACGTTTGGTTAAACTCGTTGTAGGTAGTAAGGTAGCCCTGCTTTGCCGCCTCATAGCGGATGTCGTCTGCCTGGCTGCCTATTATAAAGCCTATGGTAGGCTTGGTTGTACCTAAAAACCCTATAGAGGGTAAAAAGCCCGGAAGCACGGTACCGTTAGTTTCGTTATAATTAACCTGTATGGTTTTTACGCTGGTAGCCACACCTATAAGCCCGTTAACAAATGAGTTGCCGCTTTGCTGTGCTTTAGGGGCTGCCGTAACTTTTTCTCCCGGTTTTGGCGGCCCAGAAGGCGGCGCGTTCTTTACCGCCGGTTTTTTCTTTGCGGTAAGGCCTATATATTTATAGAACATATCCATGCTCAGGGTGGTATTCAGCTTGTGCGAATTGGCATTCTGTATGGTGTTGCCCAGCGGGGTGCCATCCGGCGCGTAGGCAAGTGCATCGGTACTGCGTTGCCAGTTGTAATTAGCCGTATAACTATAGGTGCTTTTTACAAAGCTAAGGAACGGCAGCTTGTTAAGCGGCAGGTCATAATTTACCACAAACTGCTGGGTGTGGGTATTGGGCGTGCCTATGTTCCAGAAATCCTCAAACACGGTATAATCATCTATAGGGCGTCCATCTTCATCAAGGTAGTTCCGCACAATATTGCTGGTAGAAACCGCGTAGTTAAATTTAAGCGATTTTGTTATGTTATAGTTAAAGCCATATTGGTAGTTAAAGAAGTAATTGCGCCTGTAAAGCGGGCTTATGGCTATACCCTCTACATCTATGTTACGAAACTGCTGCCTGTTGTACTGACGTATAATGTTACTGCTAAACGACAGGTTGCTGGGCAGGTAGTTAAAGTTAAAATCGCTCAGCATTTTCCAGTACTGGCTCTTTTTCATAAAGGCCGTGTTTTTAAACGGCTCTACCGGCTTGTTTTTAAAGGTATAGTTATAGTCTGCCCCTGCCCTTACCTGCTGGTCCAGCAAATCTTCAATCTGGAAATCGTGGTGGTCAGTCTGGTTATACGAATAGGTAAGCGTAATGTTTTCCGGGTCGTACAGGTGCGGTTTCTGCTCTGGGCCACGGTCTTTTTTAACGCCTATAAAGTTAATACTCTTTGTCTTGGTATAATCTACCGACCGGTTTAGTATACCGTCCCTTTCTGCCTCAGTAGCCGCTACTGACAGTGCCTGGTCTATGGTAATATCCTGGTAATACGGGTCGTACTTAGGCGTAATGGTGGTTTCGCCCACGCTGTAGTTAAACGGTATATTAAAATGCCATGTTTTAGGTAATAGTTTACCGGCGTTAATATTAGTAACCACATTATATTGCTTGGTATCTTCCCTACTGCGCTCGTTAGGCCCCTGGTCTACATTACCAAAGCCTATAGTACTTACATTTCCGGTAGCTGAAAGCGTGGCAAAATCGGCAAAGTTAGTATCCAGGCTCGCTACAGCAGCCCAGCCTCCCTCGCTGTCCATATCGCTAAGGCGAAGTTCATTAAACCACACCTCGCCCCTAATGTGCCTGCCGGTGCCACCGCGTGCATCGTAGTTGTTTTTAACACCCACCATAAGCGTGCGTATAAAGCCAAAGTTAGGGTTACCCCTTACGGATATTATCATGCCCGGCGCCAGCGATGCATCTAAAAGGTTAGCATCCATGCTGTAGCTGCCATCCTCATTTTGAGGGATAGTGCCGCCCAGGGCCATCAGCTTAAGCCTGGTAAGCGCGGCAAGGGTTACTACAATTTCATTTTCCTCCGGCCAGATGCTCTCAGCGGTTACATTAGTATACGGCGTTACCTTAAGCGGCTTGGTTACCTGGTAATAGTTATCGGTAAAGTCAGTACCAAAGCGCAAAAAGCCGCTCATTTCGTCATCCTGCAATTTAAAGTCTTCCTCTAAAACAACATTAGAGTTATCGCTGGATCCGCTGGTGTTTTTAGGCAGTGCTTCGGCGTGCAGGAACATGCGTAGTTTTTTATACTGGCGCATATCCACATTTACGTTCTTAAATACCGCACGCGAGTCGCCCGGCTCAAGCCCGTAAGAATCAGACGAGATTCCGTTTGTAGCATATACGCGCAGCGAAAGCGCCTGCTCGTTCTGGTTGATAACCGCGTTGTTGCTGTACAGCTGCTCGCGCATTACACCCGGCGGCGACTGGTAGCCTATGGGGCTGCGCTGGGCATTTTCCTGTATATTTAATGATACGACATCAAAGCCGGTAAAGGCAGTGGCTTCGTCATCAGAATTATCTTCATCAAGGTCAAGCGTGTTTTCATACTGCCTCCATTCGCTCCTTACAAGGTCGAGCGCGCCAAAGCGCAGTGTAATATCATCCCTGAAGCCGGTAACCACCATTCTCATAAAACGGATGGAGCGCACACTGTTAATACCCCCTACCGCTTCGGTAGCATTTTTTACCGGAATTTTATACAACAGCCACCTGCGCGGCGTGGTACCTTCTTCCATAGATTCCGAAGCATTATAGCGCGCGTCTACCACATAGCCCGTACCGGGTATGGCATTGGGGCCTATGGGTATTTCATACTTATAATAGGCATCAATGGTGTTCATGGTATTGTCCTTGTTGATGTCTTCAACATCGGGCAATGTGGTGTTACCACGGTTTGTATCGCCCACATCTATGGGTGAGTTATTCTCGGTACCGTTATAGTTTTTATACCGGTCTACAATGCCACCGTCTACACTCAGGTAAAACTGGTAGTTATCTGCTGCCGGGTCATTTGCCGGAAAACCGGGAAACATTGCCGCTTCGGCAGCGTCATCAAGGCCGTCAAGCCCTACATCCTGAAACTCGCGGTTGCCTCCCTCGGTATCAAAAGCGTAGATAAGCGACTGCGATACCGGCACCTTGCCCCAGGCGGTAGTAAATACCGGGGAAGTGCCATCGGCTCCCGGAAGCCCGTTTTCATATTGCTTACGGTTGTCCCGTAATATATCTTCAGATATTTCGCCCAGGTCAATCTCCAGCGTACCGGTGTTATTAGAGTCTGTAACATCCCCTGGGTTTGCCACATACGGGTCGAGCATCCAGAACTGGATGTACTCTACATTGGTCTGTTCAAAGTTTGTAGAACTGATGGCGCGCATTATACCTCCCCAGTTTTGCGTAGCCCTGGCTTCGGTAAATGTACCGCTGATACCATCGGTACTATAGTTGTACGGCCCCCTTTCCCTTGGGAAATAAGAAAGGTCTAAGGTAGTTACCACGCGGCTCTGGCCGGGCACCACATCGGTATCCGGGTACAGCTCGTCATAATAAATACGCCGGGTCTGGTTTGTAGAAACCGACCCCGCATTAATGCCGGTAGGCCTTGAAGACGAGGCGTAAAAAACAGGGTCTATGCTGTACCACGCCAGTTTTGCACGGCGTGCACCGCTTTCGGTGGTATTGCCGTCTATTTCACCTCCCAGGCCTATTGGCGCGCTGGATAGCGACCAGCCCTGTGCACCACGCATGTCTATAGTGGTTTGCGAGCCCTCAAAATCCTCAACATAGGTGGTAGCCTCGCCGTTAAACTGGTCGGCCTTGCTGGCGCCCGGTTTCAGGTAGGCCATCTCGCCACGGAACGAAAGGTTTGAAGGCGCATCGGTATCCATATTGGGCAGCTTGTTTACCAGCCTGGTAAACAACGGTACCTCAGTACTAAAGTTAGTATTAAGGCCCACAATGGTATTGTTAACCGACTCCTGCCCGTAGTTTGTTTTGCTGGTAAACGGCCTTTCGGACATGCGTATCATGGTACCGCCTACCAAAAATTTATCGTTGAATTTATGCTCTACGTTAATACCCGCGAAACGGCGTGTTTGCTGGCCAAAGGTATTGTTGTTCTCTACCGAAACCTCTATAGGGGTGCTCGATGCCTGTAGCGAGGGGTCTAATATCTGCACGGTACCTGCCTGGTAATTTACGGTATAGTCTATACCCTCTACCAGGGTACGCCCCCCTGCCGTTACTACAACCGAGCCCTGCGGCACGTTAAACGCGCCAAGCGATATGCCCCCGCCGCCGGTACTCTTAAAGCGGCCGCGCAGCTGGAACTTGTTTTTACTGCTTTCCTGCAATGCATCGGCCTGGGTGCTTTTATACAGCCTGCGGAATACATACTTTTTCTGGTTCTCGTTATAAAGGGCCTGGGTTGCGGCGCTGTCGTTGTTATAATCCTGGTTTACACCCCCGGGCGTGTTAGTGCCCAGCTTATCATACAGGTATTCGCCAAAGGGCTCTACCGTGGTAAAGATGATACGGCCGTTTTGCTGGTCGATGGTAAGGCCCGGCACAAAGTCGAAGAAACCGTCGCCGCCCACCTGCGGGTCGCCAGCATAGGTAAGCCTGTCCAGGTTAAATACTTTTAGCAGCGGGTTATCGGCCACGCGGTACATATCCTCATCCTGCGACGGAAAACCCGAACCATCAGGAAGCTGAAGCGGAACGTTTCCGTTATTATCGGCTGCCGGTGTAATATAGTTAAGCGGAGAAGGGTCGGTATATAAAATGTTGAAGGTAAAATCTTCCTGGCTCAACTGGTAGGCGTTAGGTATCTGGTAGATGTTTTTCATCATCAGGTCCCACACAGGCTCTTCGGTATTTACCAGGCTGCTCTTAAGCATCTTTAGCATAAGGCTCTTGGTACTTACATCAGTTACCGCGCCGGATGTTTCGTCGGTAGTAGCAGTGGTGGTTTCTACACCATCTGTACCAAACTCACCCACCTGGAACACCCTGTCGCCCACCGTATACTGGTAGGCCACGGCGAGTACCTCGTCGTTATTAAGCTTTTGGTTTAATGATATATAGCCCAATTGCGGGTTATAGGTATACTCGCTGGTGGTAAGCTTGCGGGCATTTTCCAGCTTGGCATAGTCGCGGCCTTCACTGGCAGTACCGGCAAGCGGGCCTATAAAGCTGCCCGGTGCTGTAGTAACTATCTCCCGGATGCTGGGGTCAAGGTAGCCGGCGCCGGTTTCTATATCTTCCGGGTCCAGCTTATTGTTGTTATTATCCGGATAGGCATTTAACACCTGGCCGTTTTGCTTAAAGAAGTCGGCAGCGCCTGCAAATGCCACAGTATACTGGGTTATCTCTTCGCCGTTGCCCTGCACGTTTAACGGGCTTGTTTTTGTAAGGCGGCCTTCACCTAAATCCTGTAGCGCTATAATGTTGCGGGAGTTATTTTCGGCGGCGTTTATGCGGTTTTGCTTATTGGTTACCCATACCTCAATGCGGGTTATCTGTACGCGGCTGTCTATAAGCGGGTAGTTGCGCAACGCCACATCATACCGGTTGCGGAAAAACTGCGACAGGAAGTAGTGCCTGTCTGAATCATACTCCAGCGCGAAGATGGAGAAATCCTGAATGGTGCTGCCACCCTGCGCGGTTACGGTTTTTGTTTGCGATTTTTGCTCAGAATAAATACCCGTTACGGTGGTTTTGCCAAACTGTAACTGTGCCTTTACCCCAAAAAGGCTCTGCGCGCCACGCACCAGCGAGTTGCTCAGCGGGAAACTTACATTACCTATTTCTATTTTTTGTATTATGTCATCCTCGGTAGGGGCATACTCCAGCTTTATAAGGTTTTGGAACGCAAAAGTGCTCTGGGTATCATAGTTAGCGTTTACATTAAGGCGGGTACCCACCTTGCCCTGCAGGCTCATACTGATGCGCTGGTTAAAATCAAAGGTAAAGGTGCGCCTGTTGCGTGGCGACAGCGAGGGGTTATCCTGCTTTGTAAACCGTATGCCCAGGTCCATCTCAACAGACCCCTGCGGTTTTATATCGATGGTATTGCCTCCAAAAATGCTTTCAAACCAGCTGGAATTTACATAGTACCGGGGCAAAAGGTCGCGCTGTTGTTCCTTATTATCCTTAGCGTCAATGGCCTTGCTTTTTTGCTGGTAGTATTCGCGCATCGATTCGCGCAGTACCAGCTGCTGGTACTGGTCTGGTGTGAGCAGCACGGGATAGGTAATATTAAAGCCCTCAAACGTGGAATTTAATATATACATATCGGTAACAGGGTCATACGTGTAAGCGTCTACAATGCTCGAAGGGTTTTTAAGTTCCACTTTGCCTGCATTATAGCCTTTAACCGTATCCTGGCTCGCCTCGCTATCTTCTTCCTCCTCAGTAACCTGCGCCCGGGCAACCAGGCCTATAAATAAGAACAGGATTGAGAGGGTATATCTGATAGTGTTACAAAAGCCTTTTGAGTACTTTGATTTCAAGGACTATAAGTTTTTTAATGCTTGTTTTATAATTGTCTCCACATTGGCTGCCGGCGTTGCGTGCAGCACCTTTTCTATTGCTTTCTCGGCAAGCTTTTTATTAAAGCCGAGTACTTCCAAGGCAGATAACGCTTCATCCCGGTTTGTATTGTAGCCGGGAACCGAAACTTCTTCCAGGTCGTACAGTTTTAACACTTTATCCTTAAGGTCGAGTATTACGCGGGCTGCTGTTTTTGTGCCAATACCCTTTATGGATTGTATGGCGCCGGTATTGCCCGACCCGATATAGCCGATTATCTGCCGCGGCTCGAGCGACGAAAGCATGGTGCGCGCCGTACTGGCACCCACGCCTGATACCGAAAGTAGCAGCTTAAACAGTTCGCGTTCGGCCTTTTCTACAAAGCCAAACAACGTGTGCGCATCTTCTTTTATCTGTAAATATGTAAACAGCTTTACATTTTCAGAATCGGGCAGCAGTGAAAAAGTATGCAGCGATATATGTACCGAATACCCTACGCCGTGGCAGTCTATTACCACTTCGGTAGGCGATTTTTCTACCATTCTCCCTTCAAGGTGTGCTATCATATCTGTTTTTTAAGCAAATCCAAAAATAACAAAATTATTTTACGTGCAACGCGCGGCTTACTTTTGCACCATTTTAAGGCGTTTCTCTTTTTCCTGGGCATCAACCACGGTTACCGCGGCCATGTTTACCATCTCTGCTACACTGGCGCCAAACTGTACTATGTGTACCGGCTTCTCCAGCCCCATTATTATAGGGCCTATAGACACGGTTTTATTCAGTTCCTTAAGCAGTTTATAGGTAATGTTTGACGCCTCCAGGTTAGGGAATATCATAACATTAACCTTTTTACCTGCCAGCTTAGAGAAGGGGAATTTATCCTGGTGCATTTCCTGGTTGAGGGCAAAATCTGCCTGCACCTCACCGTCTACTATTAGCTCAGGATTGTTTTTATGCAATATTGCAACCGCCTCGCGCACTTTAAGGGCGCTGGGCTCCTGCGATGAGCCAAAGTTACTGTAAGACACCATGGCAATTACCGGCTCTACGCCAAACATGCGTGCGGTGCGTGCGGTAAGCAGCGCTATCTTTGCAAGGTCTTCGGCAGTAGGGTCCGGGTTTATGGCAGTATCCGATAAAAACAGCGGGCCGCGCTTGGTAAGCATCAGGTTCGTTGTGGCAATACGGCTTACACCGTTTGTCCTGTTTATAACCTGCAATATGGGCTTTACCGTTACCGGATAATTTCGCGAATAGCCTGTTATCATACCGTCGGCATCGCCCTGGGTAACCATCATGGCGGCAAAGTAATTGCGCTGGGTCATCATTTTTTGCGCATCGAGCTCGCTAATGCCACGGCGGCGGCGCGCCTTCCAGAACGCATGTGCATACCGGTTAAGGCGTTCGTCTTCGGCCTGGCTGCGCGGGTCTACAATAAGCACATCATTATCAAAGCCTATTTCGTGTTTCAGTTCTTCAATGGTTTCACGGTTGCCTAACAGTATGGGTTCGGCAATGCCTTCTTCCATTACTATCTGCGCTGCTTTTAGCACATCCAGCTGGTCTGCCTCGGCAAACACCACTTTTTTAGGCTCGCTTTTGGCACGGTTAGTAAGCAGCCTTGCCATCTTATTATCGTTGCCCAGGCGCTCTAACAGCTCCTCGTTATACTTATCCCAGTCGGCTATGGGTTTTTGCGCTACGCCGCTTTCCATTGCCGCGCGGGCTACAGCGGGTGCCACCACTGCAATAAGCCGTGGGTCAAAAGGTTTAGGTATTATGTAATCACGCCCAAATATAAGCTTGGTTTCGCCGTATGCTATGTTTACCTGCTCTGGCACCGATGCTTTTGCAAGTTCTGCAAGGGCGTGCACGGCAGCCATTTTCATGGCTTCGTTTATCTTGGTAGCCCGTACATCAAGCGCCCCACGGAAAATATAGGGAAAGCCCAGCACATTGTTAACCTGGTTAGGGTTATCGCTGCGGCCCGTAGCCATTATAACGTCCTGGCGTGTATTTACAGCTGTATGGTAATCAATTTCGGGAACCGGGTTAGCCATGGCAAATACTATGGGGTCGTTAGCCATGCTAAGCAGCATTTCGGGGCTTAGTACATTACCTACCGAAAGGCCGAGGAACATATCTGCCCCTGCTACGGCTTCAGCAAGCGTTTTGGCCTCGCCCGGCTGGGCATATTTCATCTGGAAGCCCAGGAGGTCGGTACGACTTTGCACCAGCATGCCGTTTACGTCAAACATGGTAATGTTTTCTGTCTTTACACCCAGTAGCACATATAAATTAGCACAGGCCAGCGCCGCCGACCCGGCGCCGCTAACCACAATCTTTATGTCTTCAACCTTTTTTCCGGCAAGCTCTACGGCATTAAGCAACGCGGCAGACGATATAATTGCCGTACCGTGCTGGTCGTCGTGCATTACCGGTATATTAAGCTCTTCTACCAGGCGGCGCTCTATTTCAAACGACTCCGGCGCTTTAATATCCTCAAGGTTAATACCACCAAAGGTAGGGGCTATGTTTTTTACGGTTTCTACAAACTTGTCGATATCCTTGGTGTCTACTTCAATATCAAACACATCAATATCGGCAAATATCTTAAACAGCAGGCCCTTGCCTTCCATTACGGGTTTACTGGCCTCTGGGCCTATGTCGCCCAGGCCCAGCACCGCGGTACCGTTAGATATTACCGCCACAAGGTTGCCCTTGGCTGTATATTTATATACGTTGTTTATGTCTTTTGCAATTTCAAGGCAGGGTTCTGCCACGCCGGGTGAATAGGCTAATGAGAGGTCACGCTGGGTAGCATAAGCCTTTGTAGGCACTACCTGTATTTTGCCGGGGTGCGGTTTGGCATGGTATAACAGTGCCTCGCGGCGCTTGCTGTATTGATTCATAACAAGGTATATTTGTAAAGCCCACAAAGGTAAGGCTATGCTTTTAACTGGGAAATATTTAACAACATTCTTTTAAAAATCGTTTGAAACCTAAATTCATTACCTTTATTTTGAATTTTAACCATAGCCATGAAAAAAATAACAACACTATTACTGATTTGCACAATTGCACTGCAGTCCTGCCAGAAAAAGGAGGAAGCGGCAACCACACCAAACAAAGCACTTAACAACCTGTTTGAACAATACTACCAGGAACGCCTG
This sequence comes from Flavobacterium sp. RHBU_24, assembly GCF_046613695.1. Classification (NCBI taxonomy): domain Bacteria; kingdom Pseudomonadati; phylum Bacteroidota; class Flavobacteriia; order Flavobacteriales; family Flavobacteriaceae; genus Flavobacterium; species Flavobacterium sp. RHBU_24. The sequence goes on along the minus strand of NZ_JBKJHD010000009.1, from coordinate 65,075 downwards.
AAGCTGTACCCGTTTGATGCCACCACCGCCGGCGATAACCGCTATAACAATATTTTTAAGAATAACCTTGACGAAAAATACATACAGGAGCAAAAAGACTTTTTTAATAAATATAAAAAAGAGCTTAGTGCTTATAAAGACGAAGAACTTAACGAAAACGACCTGATAAGCAAACAGGTACTGGCCTTTGAATGCGATAAAAACCTGGAGCAGCTCAACTTTAGGGAAGACCTTATGCCGATAAGCCAGTTTTGGAGCACCCCGCTGATGATGGGGCAGCTGGCAAGCGGTACCAGCTCACAGCCCTTTAAAACCGTAAAAGATTATAACGACTGGCTGGCGCGCCTTGAAGGCTTTAACACCTGGCTGCAAATGGCGGTACCAAAAATGAAGGAAGGCGTGGCTAAAGGCTATGTACTGCCAAAAGCCCTTACCCTTAAAGTGCTGCCGCAAATGGAAGCCATGACGGGTATCGATGTAAAAAGCCACTTGTATTACAGCCCGATAAAATTGTTTCCAAAAACGTTTACGGATGCCGAGAAAAAAGACCTTGATGCAAAATACACTAAAATAATCAGCGAAAAGCTAATCCCGTCTTTCCAAAATTTATATAACTACCTGAGTACTGATTATCTTGCTGCGAGCCGTGCTACAAGCGGCATATCGGGCATTACCAATGGCGACAAGTACTACAAAACCCTGATAAAAGGCTACACCACTACCGATATGACCGCCGATGAAATTCACCAGCTGGGGCTTAAGGAAGTGGCACGTATAAAAGCTGAAATGGAAAATATTAAGAAAGAAACCGGCTTTACCGGAGACCTGAAGGCATTCTTTGACCATGTGCGTACTAAAAAAGAGTTGATGCCTTTTACCGAGCCTCAACAGGTTATAGACCACTTTAATAAAATACACGAAACCATGAAGCCGAACCTTGAAAAGCTGTTTGGCAAAAAGCCGAAAACAGGCTTTGAGGTAAAGCGTACCGAAGCATTCCGTGAGGCCAGTGCCAGCGCCGAGTACAACCAGGGCAGCGTAGACGGCACCCGTCCGGGGGTTTTCTATGTACCGATACCGGATGTAAAAACGTATAACACCTTTGCCGATGAAGACCTATTTTTACATGAGGCCATACCGGGGCACCACTACCAGATATCGCTGCAACAGGAAAATAAAGATTTACCGGAGTTCCGTAAAACGATATGGTTCAACGCCTATGGCGAGGGCTGGGCATTGTATACCGAGTCGCTGGGCAAAGAGCTGGGGCTGTATACCGACCCCTACCAGTATTTTGGCATGCTGAGCGCCGAAATGCACCGCGCCATTCGCCTGGTGGTAGATACCGGCCTGCATACCAAGGGCTGGACGCGCGAGCAGGCCATACAATATTCGCTGGATAATGAAGCCGAAAGCGAAGAAAGTATTACCGCCGAGGTGGAGCGCTATATGGCAATACCCGGACAGGCGGTATCGTATAAAATAGGCCAGCTTAAAATTCGCGAACTGCGCGCCAAAGCCGAAAAGGAACTGGGCAGTAAATTTGACATTAAAGAATTCCACGACCAGGTGCTTGATGCGGGCTGCCTGCCGCTAAGTGTTTTAGAGAGTAAGATAAATAAGTGGATAGAGAAAAAGCAACACTGATGACACAGATTTAAAGGATTTACACTGATTATATAAAAACACCTGACAGGTTTTAAAACCTGTCAGGTGTTTTTATATATAGTGAAAGATTATGATTTTCAGGCAATTCCCAATAATACACTATTATCCCCTCTCAGAGAAGGAAACAGCTCCCTCATATCTACATTTGCTCGGTCATAATAATCTCTCTTTATCTCGATTTCCTATTATATAGTTGAAGAGTTGCAAAAGGTAAAAAATTATTCAGAATATTTTTCCTTTATTTTCTCTTGTTCCAGTAGATAATCCTCTTTTTCTCTTTCAGATAACATTTCAAACTCAAGAATTCTAATATTTTTAATTAACTCTTTTAGCCTTAAAATATCTTCCTTGTTAGTTTCTATATAAAGTAAAATATCTTCTTTATCAGGAAATGAAATATCACCATGTTTCTTTCGCAAAAGATCTCTCTCTTCAATCAGCTTACTCAATTTGGCTTCATTATCCATAATAGTCGTTTCGTTTAGTTACCTCAAAAAATCGATATTCCGTTTCAGCCCCTCAAACTTGGTGCGCTTTACTGCTGAGTTTTTAAACACCGCCCTAAAGGTTTCCTCGGTAATTTCTATCCAGTCCTTTTTAGTCATGGAAAGCAAATCGGGGTGCGGATTAAACAGCGGTTCGCGGTGCGGCTTAGAGAAGCGGTTCCACGGGCAAACATCCTGGCATACATCGCAGCCAAAAGCCCAGTCGCCAAAACTGCCCTTCATGCTCTCGGGAATGCTTTCTTTAAGTTCTATAGTAAAATAGGAGATGCATTTGCTGCCGTCTACCACGTAGGGCGCTATAATGGCCCCGGTGGGGCAGGCATCAAGACAGGCGGTGCAGGAACCGCAATGGTCGGTCACCGCATGGTCGTACTCCAGTTCGATGTCCACAATGAGTTCGGCAATAAAAAAGAAGGATCCCACTTGCTTGCTCAGCAAATTGCTGTTTTTGCCTATCCAGCCCAGGCCGCTCTTGGCCGCCCAGGCTTTGTCTAATACGGGAGCCGAGTCTACGAACGCCCTGCCCCCTACTTCGCCTATAGTTTCGTTTATGGAATGCAGCAGCTCTTTAAGTTTCTCTTTGATCACAAAATGGTAATCCTGCCCGTAAGCGTATTTAGAAATTTTATAAGTGTCGTCGGTTTGCTGTTCTTCAGGATAGTAATTCAGCAACAGCGATATTACGCTTTTGCATCCTTCCACCAGCAGCGTAGGGTTGAGCCGTTTGTCAAAATGGTTCTCCATATACTGCATTTGGCCGTGGCGGTTTTCGTTAAGCCAGGCCTCAAGGCGTGGCGCTTCTTCTTCGAGGAAACCGGCTTTCGATATACCGCAGGACATGAAGCCGAGGCGTTTTGCTTCTTCCTTTATGAATGCAGAATATTGATATTTATGATTTATGATTTAAGATTTAAGATTGAACTTCACTCAGACCCGACATCCACTTCAAATAAAAAAACAAATCTGTAGCCTATGCAGTTACGATTTCGCTTTGATTGTCTTTAATGAACTTACAAATATTGCTGTTAGTTCATTTCCTTCTTTCTAAATAAATTCAACTTCACTTTTATTTAGCCATTGCTTGTCCATAATTATTTCCAGCCAAAACAATGTTTCATCAGATTCTTCAGCAACAATAGTCATCTTTGCAATAAACTCCCTGTCGCTTCTTGCCCTGCAAACCGCGCGGTAATTAGCTCCAACAGATGTTCCGCTTCTTACAATCTGGTTTGCAACCGCCCGTCCCGCTATAGTATTTGGTAACTTATCTACTAAATCAATTATCATTAAGGAGAATCTTTTTGTCCTGAATTTCAACTCATCTGACGTCATAACTACTCAATTAATTTACATACGCATCCGTCAACCGAAGCTCAATCTTAAATCTTAAGTCATAAATCTTAAATCAAAAAAGTCCACCCTGTATACCCGGCCTTACCCGGTTAAGGTGCTTATACCCTTTTTCAGTAACTTCCCTGCCGCGAGGTGTACGTATGATAAAACCCTCCTGTATCAGGAATGGCTCGTAGACTTCCTCTATGGTTTCGCCGCTTTCAGATACGGCAGTCGCCAATGTAGACAAGCCTACGGGGCCACCCTTAAATTTATCAATAATAGTGGTGAGTATTTTATTATCCATTTCGTCGAGGCCATGAGCGTCTACGTGCAGCGCCTTAAGCGAGTAGCGTGCTATCTCAATGTCTATTTTTCCGTTGCCTTTTATCTGGGCAAAGTCGCGCACGCGTCGCAGGAGCGCATTCGCAATACGCGGCGTACCACGGCTGCGGCCGGCGATTTCTATAGCAGCCTCCATGGTTATGGGCATTTTAAGTATTCCGGAGCTGCGCTCTACAATAGTAGTTAAAAGTTCTTTTGTGTAGTACTGCAGGCGGCTTTGTATGCCAAAACGCGCACGCATAGGCGCGGTAAGCAAACCCGAACGCGTGGTAGCGCCCACCAGCGTAAACGGGCTGAGGCCTATCTGTACCGAGCGGGCGTTAGGGCCGCTCTCTATCATAATGTCTATCTTAAAATCCTCCATGGCAGAGTAGAGGTACTCCTCTACCACGGGGCTAAGGCGGTGAATTTCGTCTATAAAAAGGATGTCGCGCTCATCGAGCCCGGTTAATAGCCCGGCAAGGTCGCCCGGCTTGTCCAGCACCGGGCCTGATGTAATTTTAATACCTACGCCAAGTTCGCTTGCCAGTATATTAGCCAGCGTGGTTTTACCCAGTCCCGGAGGGCCGTGAAACAGTGTATGGTCCAGCGCTTCGCCACGCATATTGGCAGCCTGCACAAACACCTTAAGGTTTTCCAGCACCTGCTCCTGCCCGGTAAAATCGTCGAACGAGAGGGGCCGGAGCTTTTTCTCCAGGTCAAGCTCTTCGGGGTTAAAATTATTAGCTGTAGGGTCTAAATTCGGGTTCATAACGCAAATATAACGCAAATAGCGTTAGCTTACATTTGATACCCTTCAGAAAGCACGCTTGCCCACTCAGGGTGGTTGTTTACATAATATGCCACATAAGAACACAGCGGCACTACAGCAAGGCCGTTCTCCCTGGCATATTTAAGGGTGCTTTCTACCAGGCTGCCGGCAGCGCCCTGCCCCCTTAACGCTTCCGGTACTTCGGTATGGGTAAGGAAGAGTTTGCTGTCTTTTGTGTAATATTCGATAAAAGCAAGCGCTCCGTCAACTTCAACTTCAAACTGGCTTTCTGCCTCGTTATTCTTAAAATTAGAAATAATCATTGTGTGTTTTTTCTGTAAGTTACAAAAATTAGTCAATATCGGCGGCACTTTGCTGTTTCCCTTTTGTTAAGTAATACACCGGTATGCCTGCAAGCATGATAAGCACACCCCATCCGCACGTTTCGGGGCGTGCCACAAGCAGGCCTATACAAAACGCGGCAGCGAGCAGTATATAAATAAAGGGCAAAACAGGGTAGCCAAATGCTTTATACGGGCGCTCGGCATCGGGGCGCTTTTTTCGTAAAATGAAAATACCGAATATGGTAAGGATATAAAATATCATCACAATAATCATTACATAATCGAGCAGGTCGCCATACTTGCCGGTAAGGCACAGTGCCGATGCCCAGATGCATTGCGCCCAAAGCCCCCAGCCCGGTACGCTGGCTTTATTAAGCCCGCCCGCTTTTTTAAAGAAAAGCCCGTCTTTAGCCATAGTGTAGTACACCCTTGCCCCGGCAAGTATAAGCCCATTGTTGCAGCCAAAGGTTGATATCATAATCATAACGGCTATGATATACGTGCCGGTAGTGCCAAAAATATGCTGGGAAGCTTCTACCGCCACCCTTTCAGACGGCGCGAAGGCGATTGATTCCATAGGCAAAACGGCAACATACATAAGGTTTGCGGTGATGTAAATAATGGTTACTATAAGGGTTCCTAAAAACAGGCTCAGTCCTACATTGCGCTGCGGGTTTTTAATTTCGCCCGAAATAAAGGTAACGCCGTTCCAGGCATCACTGCTAAATAGCGAACCCACCATGCTGGCTGCAATGGCCGAAAGTAATGCACTGCCCCCGATGGTGTACCAATTGCCCGACTCTTTGTTGTAGGAACGCGCCGTCCAGGCATCGGCCCAGTTGGCATTCCATATATCGGCTTTAGCGGCAAGTATCAGCCCGAAAATAACAAGCCCAAAAAGTGATACTATCTTGGTTATGGTAAAAACCGTTTGTATATACTTGCCGTTCTTAACGCCACGGCTGTTGATGAACGTGAGCAGTACTATGGTAACGATAGAAACCAGCTGCGCGGCATTCAGTGTAAAGCTGCCTGCCTCATATAAGATGTTCTGGTCGCCCAGTTCAGGGATAAGATAGGCGGTAAATTTACCAAATGCCACACCTACCGCCGCTATGGTGCCCGTTTGTATTACCGCGAAAAAACTCCACCCGTACAAGAACGCAATGAGCTTGTTATAAGATTCTTTAAGGTATACATACTGCCCACCCGCTTTAGGGAACATGGCACTTAGTTCGCCGTAGCTGATGGCGGCAATCATAGTCATTAAGCCCGAGACGATCCAGATGAGTGTAAGCCACCCGGCGCTGCCTATGTTTTGCACCATACCGGCGCTCACTATAAATATTCCGGACCCTATCATAGAGCCTACCACAAGCATGGTACCGTCGAGCAGGCCAAGCTCGCGCTTTAAGTGTGTGTTTTCGTGTTCGTCGTGCATAATAGTGTGGTTAATACGCTAAAGATATACTATTTGTGGTAATATGCCTAAAAAGAAAAAGGGACAATCTTACGACCGTCCCTTAACTGTATTTGTTTTTGTTTATTTCTTAGTGGTGAAGCTGTTCCTCGCCGTCTTTCATTGGCACGGTTTGCGGAACAAAGTCGTCATCATGGCCCGGTTTGCTGTAGTCATACGGCCACCTGTAAACTTCCGGAATTTCGCCCGGCCAGTTACCGTGTATGTGCTCTACAGGGGTAGTCCACTCTAGGGTGTTAGCCCTCCATGGGTTTTGTACCGCACGTTTGCCTTTAAATATGCTGTAGAAGAAGTTCCACAGGAATACCAGCTGGAAGGCTGCACCGATAAGGGCAAACATGGTAATGATAACGTTAACATCGGCAAGGTCGTCAAATAACGGGAACGCCGAGTTAGTATAGTAACGGCGTGGCAATCCGGCCATACCTATAAAGTGCATTGGGAAGAATACGCCATAAGCACACACGGCTGTTACCCAGAAGTGGATATAACCAAGTGTTTTGTTCATCATCCTGCCGTAAAGTTTAGGGAACCAGTGGTAGATACCCGCAAACATACCGTAAAGGGCAGATATACCCATTACAAGGTGGAAGTGGGCAACTACAAAGTAGGTGTCGTGTACGTTAATATCCAGCGTACTGTCTCCCAGGATGATACCTGTAAGGCCACCTGTGATGAACGTTGAAACGAAACCTATAGAGAAAAGCATCGCAGGGTTCATCTGGAGGTTACCCCTCCATAATGTAGTAATCCAGTTGAAGGCTTTTACCGCAGATGGTATAGCGATAAGCAATGTTGTAAAGGTAAATACCGAACCAAGGAACGGGTTCATACCTGAGATGAACATGTGGTGGCCCCAAACGATGGTAGAAAGGAACGCGATGGCAAGTATTGAAGCAATCATGGCACGGTAGCCAAATATCGGCTTACGGGCGTTTGATGTCATAATTTCAGATACAAGGCCCATGGCAGGAAGGATTACGATGTAAACCTCAGGGTGGCCAAGGAACCAGAACAAGTGCTCAAACAATACCGGCGAACCGCCCTGGTAGTGCAGTACATCTCCCGCAATATAAATATCAGAAAGGAAGAATGATGTGCCAAAGCTCCTGTCCATAATAAGCAGCAATGCCGCAGATAAAAGTACAGGGAATGATATGATACCGATAACGGCAGTAATGAAAAGCGCCCATATTGTAAGGGGAAGCCTTGTCATGCTCATACCTTTTGTACGCAGGTTGATAACAGTAACCACATAGTTAAGCGAACCCATTAGTGAAGAGGCGATGAATATAGCCATAGAAACCAGCCAAAGCGTCATACCGGCTCCTGAGCCGCCTATTGCCTGTGGCAGTGCACTTAGCGGCGGGTAGATTGTCCATCCGGCAGAGGCAGGGCCTGCTTCAACAAAAAGCGATATAACCATGATAACAGCAGAAAGGAAGAACAACCAGTAGGATACCATGTTCATAAAGCCTGACGCCATATCGCGTGCACCAATTTGCAGCGGGATAAGAAGGTTACTAAACGTACCGCTCAATCCGGCGGTCAGTACAAAGAATACCATGATGGTACCGTGTATGGTAACAAGGGCAAGGTAAATATCATTACGCATTACACCTCCCGGTGCAAATTTATCTCCAAGAAGTACCTTAAATATTGTAAACGATTCTTCCGGCCATGCAATTTGCATACGGAACAATAGCGACATTATAATACCAATTATACCCATGATGGTACCGGTAAGCAGGTACTGCTTAGCAATCATCTTGTGGTCTATACTAAAGATGTACTTTGTTATAAACGTTTCTTTATGATGATGATCGTGGGCATCGTGGTGTTCTGCGTGATCGTGTATCTCGTGTCCTGCTGCTGACATATTTCTTTAATTTGATATATTGTAAAAGAATTATTTTAAAATTATTGGGCCGCTGCCGTTACGGTATCCTTAGCGGTAGCGGTAGTGTCTTTAGCGGTAGCTGTAGTATCCGCTGCCGGTGTGGCAGTTTCCTCCGCTGCAGGCTTAGCAGCTTCGTCTTTCTCTTTTTTAACGGCTGCACCCAGCGTTTCCTTACCTGCCAGCCACTTGTTAAAGTCGGCCTCGCTTTCCACTACAATTTTCATTTGCATATTGTAGTGCGACTGCCCGCAAATTTTATTACAAAGCAGCAGGTAATCAAACTGATACGGATCAAGCGCTGATTTACCGGCGGCTACAAGCTCGGCACTTTTTTTAGAGCGAAGGTCATTAATGTGCGCCACCTTATTCATTATAGCCGGATCGTCGCGCATTTCATCTGTAGTAACGGTAGGAACAAAACCAAACTGGGTAACCATACCCGGAACCACGTTCATCTGTGCCCTGAAGTGTGGCATATAAGCAGAGTGCAGTACATCCTGCGAACGGAATTTAAAAATAACCTGTTTTCCTTTAGGAAGGTGCAACTCGCTGGCCTGTATATCATCTTCAGCATTTGCATCAGACATATCCACACCCATACTGTTAACACCGTTAATATAACGCACGTTAGCTTTACCTAACTTACCGTCTTTACCGGCATAGCGCACTTCCCAGCCAAACTGCTTTGCATAAACCTCTACATACACCGCATCTTCTTTAGCTTCTTCGTCTATAAACATAATGTTAGTCCACGCATAAAGGCCGTATAATATAAGCCCTGCAAGCACTATAACGGGAATAATAGTCCAGATAAATTCAAGTTTGTCATTATCAGCATAGTAAAAAGCCACCCTGTCTTTTTCGCCTTTATAGCGAAATGCAAAGTAGTGCAGTAAAAACTGTGTAAGCACCTGTACAATAAAGATGAGCCACATAGATATAGACATCAGGTTATCATACTGGGGGCCGTGCTCAGAAGCAGGCGTGCCCAATACCAGGTGTCCCCATTTCCACAAAGAGTAAATAGTAAACAGGTAGATAAACCCTACAAAGGCAAACATAAGGTAGCCGTTTACAGCATTGTCTTTTTCAGACGCCACCCCGGTGTCCGCATCATGGGTACCGGTACCGGCTCCCACCTGTGTAAGATGGAATATCCTGGTAAGCTGCCATATAGCAACACCTAATAAAACTACAACTACAAATATCAATAAACTAGTCATCTGTTTATCTCTTTAAATATTAATATTGGAAATGCTTACTTTCTTCGATAAGCGGGTTGCGCTTAGCTAACAATGGCGCTTTTGTAAGTGTGGTAAACACTACAAGTATAAACAGGCCAAGGAAGAACAATACAGCGCTAATTTCGGTAACACCTATAAACCACTGCTCGCCCACGGTAGCCGGCATTATCATGTTGAAAAAGTCTACATAATGGCCGCAAAGGATAATTATCCCTGCCATTACCACAATCCATGTAAGGCGTTTAAAGTCAGTATTCAGCAATATAAGTATAGGGAGCACAAAGTTCATGGCAACCATACCAAAGAACGGAAGGTTATAGTTTTCTATCCTCATTTTAAAGTACACAATCTCTTCAGGTATATCGGCATACCATATCAGCATGAACTGCGAGAACCAAAGGTAGGTCCAGAATACGCTGATACCAAACATAAACTTGGCAAGGTCATGTATGTGGCTTGTATTAACATACTCCATATACCCTTTAGATTTAAGGTAAAGCGTTATCATGGCAATAGTAGTGATGCCGCTTACAAAGAAACTTGCAAACACATACCATCCAAACAGGGTGCTGTACCAGTGCGGGTCTACCGACATGATCCAGTCCCATGACATAATTGATTCTGATATAATAAAGAACACAAGGAAAGTCGCAGCGCCTTTAAAGCTCTTTTTGTAAGAAACATTATCGTTAGCTTCGTCCTGTGCAAGCGATTGTTTGCGTGAGTACTGGCGGTACCAGATCCATCCGCCCATAAATATGGCAGCCCTGATTAAGAAGAAAGGGCCGTTAAGGTAACCTGATTTAGCTTTAATAAGGTGGTCTGCAGCTACAACATCTTCATCCATCCACACAAAAAGGCCGTGCCAGTGAAATACGCCTAATGCTAAAAGTATAAACACTATTGCTGCACCGGGGATAAGGTAAGAAGAAATTCCCTCCATAACACGGAACAATACCGGAGACCAGCCTGCCTGCGCGGCATTTTGTATAGCGTAAAACGCAAGGGCGCCAAGCGATATCAGCATAAAAAATAATGCCGCAACGTATACCGCAGCCCAGGGCTTGTTCCTAAGTTGTTTTAATACATGTTCTGCATGTTCTTTGTGTGCATCGTGCGACGCTTCAGCATGGGCTTCGTGCCCCTCGTGCGCGGCAACAGCCGTTTCGGCATGAGTTTCTTCAGCAACTGCATTTTCCGCAACCGCAGTATCGCTAACAGCGGTATCGGCAACGGCAGCAACAGCTTCATGCCCTTCGGCAGTAGCAGTATCACCTGTTACGGCTTCAGCTTCTGTAACGGCGGCTTCTGCATGGCCCTGGTTTGCCTCAGGGGCTTCATGGTGTGCCTCAGCACCTTCATGGTGTTCTGCAGCAGCGCCTTCATGGTGCGGTGCTGCTTCGCCTTCATGCGCTGCATCACCGTGGCCACCGTGCCCGTGCTGGGCCGCTATAATTTGTTCAGCTTCTTCAACTGTTTTCGGTGCAGTAAAAAAACCGTACCCTATACCCAGTGCTCCTAACACCATCAGTACAAAGGCCAACGTTTTTAATTTACTAGAAAATGTATACATATTTTATGCTTTCAGTGTTCTACAATAATTATTCACTCTTAAGTTTCATAACATATCGGGCCACTTGCCAGCGTTCCTTTTGGTTCAGCTGGTTAGCATAAGATCCCATCATGTTGCGGCCATACGTTTCCACATGGAAAACGCTGCCTTCGGTAATTTCCCTGGTTTTATAATCAGGCACACCGGCAAATTTTTCCCTTACTGCAAGGTTACCTTTACCGTCTCCTTTGTCACCGTGGCAAATCGCGCAGTATATTGTATACAGCTGTTCTGCTTTAGCCTCATCATACTCCCCTGCCGCAAGTGGCGATACAAGCGCTTTAGATGCTGTGTAGCCCTCTTCGTTATTAGGAAGCTCATAAGGCACAAAACCCCTGGGTATAGAACCCTGCGCCGGCAGGCGGCCTTCTTTACCGTCTTTAAAAACAGTTTTAGGCGCTTCAGAATATGCTTCGTAGCCTACAGATTCATACATATTAGGCATGTACTGGTAATTAGGTGCAGCGGTGTCATGGCATGATGCAAACGCCAGCGAGGCGGTTACGGCAAATGCTATTTTATGTAATGCTTTCATACTTCTAATTAATGCTTTTCGATTACTTTAACTTCAACAGCTCCGGTGCCCTGAAAAAAAGTAACCAGTTCGTTTTCATCGCCATGTACAGGCACTTCCATTAAAAAGTGGTCGTCTGTAGTCCTTACGTCCGGGTTTTCGGCATCTTTAAACGGCCATAATTTACTCCTCATATAAAAGGTTATTACCATAAGGTGGGCGCCAAAAAACACGGTAAGCTCAAACATAACCGGTACAAAGGCCGGCATGTTCTGGTAGTAGGTAAAGCTGGGCTTACCCCCTATATCCTGCGGCCAGTCTTTTATCATTATATAGTACATCATTGATGTAGCAACAGATAATCCCACTAAGCCATAAAGGAACGCGCATATAGCAAGCCTTGTAGGGGCAAGTCCCAAAGCCTTATCAAGGCCGTGTACCGGGAATGGCGTAAAAACTTCTTCAATGTGATGATGTGCAGCGCGGGTTTTCCGTACCGCGTCCATTAGGATATCATCGTCATTGTACAATACATGTAAAACTTTATTGCTCATGATTCTTAGTGATGATTATGTTCTGAATGTGAATGGTCGTCGTGTGCATGTGCTTCATGCAGCTTTTTGTATTTTTCGCTGGATGTTTTCATGATAGATTTTACCTCGGCCTGTGCAATAACAGGGAAACTCCTTGAGTAAAGCAGGAACAGCACAAAGAAGAAACCTATGGTACCGATGAAGAAACCGGCGTCTACAAATGTAGGCTGGAACATGGTCCATGAAGATGGAAGGTAATCCCTGTGAAGCGAGGTAACGATGATAACAAAACGCTCAAACCACATACCTATGTTTACCACGATTGAAATGATGAACGAAGCCGCGATGCTGGTACGTATTTTTTTAGACCACATTACCTGCGGCGAAACCACGTTACACGTCATCATCAGCAGGTATGACCACCAGTAAGGGCCCGTTGCCCTGTTAAGGAAGGCATACTGCTCATATTCAACGCCCGAATACCATGCAATAAACAACTCTGTAATATAGGCACAACCCACAATAGAACCTGTAATCATGATGATGATGTTCATCAGCTCTATGTGTTGTACAGTAATATATGCTTCAAGGTTTGATACCTTCCTCATGATGATAAGGAGGGTATTTACCATTGCAAATCCTGAGAAGATAGCTCCCGCTACGAAGTATGGCGGAAGGATGGTGGTATGCCAGCCCGGTATTACCGATGTGGCAAAGTCAAATGATACAATGGTGTGTACCGAAAGTACCAGTGGTGTGGCAAGGCCCGCAAGTACAAGCGAAACCTCTTCAAAACGCTGCCAGTCTTTGGCACGGCCGGTCCAGCCGAAACTTAATATAGAATATACCTGTTTTGTAAAAGGCGTTATGGCCCTGTCGCGAAGCATGGCAAAGTCAGGAAGTAAACCCGTCCACCAGAATACAAGCGAAACAGAAAGGTAGGTTGATATCGCAAATACGTCCCAAAGAAGCGGTGAGTTAAAGTTAACCCAAAGCGAACCGAACTGGTTAGGTATAGGCATTACCCAGTAAGCAAGCCACGGGCGGCCCATGTGGAATACAGGGAACATTGCCGCCTGTATTACCGAGAAGATGGTCATCGCCTCCGCAGAGCGGTTAATGGCCATTCTCCATTTCTGGCGGAACAAAAGTAGTACAGCCGAGATAAGCGTTCCGGCGTGGCCGATACCTACCCACCAAACGAAGTTGGTAATATCCCAGGCCCAGCCCACTGTTTTATTTGATCCCCATGTACCGATACCTGTACCTACCGTATAGGCAACACACGCTACACCCCAAAGAAAGGCTGCCAGCGCTATGGTAAAAGCTATCCACCATTGCTTATTGGCCCTGCCTTCCACGGGCCTTGCAACATCAACTGTTACATCGTGATAATTTTTGTCACCTATAATTAAAGGTTTTCTAATGGGTGCTTCGTAATGAGACGACATAATCCTTTTATGTTTGTTTCTATTAATAAACTTTTTACTACTATGTATTCCTTACCTTAACTTTGTAGAATACATTTGGCTTAGTACCTATCTGGCTTAGCAGGTGGTAAGCCCTTTCGTCTTCTATGCCCCTTGCCACGGTATCTTCGGCGTTGTTAACATCGCCAAATACTAAGGCACCGCTATCACACGCATCAGAACAGGCTGTGCTAAACTCATCTTTATTAACCACCCTGCCTTCGCGTTTGGCGGTTAGTATAGTAGCCTGGGTCATTTGTATACAGAATGAACATTTTTCCATTACACCGCGTGAACGCACCACCACATCAGGGTTAAGCACCATACGGCCAAGGTCGTTGTTCATGTTATAATCAAAATCGTTGTTTTTGTTGTAAAGGAACCAGTTAAAACGGCGCACTTTATACGGGCAGTTGTTAGCACAGTAACGGGTACCCACACAACGGTTGTAAGCCATGTGGTTTTGTCCCTGGCGCCCGTGAGAGGTAGCGGCAACCGGGCACACGGTTTCACAAGGTGCGTGGTTACAGTGCTGGCACATTACCGGCTGGAATACCACCTGAGGGTTATCTGCAGGGTGCTCCATTTCGTCAAAAGTATGGATAGAACCCATAAGGCCCGATGCCTTTTCTTTCTTCTCAACATCCTCATTAAACGTTTCCTCGGCAGAATAGTACCTGTCTATACGCAGCCAGTGCATATCGCGGCTCCTGCGTATTTCAGATTTTCCTACTACAGGAACGTTGTTTTCGGCGTGGCATGCTATAACACACGCGCCACAGCCTGTACAGGCGTTAAGGTCAATACCCAGGTTAAAGTGGTGGCCTGTAGTCCTGTCAAAAGACTCCCAAAGGTCTATTGTAGCAGCGGGAACCTCTTTATGGTCGTAAGATACCTGCGGCATCTCGTTCCAAACTTCAGGGCCCTTTTCGTTAAATTCTGTAAGTGTAGTATCCTTAACGATATCGCCCCTGCCCATAAGGGTGCGCTGAAGCTGCACACACGCAAATTCATGCTCCCCGCCCACTTTAGTAAGCTTGGCAGTCTGTAACGCATTAAGGTTGTTATATAATGTGTAAGCGTTAACTCCTACTACCATTTCTTTTTTAAATCCAGCTTCGCGGCCATAGCCCAATGCGAGGCCTATAGTGCCTTTTGCCTGGCCCGGCTGTATGATTACCGGAACTTTTTCAAGTTTTTTATCGCCTACCACAATGTCTGCAAGGCTACCGTTAAGGCCACCGTTTGCAACATTCCAGTTCTCTATTTTAAGTGTATCGGCGTCTGCCTTAGAGATGGTGATGTAGTTATCCCAAGACGTCCTGGTAATAGGGTCTGGAAACTCCTGAAGCCATGGGTTATAGGCCTGCTGGCCGTCGCCCATACCGGTTTTAGTATACAGTACAAGCTCAAAATCAGATGTAGGCTTAGCCTGTGCAAGCGCAGAAGCCGCACTGCCCCAGTCTGCTCCCGCAGCCGCAGCCGTTGCAGCTACCTCTGTGTAAGCCACACCATCGTGCACTAACTGGTTCCAGGTTTTACCGGCTACATACGTAGGCGCTACTGTTTTGATATAGTCATAATAAGATACCGAAGAACCGCTCCAGCTAAGGATGGCATCCTGAAATTGTTTTGTATTAAACAACGGGCGGATCGTAGGCTGTGTTATGGCATAATATCCTTTAGCTACGCTAACATCGCCCCATGCCTCAAGGTAGTGGGGGGCAGCGGCGGCCACAGTTGTTTTTGAAGCTGTTTCATCTTCTTTAAGCGAGAATGCAACAGAAAGTTTTACTTTTTTAAGCGCCTCTGCAAAATCGTTTCCGTTAGGAAGCGTGTACACAGGGTTAACATTACTCATAATAAGTACGTCCACCTGCCCGGAAGCCATATCAGCCACAAGCTGTTTAACGGCTTTGGCATCGCCTTTACGTGTGTAACGAGGCGCACCCGGCTTAAACGCAGCCGAGTTGATGGCAGCATTAATACCCAATACAAGCAGTTGCGCGTTTACATCATCAAGGCCGGTAACAACCACACCTTTAGATCCGGCAGCTTTAAGTTGGGCAATAGCTTTATTTACTTCAGCAGCATACGTTTTATCAAGGGCTACGTTAGCGCCCCCGCCCACAAGGGCATTATATATAGCCACAAGGGCATATTTTTGCTGGGTAACGGTAAGCGGTATACGCTTGTCTGCATTGGCACCCGATAGCGTCATGTTGCTCTCTATCTGGATGTGCTTAGACATTTTGCCGTTTTTAGGGATGCGTTTTGAAGCATAGGCCGCATCAAAACCACCACCCTGCCAGTCGCCAAGGAAATCGGCGCCTACAGAAAGGATAACATCCGCCTGGCTAAAGTCATAATCTGCCAGTGCCCTTTCGCCATATACGGCCTGGTAGGCATCAAGCGCTTCTGAAGAAGATACGGCATCATATACAACATGCTTAAAGTTAGCATATTTAGCGCCAAACTCAGCAATTAATTTATCAGTAGAGGGGCTTGCGGTAGTACCTGTAAGCACCACAACCTGTCCGCCGCTGGCAGCAGCCTGAGAAAGGCCCGCTTTTACCTTAGCGTCAACTTCCTGCCATGAGGCAGGCTTACCGCTTATAACCGGCTGTTTAAGCCTAAGGTTATCGTAAAGCGAAAGTACAGAGGCATGCACCCTTGCGTTTGCAGAAAGCTTAGCGCCTGCAAGTTTGTTTTTCTCAACTTTTATAGGACGCCCTTCACGGGTTTTTATAAGTATGTTTGCAAAATCAAAACCGTCTGCTATGGTAGTAGCATAATAATCAGCAACACCCGGGATAATTTCTTCCGGCTGCACCACATAAGGTATAGATTTAATTACCGGGCCTTCACACGCTGCAAGGGAAGCAGCGGCTGTGGTAAAGCCCACATATTTTAAAAAGTCACGACGGCTTGTAGATGAATTTGCCAGGGCTTCCTTATCACCAAGGAACTCCTCTGTAGGGATTTCTTCAACAAACTCGTTGTTTCTTAGCGTCTCAACAATAGAGCTGTTTTCATTAAGCTCTTCAACACTTTGCCAGTATTTTTTGTTTGATGCCATGTTGTATATAGATATTAGCTTCTTAGAAATTGATTAATAGTGACATTTACCACACTCAGTACCACCCATGTTGGCAGCAGTAAGTTTTTGAACCCCGTACTTTTTAGCAAGTTCATCGTGGATTTTAGCGTAGTAGCCGTTGCCTTCCACCTTCACATTTGTTTCACGGTGGCAGTTGATACACCAGCCCATTGTAAGCGGAGCGTGCTGTTTCATAACCTCAAACGTTTGTACAGGGCCGTGGCACGTCTGGCACTCCACACCCGCAACCGAAACGTGCTGTGAGTGGTTAAAGTAAACAAAATCAGGCAGGTTGTGTATCCTCACCCATTTAACAGGCTTTTGAACACCCGTATAGGCTTTTGTAGTATTATCCCAACCAACCGCGTCATACAAGTTGGCAATCTCACCCGTGTAGAATTCTTTAGAGCGGTCGTAAATTGAATCTTTATCCCCTGCAAATGAACTGATGTTTTTGTGGCAGTTCATACATACATTTAGTGAAGGGATGCCCGACTGCTTGCTAACCCTTGCAGAAGAGTGGCAGTATTTACAGTCGATACCGTTGTCTCCGGCGTGTATTTTGTGCGAGAAGTGAATAGGCTGAACCGGCTCATAGCCCTGGTCTACACCTATCTGCATTAAGTAGCCATACAGCATGTAGCCGCCTGAAAGTATTAATAATATAACCGTTACCAAAACAAGGAACTGGTTTTTAACATACGCTTTCCAAACGGATATTGAAGGTTCTTTTTCTATTTCAAGGCCATTATTTTTAGCTACCCTTGTAAGTGTCCTGTTTACCAATACCAGCATAACGATAAGCACACCTAAAACAAGTATAAGCGCACCTAATACAATAACAGACGAAACTCCGCCGTTATCACTGCCTGAAGCTGTTGTGGCAGTTGCAGCCGAAGGCGTATCAACTACTTTTGGCTCTGAAGTATAAGCTATAATGTTATCAATATCCGCAGTACTTAGCTGTGGAAACGAGGTCATTGTAACCTTATTGTTTTCATTATACAGCTTTACAGCTGCCGCATCGCCAGATTTTATCATGGCGGTACTGTTGTGTATCCAGTCGTATAGCCACTGCGTATCGTGCTTAGCCGCTACCCCCCTAAGTGCAGGGCCGGTAGACTTTTCATCTAGCTTATGGCATGAGGCACAGTTGGCGTTAAACAGTTCTTTCCCTTTAACCGGATCGCCCGCACCGGCAGCAGCAGGTGCTGCAGCATCGGCGGCTGCCGGTGCAGCCATAGCGCCAGGAGCTGCCGGGGCAGCACTATCCTGAGCAAATGCAGAAGTGGAAAAAGTTAGCGAGAGCGCCAGAAAGAACATTAAGATCCTTGAAATTGAAGTATGGTTACCCACTTTTTTCATATTAGTAATGATTAACGACTATTTTGGTACGGTTTTTAAGGGGTATATCTGTTAAAATACAAGCCTTTTTTAAAAAACTCCCACAAAAATACGACTTAAGAATTATTCTCAAACCTTAAATAAACCTTAAAGCATAATTTATACCAATTCTAAATAGACCCCTGCAAGCCCAGTAAAAATAATAGTTGTACATTTGTATAAAACCCAGTTCATTATGAGAATTTTAAGATTTAAATGTGCCTTTAGTATACTTTTTATTAGCATTTTATTTACATATAAATCTAATGCACAAAGCAGTGTAACGGTAAATCAGGACGAACAATTTAGCGAATTGCTGGCAGCAAAGCGTAAAATTAATGCTTCGATAACCGTTAACGACAAATATAAGGTGCAGATATTTTATGGAGACAACAACGGCGCACGCAAATCGCTACAGGATTTTAGGCGCGACTATAAGAATGTAGATGCTACAATAATATATGAGAGCCCTACCTATAAAGTTTTAGTAGGCAGCTATAAATCGAAAATTGAAGCGGAGCGCAACCTTGCCGAAATACGTAAAAAATTTCCGTATGCACTTATAGTGCGCCCTAATAAATAACATATCGCTTTCTGTTATTAACGAGTAAGGCTGCCAGTTGGCAGCCTTACTCGTTATATATATAATAGGTGTTTATATTTTCCTTTCGATAACATAATTTACCATCAGCGTAAGCGCGTCTTTATATTGTGATGCGGGATAACCTGCAAGCAGCATAAGGGCTTCTTCGCGGTACTGGCTCATTTTTTGCTCCGCGTAGCTAAGGCCGCCTTTATTTTTAACAAAGTTAATTACCTCCTTAACCCGTTTTTTATCTTTGTTATGGTTTTTAACCGAATTAATAGCCCATTTCTTTTCTGATTTGGCACAATTATTCAGCGCATAAATAAGCGGCAGCGTCATTTTTTGCTCCTTAATATCTATGCCGGTAGGTTTGCCTATGGCATCATCGGTATAGTCAAAAAGGTCGTCTTTTATCTGGAACGCCATGCCTATAAGTTCGCCAAAGCGGCGCATCTTTTCCACATTTTCACTTTCGGGGTCTACCGATGCCGCGCCCAGCGAGCAGCAGGCCGCGATAAGGGTTGCGGTTTTCTGGCGGATGATTTCAAAATAAATTTCTTCGGTAATATCAAGGCGTCGTGCCTTTTCTATCTGTAACAGTTCGCCCTCGCTCATTTCGCGCACGGCTACTGATATGATGCGCAGCAGGTCGAAATCGCCGTGGTCTATACTTAGCAACAGGCCCTTGCTGAGCAGGTAATCTCCTACAAGCACGGCAATTTTGTTTTTCCAGAGGGCGTTTAGGGAGAAGAAGCCACGGCGGCGGTTAGAGTCGTCTACCACATCATCGTGTACCAGTGTGGCGGTATGTATCAGCTCTATAACCGAAGCGCCGCGGTACGTGCGCTCGTTTACCATTCCCCCGCTTATCATTTTTGAGGTAAGGAACACAAACATGGGCCGCATTTGCTTGCCCTTGCGGTTTACTATATAATAGGTAATGCGGTTGAGCAGCGCCACTTTTGAAGACATCGACTCGCGGAACTTTTTCTCAAAAAGTTCCATTTCGGCCGATATGGGCTGCTTTATTTGCTCCGTGATTTTCATTCGCCGTCAAAGATAAAAAAAAGGTGCTTAGTTTCTGAGGTGCCGGGGCACTAAGTTTAAAAACTATGTCACGTATTAAGTTTCTTAGCCGCTGAGCTACTTGGCTACTTAGCCGCCACTGAACACTGAATTACTGCACCGCCTCGCCCTTATTAGCCAGCTGCCCACAGGCGGCATCAATATCCTTCCCGCGGCTGCGGCGCACTTTTGCCACTACCCCACTGTTTTCTAATGCGCGGATGTAGGCATCTATAGCCTCAGGGTCGGCCTGCTGAAATTCGCCATCATCAATAGGATTGTATTCTATCAGGTTAACCTTGCAGGGCACGTAGCGGGTAAATTTTACCAGCGCGTCTATATCTTCCTTGCGGTCGTTAATACCTTTCCACACCACATACTCATAGGTAACGCGGCTTTTAGTTTTGGTATACCAGTATTCTAACGATTCGCGCAACTCTGCCAGAGGGAAATTTTTACTAAAGGGCATAATACTGCTGCGCACGGCATCTATAGCCGAGTGCAGCGATACCGCAAGCTTAAATTTAACCTCATCATCCGCCAGTTTTTTAATCATTTTGGGCACACCCGATGTAGAAACGGTAATGCGCTTAGGGCTCATGCCCAGCCCCTCTGTAGATGTTATCTTTTCAATAGCCTTTAATACGTTATTATAGTTCATAAGCGGTTCGCCCATGCCCATAAATACTATATTGCTTAGCGGGCGGTTGTGGTACAGGCGGCTTTCGGCATCTATGGCAGCCACCTGGTCGTATATTTCGTCAGGGTTAAGGTTGCGCATGCGCTTAAGGCGCGCCGTTGCACAAAAGTTACAGTCAAGGCTGCAGCCTACCTGGCTGCTCACGCAGGCGGTGGTACGGGTTTCGGTAGGTATCAGTACGCTTTCTACCACCAGGCCGTCGTGCAGGCGCACGGCATTTTTTACGGTACCGTCGGTACTGCGCTGCATCTGGTCTACGTGTATGTGGTTTATTACAAAGTTATCCTCCAGCATCTGGCGGGTAGCTTTGGCCACATTGGTCATATCGTCAAACTTATGGGCATTTTTTTGCCACAGCCATTCATATACCTGGTTACCACGGAACGCCTTATCGCCATTTGCCTCAAAAAACGCACGCAGCTGTTCTTTAGTAAGCGCCCTTATGTCTCTTTTCTCCGTTTGCATGCTGCAAAGGTAGGTTTTTTTGTTATTTATGAATTGAAAGATTTAAGGATTGAAATTTGAAATATTCAGTTGGAGATTTGCACTCATCGGTGGGCTGTTGTTATACGCATATAATGCCACACAGTTACGGCTATAAAAATAATCACTGAACCAAAAGTGCGTTATCCTCTTCCGCCAGGGAATATGTATAGAGGGCCGGCAAAACGGTTTCGCGCGGTTTTTCAACGATGGGGAGTTCCCTCCTTTTGGGCTTGTCGCCTTGAGTAACCCGGGGGAAAACAACAAACGTTAAAAGACCGGCAAGTAACGTAATTTTAAATTTCATAACACCCTGTAATCATTTGAGAAGTGGCAATATTATCATTTAATTCCTTAATTATCAGGGTTAACCCCTATTTTTTTAATACTTATAGTCATTTTTACCAATTATAAACCGGCAAACGTTTTAGGAATATTTTTTTATGGGGTTACCTGCCTTTAAAAAAGTTTATCTGTAATAATTATCTTTGCTTCAAAATCAAGAAATACATGCACTTTATATCTGAAGAACTTGAAGACTATGCCGCCAGCCACAGCGAAAACGAACCTGCATTACTTGAGGCGCTAAACCGCGAAACCCACCAGAAGATACTGCAGCCGCGCATGCTGAGCGGGCATTTTCAGGGGCGGGTGCTGAGCCTGCTGAGCAAGCTGGTTCACCCTAAGGCAATATTAGAGATAGGCACCTTTACAGGCTATGCCACGCTGTGCCTGGCCGAAGGGCTACAGGAAGGCGGCACGCTGGATACGCTGGACAATAACGAGGAGCTGTATGATTTTCAGCGGAAGTATTTTGACAAAAGCCCCTGGGGTGGCCGGATAACGCAGCACCTGGGCAACGCGCTGGATATAATACCCAGGCTGGATAAAAAGTTTGACCTTGTGTTTATAGATGCCGATAAACAAAATTACCCCAACTACTGGAACCTTATTGTACCCCTGATACACAAGGGCGGCATTATACTTTCTGACAACGTGCTGTGGAGCGGAAAAGTACTGGAACCCGTAAAAGACAACGACAAAAGCACAAAGGTACTGCTGGATTACAACAAGATGGTAAAGGAGGACCCGCGTGTAGAAACCGTGCTTTTACCCATTAGAGACGGGCTCACTGTTAGTAGGGTTATCTAAACGCTCGTGTTGCGGGAAGTATTTATCGCGCAGGAAGGTGTATAGTTTTACCATAAGCCACCCGGTAAACAGGCCAAATAAGTAGCCACACAGTATATCGCCCGGATAGTGCAGCCCCAGGTAAATGCGGCTGTAAGCAAATATAAGCGGCCAAAGGAAAAAGAAGCCTATATATTTTAAATACGGATGCAGTACACGATAGGTAAAAAAGGCAACGGCCATAGAGTTACTGGCATGCCCCGATATAAAACTAAAGGAGTGGCGCTTTTGTATGGCCCGGATAATATTGGCAATGGCAGGGTCGCTGCCGGGGCGCAGGCGGTGCACCGAGTTTTTTATAAGATTAGTAGTCTGGTCTGTAACTAAAACTAAAAGGCCTATAAGCCCCACTACCATAAGCGCGTGTTTCCAGCCGAGGCGTTTAAAAGCCAGGTAGATAATAATTGCAAAAACGGGTATCCAGCTTACCTGTTTTGTAATGATGAGCCAAAGCGGGTCCCAGGTTTCTGAACCCAGGCTGTTTAGCCATATAAAAAGTTCGCGGTCAAGCTGGCCTAATTTTTCAAGCATCTATTTAATCCGTTTTATAGGGCCCGACATTTCTTCAATGTCTTCTTTTACTTTTTCAATTTCGCCCTGTATTTGTTTAGAGGTATCGTCATTAGCCGTACCCAAATCAGTAAGCGATTTTTTTATACCGTCTATATCCGCGCTCTTATGGATTTCGCTTTTTATATCGTTAGTAGCGTTTTTAAGCTGCTGCATCCCTTTGCCCAGGCCGCGCGCAATCTCAGGGACTTTGTCGCTGCCAAAAAGCATGAGCACAACAATCATGATAAAAAACAGCTCTCCGCCTCCTATTCCAAACATAGTTGTAAAATTTAATACACAAAGTTAAATATAAATACGTGCATATTACATTTACGGATGTGTAATTAGTGTTTTTTTAGTAAACGGAGCGCCATCCTTTAAATTATAATACAGCTGCTTATTGTTTTGCAATTTTCAGGGTAGTGTTGCCCTTGCTGGTTTGTGCGGTAACATAATAAATACCCGCGCTAAGGCTGCTTACATTAACGTCATTCGCCGCTGACTGCAGCACCTGCCTTCCGGCTGCATCGGTAACTACTACCTTAGTAACTTGGGCATTTCCTGTAAAGTGCAGCACATCGGCTACCGGGTTTGGGGCTATGGCAATTTTATTTACCTCAAAAGGATTGGTAGTAGCCATGAGAGGGTCGTAATAGCTTTCTATAGATTGTGTGGTCTCGTTATTAAGGCCTAAAAGCGGCAGGTTCATTACCATGGTAAGCGTGCGGAACACAGGGGCGTCAGCCGGGGCGGCTGCATAATAGCTGTACATGGTCTGGGTAACGGTACCTACGGGGAAACCGGTGTATACAATGTTAAGTACCTGCACAATTTTAAGGCGGGTAACCGGGGTTCCGGCCGGGGTAGTGCCCACATTTGTTGTAAGGGTGCCGTAGCCGTCTACCGAAGTGGTGCAGGTACCGGAGAAGGTGCCATTATACGTGTCTTCTTCTGTAACATAAGTAAATGAACCCGATATGGGATCGGCAACAGCCGCCGCGCCATACGCCTTAGGGAATATTCCTAAAAAAGCATTGTTTGCCGCATAATCCAGCATGATACCATTTGAGCTGGCAGCCGTTAAAAACGTACCCCCATCTTGAGCGTTATTCAGGAAAAACTCGGTAGTAGTAAAATCGCCGCTGGTTTCTACCACCGTATTTGTTGTAGGGAATTCGGCTTCCTGCCCATCGGTAGACGCGATTGTAGCGGTAGACGAGTATCCGGCCGCTGTAAGGCCGCTAAAATTCCAGGTTACATTTTCGCCAGAGGCACTTTCATCAAGCAGTGTGGCACTTTCGGCAAGCTGGTACTCGTAGGTGTTTGCAGAAATAGTGTAAAAAGTGTTTACCGTTTGTGCCGACATGCCTACAGCCGCAAGCAAAAATGCTGATAGTAGTGTTTTTTTCATTGTGATAGTTTAAGCAGATTTAAATATTTATTGTTTGACCATTTTTAAAGTACTGGTGCCCGATGCATCCTGTAAAGTAACAAGGTAAATACCCGTGTTAAGGCCGGCCGTAGCGATATCGTTACCCGGATTGCTTTTTAGCACCTCCCTGCCCGAAGCGTCGGTAACGGTTACTGCGGTAATAGTACCGGCGTTGGTAAAATGCAATACATCGCCCACGGGGTTTGGTGCAATGCTTATTTTTTCTTTAGTATTTGTAATTGTACCCAGCAGCCCCACGTTATACACCTCAAATGAATCGGCATTATAATCTAATTCAAGTGCGGGTACATTAAGGTGTGAAGCGATGCTCCTTACAAGGGGATATGTTACAAAAGGTTCGCCTGAATAATAATGGTACATGGTTTGGGTAAGCGTACCTGCTGGTACGCCGTTGTAAATTAGCACCAGGTCCTGTGTGATTTTTAGCCTTGTAACGGGTACATTGCTAAAACCCATACCTGCATTGCCCAGGTTTGTGGTTAAGGTGCCATAGGCATCAACCGAGGTGGTGGCCGTTCCTGTAAAGGTGCCGGTATAGCCCATGCCCTGAAAAGTGCCCGCAACAGCATCGGTAAAGGTGTAGCCGTAATTTAGCGGGAAGTTGCCCAAAAAAGCGTTATCCGTGTTATAACTCAGCGTTACATTGCCAATTTTGATACCGGTAATGCTGTTACTGTTTAAAAAGAAACGGTTTACCACATTATCGTTACCGTAAAAGTTACCATTGGTTTGCACTACAAGGCTTGTTCCCGGAAAATTAGCAAGCTGGTTGTTAGTAGGGCTTTGTGTGGTAGTTTCAGATTGGCCGGCATCGGAAAGGTTTGTAAAATCCCAAGTAATGCTTTCGCCGGAAACGTCCTCATTAAGATCGGTTTCAGGTGTGGCTATAACGTAGGCCGGGCCGCCAATTTCAGGGCTGTTACCTGGCGTATAAAAATTATCTACGGTTTGCGCCGAAACTGTAACAAAGCCCAATAAAAGTGCGTAACGTAATACTGCTTCCATAGCCGATGGTTTTTTTCCAAAAATATAAAAAAATACATCAGTTATAATTTAAAAATAACAACAAAACCCTGACGTATTGCTAAATAAACCAGGGTTTAACTGTATTTTACCTAAAAAGCGGTGAACGCCTATTTTTTGTCCTTTAACTGGTCGAATTTGTCCGGGCCGGCTATAGGGGGCCACATGTTATTCTCTACATCAATATCAGCGGTAAGCAGCTTAGGGTCCAGCCTCATTTTAGTTACTTTTTTGCCGGTGGCTATCACGCGTTTTGCCGTGGTGTTTTCTTTACGCCATATTTGCACCGGAAACGTCTGAGTTTCGGTGGTGCCGTCTTCATACGTTAGCTGCGCTATAACCGGCATGGGCAGGCCGCCCAGCTTTTCAAAGGTGACTTCATAAAAGAACTTCGGCTCGCGTAACGCCGCCTTTTCTTCAGGGGTAAATTTCCCGTCAATATACTCCTTAAGCATTTTTACTTCAGCACGGTTAAAGGCTTTTTTATCGGCTTTATTGGCATCGGGGCTATCGGGCGCCATATATACAAACGGCCCGGTTTCTTTACCAAAGCGCCCTTTGCGGATGTTTACTTCCTTAAGGCCTTCCGGTTTTACATCGGTAACATAATACTGCTTTACCTCTTTTATCGAAAGGTCTACATAATCAGTACTGTAAAACCATCCCCTCCAGAACCAGTCAAGGTCTACCGCAGAGGCATCTTCCATGGTTCGGAAAAAATCCTCCGGCGTGGGGTGCTTAAACTTCCAGCGGTTAGCGTAGGTTTTAAAGGCATGGTCAAAAAGCTCGTGCCCCATAATGACCTCGCGCAGCATGTTAAGCCCCGCGGCAGGCTTGGCGTAAGCGTTGTTGCCAAACTGGTGGATGCTTTCAGAATTTGTCATTATCGGTTCCAGGAATTTCTGGTCGCCGCTCATGTAAGGCACTATTTTATCGGCAGGGCCACGGCGTGAGGGAAAGTTAGCATCCCACTCCTGCTCTGCAAGGTACTCTAAAAAGCTGTTTAGCCCCTCGTCCATCCAGGTCCACTGGCGCTCATCAGAGTTAACAATCATGGGGAAAAAGTTATGCCCCACCTCGTGTATGATTACCCCGGCATTGCCCCATTTAATGGGGTCGCTTACAAAGCCTTTTTCGTCAGGGCGGCCAAAGTTCCAGCATATCATGGGGTACTCCATGCCCTGGTCTGCCGCCGAAACCGATATGGCCTTCGGGTACGGGTAATCAAACGTATATTTACTGTAAGTTTTTAGCGTATGCGCCACCAGGCGGGTGCTGCTGTCACCCCATAGCGGGTTAGCCTCCTTAGGGTACAGCGAAATGGCCATAACGCTCTTGTCGTTTAGCTTTACCGCCATAGCGTCGTATATAAACTTACGCGAAGAGCTAAACGCAAAGTCGCGCACGTTATCGGCCTTTAATTTCCAGGTTTTCTTTTTGGTACTGAAGTTTTTTTCGGCAGCGGTAGCTTCTTCCTGGGTAACGATAACCACAGGCTTGTCGTAGGTTTTTGCAGCCAGTTCCCAGCGCCTTAGCTGTTCGGGCGTAAACACGTCTTTGCGGTTTTGCAGTACGCCCGTACCATCCAGCACGTGGTCTGCCGGGGTGGTAATGTTTACCTCGAAGTTGCCAAAGGTAAGGGCAAACTCACCCGCGCCCCAAAACTGCATGTTCTGCCAGCCCTCTACATCATTATACACCGCCATACGCGGGTAAAACTGCGCGATAACGTAGAGGTTGTTGTTATCCGCATCAAAATGCTCATAGCCGCTGCGGCCGCCAACAACCTGGTAATTGTTAATATTGTACCACCATTTAATGCTGAACGATACCTTTTCGCCGTGCTTAAGCGGCACAGGCAGGTCGATGCGCATCATGGTCTGGTTTACGGTATATTTCATGGGCTTGCCCGCTGCATCCTTAACGTACTCCAGCTTAAACCCGCCGTCAAATTCCTTTTCGGCATAGCGGCGCACAAAGCCCTGGGCGGTATAGGCAGGGTCCATATTTTGGTTCTCTATGAGTTTAGAGGGCGAGTCGGCGGCGTTTTCGTTCTGGTCCAGTTGAATCCAAAGGTACTCCAAAGCCTCGGGTGCGTTATTGGTATAGGTAATGGTCTCGGTACCGTAAAGTTTAGTATTCTTATCGTCAAGCTCTATGTCCATTTTATAATCGGCCTGCTGTTGGTAATAGGCCGGGCCCGGCGCCCCGCTTGCGGTGCGGAACATATTGGGCGTAGCCAAAAGGTCGTACATCTGGTTGAAGCTGTTGCGGTCTTTGTGGCCGGACTCACGGGGTGTGGCGGGCTTGTCCTGGGCGGCGGTGGTGAGGGTTGCCAGCACGGTTAGGGTATAAAATACTCTTTTCATACGTTAAAAAGTTACGGTGCCTGAAGGCGTATCACGGGTTAGGAGCAGGCTTTTGCGCTCGTTGTTTACTCTGGTATTTATCATGTTTTGCTGCTCGTGGAACATGTCCTGCAGCACGGTATTGCGCACTTCAATAGAGGTGACTTTTTTAGGCGCCGGCACGGTAAGGTAACACACCAGTATATCATCATCCACTTCTTTTGCCAGAAAAGTAAGCGGCGCGGCCTTGCCATTTACGGTTACGGTTACCTTATCCAGCAGGTATTGCTTTATGGTAGCGGTGGTTTCGGGGAGCTCTTTAGCGGTGGCAAGGTAAAAGGTTTTGCCATACTTAGCGTTTAGGGCTTTCTCAAGGTCGTCTATAAAAATGCGCCCGGTTACCTGTATGGTTTTCTTCTGGGGCTTATGCTCCATCTGAAAAACCGCCACGTAATACTTGTGCACACCTGCTGATGAGAGCAGGCCCGCAAAAATGAGGAGTAACAGCGTGTGATATAACTTTTTCATAGTGGGCTAAGATAATAAAAAATATTGACAGCAATTTTATACACTTATTCAAGGAAATTTTCCTTAAAAGCAAGATTTTTTTTACTAAATTCGTAAGGTTCCTTACGCACCGGTTTTAATGGTAAGTACTGATTTAATGAAAGGTGCGGTATGTGCGGAGGTGCCTATTTTTAAGAGTGATCCCATCTTTATATTTTCGGGATATGTGTATGAAATTTTAAAATCAACCAATATGGAAAACTATTTAAACAATTTGGAAGTGGGCGAACTTAGCGTTACACTTTCATTTATTCCCCCAACAGTAGATATTGCAGATACAGGCGAACCGGGAGCGGTTGCAACTGCTGTAATTAACGGCCATACTACAATAGTGGTAGCACAGGCAGACGGCAGTTTTGAAGAAGCAAGTTGCAATTGTATAACTTATAGAGAAGCATTACACTAATGGCAATAGACTTAACCACAGCAAAGCCAAACTATTTTGGCACTACCGGCGATTTAGTTACCCGAATTTACACCGATACGTATTATAACGATGCTCCAATGATTGACGATTGGTGCGGAGGGCTTTATAACAGAGACAGCATAGGCTATTACCGGCTGCCTGTTGTGGGCAGGCGGGTAAGCGAACTGAAAGAACCGACCCGAGGCAGGCTTGAAAAATTGTGCAGTGATATTATACACTTAAACACACAGGGTACTATAATACTTGATAAACAAATAGAAATCACTACAAACCTGGATATACCTGCTGAAATTAAATTTTTAATAGAGCCTGATGGCGGGTTTAATGTTTCGGCAGGTGCAATACTAACAATCAATTCTGAGATTGATACAAAATCTCAAAGGCTGGTGTATGGAGAAGGAAATGTTTATTTTGCAGGCAATCAGGAAGTGTGGTCTGACGCGTTTGGCACTGTCCCTATTTTGACCAATTTTAATCCCCGCGTTGTCCCTGACTCACCTGATCAGCATCCCTTTTTACAAAAATGTATAGATTCCTGCAAAAATACAAATGCTATTATGCGGACAAGAGCCGGCAGATATTGTGTTGATGCGCCTTTGTTAATAATGCCGGATTTTGATGGAACTGAATATGCTAAAGATTATATATCGCTTACATGGCATGGCACAGGGGCCACTACAGACACCTATTACAGGAGTACGCGGATTATTGCCCGGCACATAGGTGAAGTAGTGGTAGACGGTGTAGCACAAATGTTGCCACAAATGAAAACATTTGCCATAGGTATACAAAACGGAAGGAACATACACCTTACAAACATACAGGTTTTTGGCTACAATCCGGTCTCTACCGAACAACCTGTTTCTACTACACGATATGAAACTATGGTGTTTGTGTGGGATAGGGTTAGGGATAGCAGATACAGTCCGTACGCAGGAATAGTGATTGACCCTTTTTTTTCACTTCCGGACGCGGAACATATTTTATCAACTGAGGAGCGTTATCCGGGATTTGAAGATTATTATTATATCCCAAATGCTAATGCAACATCAGGAACAAAATTTGAATTTGTTGCTGTTGAAGATTTTGTTGTAGGTTTCTTGATTTCTCCAAGTGGCTATCCAAAATGGCAACTTGGCTCAGAGATAACCTGGATGGATTGCAGGGTAGATGGTGCCAAATCAGGCATAGCGTCCTGCGATGCCCAAAACAGGAACTTATATTGGTATGCAGGTTCTGTTGGTTCATGTAAATACTGTTTTGATTCTGTCACCTATGGAACGCAAAATGGAAACATCCCCAGGATATATGGCGTTAATATTAATGGTAATTACATTTTTAACAGTAAAGGGCAAAGCGGAGAACAGGCCATACACATTACCGGTATGCACGCAGAAAGCATTGGCGGTATCGGCTGGGTGGGAACACAATCTGCAAATGCCAACAACACCGCCAAAATAGAAGACAGTCGTATAAACTTTGGCGACCACAGAGGGTCTGTAGATTTCCAGATTACGTGTTATGGAAACCTGGAACTTGTGGGCTGTACGCTTCAAACCGAGTGTTTCCGGGCATATTTAAATCAAGCAGCAACTTTAACACTGAGAAATTGTAAACTTACCGGCTTAAACGGCGAACCGGTAGTTTCATCTAATAATGCATATAATACCATTATTGACAATTGCTTTTTTAGCGATACCAAATTACAATCCGGCGCACTTGTATCTAATGGAACAACTCAGATGTCAAAATATTTAACGCCCTCTATATTAAATGGAGTAAGTAGTAGTGACATTAACAACAGGGCTCATCTTGTAAATGGGCAAATGATTGTAAGTAAAGACCAAGATAAGCTTTTGATTGCAAATGCTCCAGAATTTTCATTAATTCCAAGCAATAATTACTATCAAATAACCGAGATAATCATGATTCCCTTAGATGATGATGGAGACGGTATTACAAGAGCCATCATACAACTGGATTCTAACTGGGTAGGGAAACTTAAACTGTATACCCAAATAATGTGTAGAACCACCGCTATCAAGTATGAAGATTTTACCGGAGAAAGAACATTTTCGTCAGGCAGAAATATCATGGGTTGTGTTGAAGCATTTGACGAAGTAACTTTTAAGGCAACGCTTAGAAACGTGCCTGATGCCTTTGCTGTAGCTGTAACAACAGCAACAAATACAGGCCAACCACTTCCTTCGTACAGGATAGCCATGGTAGGCTGGCGCAGGTATCACGCTCCTACAACAATAACTGGCATAACCGGTACAACTACTATTACCTTGAGCACCCCGGATGCGTGGCAAGTTGGAGACAGGATAAGGGGAACTGGAATACCTGAAGGTACATTTATAAAAGAGAAAATCGGAAGTGGAGCAAGTACCACATTTACCTTATCCACCGCATTTACGGCTACTACAGGTGTATCCGTCTACGATGCAGAAGTTCAGGAATACACACCTATGCTTCAATCGGCTGCACTAAATACTGCTAATAATCCTGTAGCGGTTACCCAGGGCACTACCGCTCCCGGTGCCACCTATGCACAGGCTGAAGCAGAGGCGGTGCAAACCCAGCTTGTTACGCTCACTACGCAGTATAATGCCCTCCTGGCAAGATTCGACGATTTAGTAAGCAAGGATCAGGCAGCCAAAATCAGGGCCTAAGCCAATATGATTTTAATACTTGAGCAAAGCAGCCTTTTGGCTGCTTTGCTGTTTTTAACAGGTTGTGGTAGCATATTAACCGTTCGCTAAAACAGAAGTAGCAATACTCCCCCCTACCCGTGCACTGCCCCCGTCTTCCCATAGCTCTGTATCAGTTCCCCTTCAAACTCCAGCCATTCGGCCCAGCGTTTGTCCACATCAATACCTTCGCCATACTTGCGGGCAAAGCCTAAAAACGTGGTATAGTGCGTGGCCTCGCTTACCATAAGGTCGTGGTAAAACTTAGCCAGTTCGGCATCCTTAATATTTTTTGAAAGCACCCTGAAACGCTCGCAGCTCCTTGCCTCTATCATGGCGGCAAAGAGCATCCGGTCGATAAACGCCTCCATACGGC
Organism: Flavobacterium sp. RHBU_24; assembly: GCF_046613695.1. Classification (NCBI taxonomy): domain Bacteria; kingdom Pseudomonadati; phylum Bacteroidota; class Flavobacteriia; order Flavobacteriales; family Flavobacteriaceae; genus Flavobacterium; species Flavobacterium sp. RHBU_24. The sequence continues at coordinate 33,430 of NZ_JBKJHD010000009.1, read as the reverse complement.
TGCAGTTCTTTTTGGCAAACTTAGCCAGTTGGCCTACATAATCGTCGCGCTTTTCACGGCCCAGCGTGTAGCCCCGCTGCTTGATGATATCGACCACCATAGTAAAGTGCTCCATCTCCTCAATGGCTATCTCGGCCATTTTTTGCACCAGCTCTATATGCTCGGAATTATTGGTAATAATATACAGCGCATTGGCCGCGGCCTTCTGCTCGCACCAGGCGTGGTCAGTAAGTATTTCTTCGAGGTTGCCTTCGGCAATGTTGGCCCAGCGGGGGTCAGTAAGGAGTTTTAATCCAAGCATGATGAAAAATTATTGCGGTAAAAATAGCGAATTCTGTTGCAAAAAAGGAACGCGGATGACACGGATTTAAGCGGATGCCCGCGGATTTTGAGCATTTATGAAGGTATCCCTCTCTTCCGGTTTATTACACGGAGCTTGTAATGGACTGTTTTTATCCTCTGTGAGTCTTTGGTGTATTCTTTGCGCCTCAAGTGAAACTTCCATCCGTTCACAAGCAAAAAAGCCCTGTTTACCTGTTTTTTACTACCGCTTAAGCACTAATGTATTACTTTGGCTTATAATTTTATAAAAATTGGTGTAACCAAAACACTTGTTTATAGTCTTATATCAAAACTTATTCGTTTATGAAAAAAATAGCCGTTTTATTTGTAGCGCTTTTATCACTGGGCTTGCACGCGCAGGATTTTCAGGGCGTTGCCACATACGAGTCTAAAACTACCCCGCCGGATTTTGGCGGTATGGCGGGCAACCGCGACATTACCCCCGAAATGGAAAAACAGATAAAGGAGCGTGTAAAAAAAGCCCTTGAAAAAACCATTATACTTACCTTTAACCGTACCGAAAGCACCTGGCTTGAGGAAGAAAAGCTGGATGCCCCGGGGCAGGAAGGCGGCATGCGCATGATGATGAACATGATGGGCGGCGGCGGTAAGCACTGGAAGAGCATTAAGGAAAAACGCTTTGCAACCGAGAAGGAAGTGTTTGGCAAAGAATTCCTTATTGATGATACGCTGCCTAAGCTGCAATGGAAAATGACCACTGAGACCAAAAAGATAGGCGACTACACCTGCTACAAGGCCACAGCAGTGGTACCTACCGATAAAAGCGATTTCAGGAATATGCGCATCAGGAAGGAAGCGCCTAAAAACAATGAGGCGGGTAAAGAGGCTGATAAAACCGATGCCGCAAAATCTACCAATTTTATGGACCGGATGGAAATACCCGAAACAAAAGAAATAACCGCGTGGTATACTCCGGATATCCCGGTAAGTACCGGCCCGGCAAATTACTGGGGGCTGCCCGGCCTTATACTGGGCGTAAACGATGGCACCACTACCCTGCTGTGCAGTAAAATAGTAATGAACCCGAAAGAGAAAGCCGAAATTAAAAAACCAACCAAAGGCAAGAAAGTTACCCAGGCCGAATATACTGACATCGTAGCTAAAAAAGCCGAAGAAATGCGCCAGATGGGCGGCGGACCCGGAGGCGGCAGGCCACCCCGCATGAATTAAAGCCACATACCATAAACCTTATTACAATACACCTATCCCATGAATAAATTTTTACTGGGGCTGCTGCTCCTTTGCTCAGCCGCGGGCTATTCGCAAAACATAAAGCTTGAAGGCACGATTAAAGACAGTACCGGCATAGCGCTGGAAATGGCTAATATTATGGCGGTTAACAAAACTACCAATGCCATGGAAAGCTATGCCATTACCGATGAGAAAGGCCACTTTGTGCTGAACCTTACCGCAAATACCACTTATGGCATTAAGGCGAGCTACATAGGCTTTAACGCCTATGAGGAAAACCTTACCACGGGCACGTTAAATGTGGTTAAGAACATCACCCTGAAAGAAGGCGTTAACCTTAAGGAACTGGAAATAGTGCATGAAATGCCGGTTACCATTAAGGGCGATACCATTGTATACGACAGCGACTCGTTTACTAACGGTACCGAGCGCAAGCTGGGCGATGTGCTTAAAAAGCTGCCCGGCGTAGATGTAGATGATGATGGTAACGTAACCGTAGAAGGCAAAACCGTAACTAAGCTTATGGTAGAGGGCAAGGACTTTTTTGACGGCGATACCAAGCTGGGCGTAAAAAACATACCGGCCGATGCCCTGGATAAGGTAGAAGTGCTGCGCAATTATAACGAGGTAAACCAGCTGAAAGGCCTGGTAAACAATGAGGAAAACGTAGCCATGAACATTAAGCTGAAGGAGGGCAAAAAGAATTTTTGGTTTGGCGACCTTACCGCAGGTGCCGGCACGGGCGATGGCACGCGCTACCTTGTAAACCCGAAGCTGTTTTATTACAGCCCTACATACAGCCTTAACATGATAGGCAACTTTAACAACAACGGCGAGCTGCCCCTTACCATGCAGGACTATTTTAAAATGACGGGTGGTTTCCGCAGCCTGATGAAAAAAGGCGGTACTAATTTTAACGTGAGCACTAACGATTTGGGTATTTCCACCCTTCGGAATAACCGGGCCAAGAATATCGAGACGAAATTCGGCGCGGCAAACTTTAGCTATAACCCCACCAAAACCTGGGCCCTGAGCGGTTTTGCTATAATCAATTCCAGCCGTACCGAAATGGAAACCCGCAGCCGCAATACCGTGCTTGACCCCTTAACCGGCGAAGCACAAACCACCCAGGCTACCGACCAGAAGTCGCTGCAACGGAGTGATTTCAGCCTGCTGAAATTAAGTTCGAGCTATAAACCAGACAGCAACCTACAGTTTGATTATGACGCTTTTATAAAAACATCAAAACAGGGCGAGGATACTGATATAGTAAGCGTGGTTACACCCGAGGCCGGGCAGAGCCAGAATATTTATACCAGTAAAGACCAGAGCCCGTTTTCCATTACCCAGAATGCAAACCTGTATTATACCATGGATGATAAGAATGTGTTTTCGATAGAGGCGCAGCACTTATACCAGGAAGAAGACCCTTTTTATAACGCGGTACTGGATAACAATCCCTTCCCCGACAGCGGCACGGGCGATGGCTCGCTCAACCTGGGCCTAGCCGATGCCATTCAGTACAACATTAACCAGGAGCGTTTTGTAACCACCAATAAGGCTGATGCCAAAGCAGACTGGTATTATATGCTTACACCAAAATCGAACATCAATTTTACCCTGGGCGACACCTATTCGTACCAACGGTTTAACTCGTCCATCTTCCAGATACTTGACAGCGGCACGGTTGATAACCTTGATGCCAATACAAAAAACAACGTGGCATACAGCTTTAATGATGTGTTCCTGGCAGCGCATTATAAATTTATTACGGGTAAATTTACCTTTAACCCCGGGGTGAGCCTCCACAGCTACAACATTTATAACGAGCAGCTGGGCACCACTGTAAATAACGATTTTTACCGTGTGCTGCCCGATGTGTATGCCGTATACCAGATAAAGAAATCAGGACGCCTGCAATACACCTATACCATGACCACTGAGTTTACCGATATTGCAAAATTTGCCCGTGGCCTGGTGCTGAACAATTATAATTCACTATTCAGAGGTAACCGGAATTTAGAGAACGCGCTGTACCAAAGCCATAACCTGAACTATTTTAAATACAATATGTTCAACTTTACCCAGCTGTTTGCCAACCTTAATTACAGCCACCGGGAAAACGATGTAAAAAACCTTGCAGCCTTTAGCGGCATCAACCAGGTAAGCACGGTAGAAAACTCAAACTTTGCCGATGAGGTATTCTCCGCCTCGGCGGGCTACACACGCAGCTTTGCCCGCTTTTACAAGGCTTCGGCCAATGCCAGTGTGGGGTGGAGCAGGTTTAACAACTTTCGCGCAGACGCTAATGTTGATGAGGAGGTAACCATGGCAAACGCCATGCGCCAGGTAAACGAGCAGGTTACACAAAGCTACAGGGGCAGCTTTAGCACTACCTATAAAACCTGGCCCAACCTTGAGGTGGGCTATTCGCTTAGCGTAAACGACTATGCGGGCAACAAATTTTTTACCCATAGCCCGTATGCCCGTTTTGATTATTTGCTATTCAAAAACATTACCCTTACGGCAGACTATACCTATAACCATTACTATAACGATGCCCGCACCAGCGATAATGAGTACGACTTTTTAAACGCGGGCATCATGTACCTAACCACCGGCAAAAAATGGGAGTTTAAGGCTACGGGCACTAACCTGCTCAACACTACATCGCTTAATGATGACAGCTTTAACCAGTTTAGCACCAGCACATCGCGCTATACGGTGCAGCCCCGCTATTTATTGCTCTCGGTTAAGTACAATATAATGTAGTGTTTGATGTTTTCTTAGTACTTTTGTGCAAAACATACAGGCATGTCTATCGAAGTTAAGGAAATCAGTAAGAGTTACGGCGGGCAGAAAGCGCTTGATGCCGTTTCATTTTCAATAAACAAAGGGGAAATAGTAGGTTTCCTGGGGCCGAACGGCGCCGGAAAGTCTACGCTCATGAAAATACTTACCACGTACCTTAATGCCGATACCGGTACTGCATCGGTAAACGGCAGCGATGTAGCCGCCGACCAAAAGGAGGTGCAAAAAGCTGTAGGCTACCTGCCGGAGCATAACCCGCTGTACCTGGACCTGTATGTGCGCGAATACCTTGCCTTTAACGCCGATGTTTATAAGGTAAATAAGAACCGCATAGAAGAGGTTATAAACCTTACCGGCCTTACGCCCGAAGCCCACAAAAAAATAGGCGCGCTAAGCAAAGGTTACCGCCAGCGCGTGGGCATTGCTACCGCCCTGCTGCACGACCCGGAGGTGCTGATACTTGACGAACCTACTACCGGCCTTGACCCTAACCAACTGGTAGAGATACGCGACCTGATAAAAAACATAGGCAGCGATAAAACGGTGTTCCTAAGCACGCACATCATGCAGGAGGTAGAGGCCATTTGCGACCGCGTGATTATTATTGACCACGGCAGGATTGTTACCGATAAAAAACTCAAGAACCTGGTTAAGGATACTAAAGTAGAGCAGGTTATTGAGGTGGAGTTTGACAAGGCGGTGTCAATGGAAACGCTGCAACAACTACCCTCATTAACCGATGCCAGGAACACCAAAGGCAACATTTGGGAACTTACCTTTACCTCAGGTACCGATATGCGCCCCGCCGTATTTGACTTTGCGCAGGCCAACAGCCTGAAAACATTGCAGCTTTCGCTTAAAAACAAAAACCTGGAAACCGTTTTCAGGGAAATGACCAAAAAGAAGTAAGCCTATGTGCGGAGTGCCATTGCCCTGGTGGGTAGAAGAAATAGACAAAGACAAGGAGAAGGGCGAAGACCCGGGGATTGCCGTGCCTGAAAAAAACGATGACGAAAAGTGTTGATTTTTATTCAGCACACTTGCTAATAAATTCATATTGGCCTGAAGAAACCAGCCCGCCTGCGGCGCGCCCCTCAGGAGGGGAATAGCTTTATCCGTAATCAAAAGATTAGGCGAAAATCATAATAAATCTGCAAGTGCGCGTCATCCGCGTTCCATTTTCCCTGACAAACAAAAAAGCCTGTTGCAATCAATCAACAGGCTTTTATATATTATCTTCCAAATCAATTACCCTAAAAACGGGTACCTGTAATCTGTAGGCGGAACAAAGGTTTCTTTAATGGTGCGGGGCGATACCCAGCGGTACAGGTTAAGTACTGAGCCTGCCTTATCGTTAGTGCCGCTGGCACGCGCGCCGCCAAAAGGCTGCTGCCCCACCACCGCGCCCGTAGGCTTATCGTTAATATAGAAGTTGCCGGCAGCGTTCTCCAGCGCCTTTGTGGCTTCTTCAACCGCGTAGCGGTCCTGGCTGAATATAGCACCCGTAAGGGCATACGGCGAGGTTGCATCTACCAGTTTTAGCGTTTCGGCCCACTGCGCATCTTCATACACGTATACGGTAAGTACAGGGCCAAACAGCTCGGTAGTAAGGGTTTCGTACTGCGGATTAGTTGTTACAATAACCGTAGGCTCTATAAACCAGCCCACTGATTTATCATAACCGCCACCTGCAATAATTTCGGCATCCGCCGAAGCCTTGGCAGCGTCAATATACCTGGCCAGCTTGTCAAATGAGCCTTCATGTATCACGGCAGAAATGAAGTTAGTGGTATCTTCCGGCGAACCCATTTTAAAGGAAGCGATATCTTTTTGCAGCAGTTCTTTTACTTCCGGCCAGATGCTTTGCGGGATATACGCCCTTGAGGCCGCCGAACATTTCTGCCCCTGGTATTCAAACGCGCCACGGCTTAGCGCGGTAGCTACCTCAGCCGGGACAGCTGACGGGTGCGCAACCACAAAATCTTTACCGCCGGTTTCGCCCACTATGCGCGGGTAGGTCTTATATTTAGGCACGTTCTGGCCTATTTTACTCCACAAGTCGTTAAACACCTGCGTAGAGCCTGTGTAATGAATCCCCGCAAAATCAGGGCTTGACACTAAGGTATCAGTAATCATGACCGGGTCGCCGTGCACCATGTTTATTACACCTGCCGGAAGGCCCGCAAGCTTAAATACCTCCATAATTACCTGTGCGCTATACACCTGGCTGGCGCTGGGTTTCCATACCACCACGTTACCCATAAGGGCCGGGGCGGCAGGCAGGTTGCCGGATATGGCGGTAAAGTTAAACGGGGTAATGGCATATATAAAGCCTTCTAAAGGGCGGTATTCCAGGCGGTTCCATATTCCTTCAGAAGAGATAGGCTGCTCGGCATATATCTGCTGCATGAACTGTACGTTAAACCTCAGGAAGTCGATAAACTCACACGCGGCATCAATCTCGGCCTGGTGTACCGTCTTGGCCTGGGCTATCATGGTAGCAGCGTTTATCTTAGCACGGTACGGCCCTGCAAGCAAATCGGCTGCCTTAAGGAAAATAGCGGCACGGTGCTCCCAGCTCAGGGCGGCCCATTTGGTACGGGCATCAAGCGCGGCGGCAATGGCCTGCTTTATATGTTGTTTCTCTGCTTCGTGGTAGGTGCCTACCGTTTTTTTGTGGTCAAACGGCGGGTGTATGGTTTTGGTATTCCCTGTGCGTATTTCTTCAGCGCCTATATAGTTCGGCACATCTACGCTACTGTTATACAACTCCTTAAAAACGGTTAAAACCCGCTCCCTTTCTTTGCTTCCGGGGGCATAGCTTTTTACGGGTTCGTTAATGGCGGCAGGTACATTATAAATTCCTTTTGGCATGTTGTAGTTGTTTAAAGGATTAAATTATTAAAGCGGTGCAAAGATACGAAGAATTTTGGAAGCCTCATCCCAACCTCATCTAAAGGACTATGTTGCGGCTATATCTTTTATTGAAGGTACCGCAGAGATACACAGAGCAAGCACAGAGATTCGCGGAGAAGAAGAGGTTACACCTACGGTTGAGTACACAGAGTGGGTTGTCGGTATGTACAGTCGTGCACATCTTTACGCACAGCTCCGTGCGCTCGCGCTGCAAGTGCAATCTCAAATAAAAAACTCTGTGTATCTCTGTGCTACAGTTTATAAATAGATTTCAGGATAAAATATTTTTGTCGATGGTGTTAGTAAGGCAGCAGGTTGTCTTACTTCAATATTCGAATAAAAATATAAAGTTGAGCAAAAATAACTTTGCGAAACCTTGTGTCTCCTTTGCGGAACTTTGCGAAAAAAATACCACAAAAGTTTCTCATAATCAAAATATCCGCTCCCGGTACTGAAGCCGCCCATTCAGTTAAACCACATTTTAAGGCTGTTGAAAAATTTTATACCACCTGTGTAAGACGTTTTCTTTAATATGCTGATTTTCAATGGACACTAAAAATAGCATTACGCACGATTCACCACTTTTGTTGAATATTTTATAACCAAATGTGTAATATAAAAACCTGTTTTGTGAAGAACGTTGCCTGTTGATAACTTTTTTGGATGTCCTGATTATGCAAATCTGTAAAAGTGATTTTTGTTAAAAAAAATCCTTTGTGAAACTTTGCAAAAAAAATATTAGTTCAATGCAAAAGGAGCGCTGAGCCTGAATGTAGGCACGATAACCTTAAAGGTTCGGGTGGTGGTAAAATTTACCATACTGAAGTAACCCCTCATGGCCCCAAACGGCGATGAGAGCAGGCAGCCGCTGCTGTAGGTGTGTTTTTCGCCCGGTTTAAGCACCGGCTTTTTGCCTATAACACCCTCACCATCAACAATTTCAAGGTCATTCAGGGAGTCATAGATTTCCCAGTGGCGGGTGTTGAGCTGTACGGAATCTTTGCTTTGGTTTTCTATAGTTATTTCATAACTAAAGGCAAATTGTATCCTGTAGTTTTTAAAGTATGTGCCTTCAAAACTAGTAGATACCGATATTTTTATGCCCCTTGTTATTTGTGATACCATAAAGAAAAATCTTTCTGCGTGGTTTATTCCGTTACAAAAATACAAATTAAAGCAATTGATTGCTATAGCTGCAACATTAAATTAACGCCATGCTAATTTTAACTCTTTGTGCCTTAGTTAATAATGTTTTCAGAATTAGCGGTGCCGCGGCCTATAACGCGGTCGTAGCGCTCGTTGTTCTGGCGGTAATAAACAAATATATCATACTGGTTTTCGGTTTGGTAAAAATTGCCGTCCACATCATTTTCCGGGTCGGGCGAACCATCCTTATTAGTGGTGATATACATATAGTTAGTAAAACCCTGCTTAACCATTATCGCCTTTTCGTAAGTATTTGTTTTTTCGTTATACTCCAGTTTATACTCATCGGTCTTGGCATAGTTATTAAACATACCGCCCACATATATAGGCTTTTTATCAAAAAAGGCGGGGGCGCTCAGCTTAAAGAATACCCAGCTGTAATCTGACTCCAGGCTGGGGTCGGTAACGCTAAGCTGTATGTTCTGCGTGAGGAAGTTACCATTAATATCAGGATAGTAGGTATAAGGCTTGCTGGCCCGGGCATCGTTAGTATACAGTATTGTGTTGTAAATTTCGCCCGCTGTAATGCGCGCTACGTTATTAACCGCGTTGCGGATATCCTTGTTGTCAAAGTACCAGTATTCATTACCCGCCCAAAACTGTGTTTCGGTATTGTACTTGTATATCAGGTCGTTACCTATGGTATACTGCGGCTTTACATTATAAATGGCATTGTCAAAACGCCCGTTTTGAAACAGCGCCACCTTTACATTTTGTAACGGGCTCTGCCACTGTATACTATTGGTTTTAATGGCAAAATCAAGGTTATGCTTTTGCTGTATGGTTGCCATATCGCGCGAGCGCTTTACCTGTATGGGAACGGCTACGTCTTCCTGGTAAATGATTATGCGGCGGGTAAAAACCACCTCGCGGTCTTCGTTTAATATACTGATGATATAATTGCCGGTAAGCAGTATCCGTGTAAATTTATTAGGGAAACTCAGTATATAGCGGCTGTATATCTGCAGGGTGTTAAATGAGTTATTGTATGTTTGAATACGCTGGTTATCAAAGCCCTGAAGGTAGTCGTTTACCGTTAGTTGGGTGCTGGGCGTCCAGTTGTAATTGCAGTGCTGTATGGTATAATAGTAGTTTGCCTCGTTGCCATACAGGTCGTCAAACGCCAGGGTAAAACTCTCGTTAAGCCTGAAATACGGCAGTACGTTTTCGTTGTTCTGCAAAAACGAAATGGTTTTAATATTATAAGGGGGCTGCACTTCCTGGGCACTAACCACTGTAGTAAAAAGGACTATAGCAAGGGCAACAAGCCGTTTAAAAGGCTGCATCATTTTTGTTTGTTTTAGTCGTAAAAAACGTAAAGATACTAAAAATAGTATGATTGAGCACGGCTTTAAGCCAAACAAAAACAATGCCTTAGTCTTTAAAGCAAACGGGTATTATCTCTCCCTTTGCCAGGCAATAGCGTTCTACATCCTGCGGGGCGAGGGTTTTGGTATAATCTTCTTCCACTACGCGGAACCCTATGCTGCGAAGTTTGTCGAAATAATCCCGGCCATACACCCTCACGTGATCATACTGGCCAAAGATGCGGGCACGCTCTTTCGGGTCGGTAATACTATCATCCTCAAAGGTAGCCTCCCTTGATAAGTCCTGCGGAATTTGCAGTATCGCCATACCGCCCGGCTTTAGCACGCGGTACAGTTCCTGCATGGCTTTTGTATCATCAGGTATGTGTTCCAGCACATGGTTGCAGAGTATTACGTCGTATTCATTATCTTTAAATGGCAGGTTACAAATATCAGCCTTTACATCCGCCAAGGGCGAATAAAGGTCGGTCGTAGTGTAATCCAGGTTCTTCATCCCCCTGAATAATTTATAAAACGCCTGCTCCGGGGCAAAGTGCAGTACCTTGTGCGGCGCGGTAAAAAAGTCGGTTTCGTTTTTCAGGTACAGCCACAATAGCCTGTGCCTTTCCAGCGAAAGCGTACTGGGCGACAGCACGTTATTGCGCTGGTGCCCGTAGCCATAAGGTAAAAAGTTCTTAAAGCCGCGCCCGTCTATAGGGTCGGTATAGGTGTTTCCCTTAAGGGCAAAGGCCAGCACCGGGCGCACTACATAGCTCAGGCGAATGAGTAGTGGGCGGGGTATGGTGTTGAGTATGAGTTTAAATATCTTTTTCATGGTTTATTTTGGGGATTGTAACCCAAATTTAAGGGTTTTTCCGTTGTAGCACAGAGATACGCAGAGCAATCGCAAAGATGCAGAGAGAATTATAGATTATCACCTAAAGGTAAGAGTTCGCCGAGCTGCTGAAAATAACCCGCCTTATACCATTCTTTAAAATTTTTGAATGAAAGTTTATTAATAAGCCTAAGGGATAGTCACCTAACTTAAGATATGTTATTACTTGTGCATGGTGCACATCGGTAAGTTCTTCAACGGTTTTGAGTTCAATAACAACTTTGTTTTCAACTATCAAATCAAGCCTGTATCCCTGATTAAGGGTAATGCCTTTGTAAGTTAGCGGCAATATCTTTTCACGTTCAGTATATAAGCCAATTTGACTAAGTTCATAATGCAGGCAATCCCTATACGCTGACTCAAGTAAGCCAGGTCCAAGATTTCGATGCACCTCAATCGCAGCACCAATAATTTTATGAGTCAATTGGTTTGTTTCCATACTCAATATCATTTTTTATGACCTCCTGCTTAGTACTCAGTTGCTCAGCCTACCTCCTCTGTTATCTCTAACCGAAGGTTATTATCTCAAAAAAACTCAGTGTATCTCTGCTCTTGCTCAGTGTATCTCTGCGGTACAAACCACAGATATATAAAAATTATACCGTCAGCGCTACCTGCCTAAACTCATCCTCTTCAGTACTCACAATACCCAGCGCTTTATACACATACGCAAACGTACTCAGCAATTCCGGCTTGCCGTCTACCAGGGCCACATTGTGCTCAAAGTGGGCACTGGGCTGATTATCACGGGTAACAATAGTCCAGCCGTCTTTAAGGGTACGCACATTTTTGGTACCCATGTTAATCATGGGCTCTATAGCAACTACCATACCTTCTACAAACAGTTTTCCGCGGCCGCGCTTGCCGTAATTCGGCATATTAGGCTCTTCGTGCATCTTGCGGCCAAGGCCGTGGCCCACAAGTTCGCGCACTACACCATAGCCCTGGGCTTCGGTAAAGCGCTGTATGGCGCTGCCCACATCCTCTACGCGGTTACCCGCCTTAAATTCGCGGATGCCTACGTATAACGATTCCTTAGTAATATCAAGCAGCTTTTTAGTCGCAGGGGCTATTTCGCCCACCTCAAAGGTATAGGCATGGTCGCCGTAAAAGTCGTTTTTCAGCGCGCCGCAGTCCACCGACACGATATCACCTTCCTCAATGGGGCGTTGTGTGGGCAGGCCATGTACCACCTGCTCGTTTACGCTGGTAAGCAGCGTGCTGGGGCAGCCGTACAGCCCTTTAAATCCGGGAACGGCGCCATGGTCGCGAATAAACTCTTCCGCTATTTTATCAAGGTGCAGGGTAGTAACACCCGGTTTTATTTCGGTGGCAAGCATGCCCAGGGTTTTAGAAACAATAAGGGCGCTTTCGCGCATCAGCTCTATTTCTTCTCGTGTTTTAGGGATAATCATCGCATAAAATTTTCAGCCCGTAAAAGTACAACTTTCCGTCGGAATATTTAATCTGTTGTGAATGCAAGGATTAAATCGGCCACGAATTTCGCTAATTTATAGAATTTATATAATAGGTTTCAACTGAATTGGTGCAATTCACGTAATTGCTACGCCAATTCGCTTTTGCTCGGGTTGTGGCAAAAACCATTAACAGAAAAAATGTATTTTTGCACCCACAAACCGGCTGTGCCTAACACGCACGGCCTGAAAAACAGACAAAAACAATGAAAGCATACGTATTTCCGGGCCAGGGCGCCCAGTTTACCGGAATGGGTAAAGACCTTTATGAAAGCTCGCATGAAGCAAAGGAACTTTTTGAAAAAGCCAATGATATATTGGGTTTCCGCATTACCGATGTGATGTTTGAGGGTACGCCCGAGCAGCTTAAAGAAACCCGGGTTACGCAGCCTGCCGTGTTTTTACATTCGGTTATTAGGGCTAAGACATTAGGCGACAGCTTTACGCCCGATATGGTTGCCGGCCACTCGCTGGGCGAGTTCAGCGCGCTTGTTTCGGCAGGTTCGCTTACCTTTGAAGACGGACTTAAACTGGTGAGCCAGCGTGCGCTTGCCATGCAAAAGGCCTGCGAAATTACCCCAAGCACCATGGCTGCTGTTTTAGGCCTTGAAGATAAAATTGTGGAAGACGTATGCGAAAGCATAGACGGCATAGTGGTGGCGGCCAACTATAACTGCCCCGGCCAGCTGGTTATAAGCGGAGAAACAAGTGCCGTTGAGGCTGCGTGCGAAGCCCTTAAAGCCGCCGGTGCCAAGCGTGCGCTGATACTGCCTGTAGGAGGTGCCTTCCACAGCCCGATGATGGAGCCCGCCCGCGAGGAGCTTGCCGCCGCTATTGAGGCTACTAAGTTTACAAATCCCGTTTGCCCGGTATACCAAAATGTGCCTGCCACAGCCGTTACCGATGCCGAAGAGATCAAAAAAAACCTTATCATACAACTTACCGCCCCGGTGAAATGGACACAAAGTGTACAGAACATGATTGCCGACGGCGCAGCGTTGTTTACCGAAGTAGGTCCCGGCAACGTACTGCAGGGCCTTGTAAAAAAGATAAACAAAGAAGTAGAAACGGCGCAGGGATAGTGGTAAGTATTCAGTGATCAGTGTTCAGTCGCAGTTAACAACAAATCCCCACCGATATAAACAGTGGGGATTTTTTTGTGTTACCAAATTGCTTACAAAGCAACCTTTCAGCTTTTCTGCATCTATAGATAAACAACCTCTAATAAACCACCATGAACCTGAAAGCCGTATTGCTGTTCCCAGTGTTGCTGAGCTTAGCATCGTGCGCTACCGTATTCAATAAAAAAGAATATACTGTAAACCTTACCGGCGCTAAGCAAAACATGAAGGTTACCGTTAACGACAGTACCTATACCCTGCCCGCTTCCGTGAAAGTAAAACGCAGTAAACATGACCTGCCCATTACCGTAATAAGCGACAGCATTACTAAGCAGGCGGTGATTGAACCGGGAATGTCACCCACGTTTTTTTATGCCAATGCTTCGTTGCTCGAGTTTTGTCCTATACTATACGGCATTGATATGTTTTCCCAAAAGCGCTTTTATTACGGGCGCGACCTTACTATTGACGATACCACATCGGTATACAAACCCTCGGTATTCAATCCGTATAAAGAATATTTTGGCAAAAAATATTATGGCGAAAAAGGGCAGTGGAACATTATTGTGGGCGTGCCCTACGGGAACATGTTTTATATGCAGCCCCGCAATTTGGGTACTAAAAAAGGCGGTGGCTTTTTTGGCTTTGAAGTAGGTACCGAATACTTTTATAAACCCCGGAAATTTGTGAAATTTACCGCTGCCGTGGCTATCGATTTCCTTGCCCCGGTACCCGCCCCGGTAGATATAGACGGCGATTATGAAGCAATGCGCTCCCGCAGCTTTACCCTGAGTGATAACTACATTGTGGCACGCAGTACGCTGAGTTACGGTCTTAATTATAGTATTTATACCTGGAAGCGCGTGAGCCCTGATTATGGCGAAGACCCCATTGCACCGCGCCCATCTAAAAAAGACAGCCACGCCTTTGGCCCCAGCCTGGGCCTGCACCACCAGTTGCTAAATTTCTTTTCGTTTGGCGCTACCTATAACCCTACCGTTTACAGCGTTTTCCCGAAAGGACAATGGCAATACCAGCACACCATAAGCATTGAGTTTATTTTCAGGATACCCCTAAACCGTGAGTTTACGCCTGACCTTCATTTGTTTGATTAGCCAGTTCGCACTCCTCGCCTTCAACCTCTACCTCTATCGTATAATAGCTGAACGGGTATTTTTTCATCACTTCCTTTACGCTGCGTTTTACGGCTACCAGTTCTGCAAAAGTATCTACACCTTTGGTGCGTATGTGTGCGGTATACACGTGGTGTTCCCCCTCCAGCGACCAGATGTTTACATGGTGCATGCCGGTAACATAAGGCAATTTGAGTATGGCTTCTTTTACTTCATCGGCATCAATGTCAGATGGTGCGCCTTGTAGTAGTATTACCATCACTTCTTTAAGGCGGCCTATTACGTTATACAAGATAAACAGCGTGATGGCGAGCGAAAGTGCAGGGTCGAGCCAAGGGGCATCGGTAAACATCATTACTATAGATACGATAAACACCGCTACCCAGCCCAGTACATCCTCAATAAGGTGCCAGCTTACCACGCGCTCGTTAAGCGATTTTCCGCCGCTGAGGCGAAAAGCCGCGTAGCCGTTTACCGCCATACCCAGCAGGGCAAAGTACAGCATTCCCCGTGCATCGGCGGGTTCCGGATGCATGAGGCGCGTAATGGCCTCGTATACCACAAAGCACGAACCCACTACGAGTATAACACTGTTTATAAGCGCACCCAGCAGGCTGAACCGGCTGTAGCCAAAGGTAAACTTAGCATCGGCCCCCTGTTTCGATTTGTTGTGCAGGTACCAAGAAAGCCCCAGCGAGAGGCTGTCGCCCATATCGTGCAGCGCGTCAGACAGTATGGAAACACTGTTAACATAAAAGCCACCGATTATTTCGAGTATAGTAAAACCCAGGTTGAGGAAGAATGCGGCCTTGATGTTTTTTGCCGAAACATTGTGGCTATGGTCGTGCCCGTGGTGGGCATGCGAATGGTGGTGAGGCATTGGTGTAACTTTTATCTTTTAAAAGTACGAAATTTGAAAAAGCCGCGCAGAAGCTTAACGTATTATTAAAGCAAAAAGGCGCTCCCTCTCACCCTGGGAACGCCTTTTCATAAAAAAGTACAAAACTAACCCTTAACTCTTAATTGAAATCAAATCTCATGCCAAGACTGAAATTATTATAATCAATTTCATTATTATTAAATACAGGCTGTAAATCGTATTTGGCATAAATACCTACTTCACCGTAAGCCACATAAGCGCTTACACCATATACAAAGTCGCTTACATTAAAATCGCCTTTGGTTTTGCTCTTGGTTTCGTTGCCGTCGCCATATTTAATAATCTGTTTTTCTTTTACATTTACACCGGCATAACCGCCCAATCCTACGCGAACACTTTTGTGTGTGGGAAACGAAACCTTCTCGCCATCCACTTTCTTTTTAGTAAAATCAAACTCCAGGTGGGCCGGTACCACAAGGTTTACATACCTAAGGCGCGCTACATCAAGGTCACGCCCCGACGGTGCAAGTACAGTCTGCCCGCCCTCTTTTACAAAAATCTGGTTGTTATCAGGGCGCAGGTTGTTGTATTGCAGCGAAAGCCCGTATTTGGCATGCAGCAGGTTGTTATTTTTTGCCATGCGGGTATTCCAGGTAAGGCCTACTTCATAAAAATCGCTCCTCCATTTAAAGCCTTCGGCAGCAACCCCGTCTTTCACCATACGGTTAACACCAAGTGCGTAAACAAACTGGCTGGTAGTGCGGCGGTAGCCTGTTTTGTTTCTAATGGTGTCTTTTTTATTACTGAAGTTAAATTTAAGGTATCTGGTTTCTTCTGTAATCTTGCCGTCTACTTTATCTTTTACCAGCTGGGCAAGGGCATCTTCTTCAAAGGCCACGCGTTCTTCAATATTTTTGGCCCGTTTTTCAGCAAGTTCCTTTTTTTGAGCCTCGGCCTGTTCAGCGGTTATTTCACCTTTTTCAAGCTGGGTGTTTACGGCATCTACTTCGGCTTTTAGCGCGTCTTTTTCTTCCTGGGTTATTTTTTCAATATTTTTTGATATTGCGGTGGCCCGTTCTTCAAAGCTTTGGGCATTCATGGCAGTAGTAACAAGGCATAGCAATGCCACTACATAAAAAGTAACTGTTTTCATGTTTTTTGATTTAAATTATTATGTAATTGATGATTTCTTATTCCCTGTTGCGTGTTGCAACGGCAGTTTTTACGGTATTGTAGTTCTTTTGGATAGAATTAATAACCTTACCCCTAAAACTCTGGTCCAGCTCCCCTTCTACCGATGTAAGGAGGGTATTAGCGTTTACGTCTATGGTTTTTTTTGCCGGGCCGGGAGCCACTGCCACAGCGCTTTTTTGAGGTGTGCCGGGTTGGGCAGTATTGTTTTGAGATGGCTTATCTACACTGGCCAGCAGGACATTGGCATCTACCTTTATTTTTGACGGGCGCACAGCAGCAGGTTTCTCAACTTCAGGGGTAGTAACCGCTACTTCAGGTTCTGAAGGTGTAACTCCGGCAAACCCTATAACACTTTGCTTTACATTAGCCGTTTTGTGCTGTACTTTGTTGCTGTGTTTAGTTGTTACCGCTACAGGCGCTTCAGCTTTTGGCGCTACCCTTTCAACTATAATTTCTTCTTTAACCACCGAAGGAATAGTGCTTTCAACTTCTTTCTCCTGTGCACTAACTACCGTACTGCCGTTGTCAATTTCGTTTTTTACGTTACCGCCCTCACTGTTCAGGTAAAATATGCCTGCAAACAGCAGCGCCACAAAACAGGCCGCCATACTCAGCCACATTACCAGGGGTTTCTTTTTGGTTTCTTTTTTCTCGGCTACGCTAAGCATGGCATCCAGCCTGTCCCACGCCATAGGGGTGGGCGTAATGCTGCGTGCGTCGAGCTTTTTCTTTATATCCTGTTCCATTTTATTCCGTTCCATTTTCATAATTCTTTAGTTTGTTAACCTGCTCCTGCAGCATCTTGCGTGCGTGGCTCAGCTGGCTTTTGCTGGTGCCTTCGCTTATATCCAGCATTTTTGCAATCTCCTGGTGCTTGTAGCCTTCTATGCAGTACAGGTTAAACACCATTTTATATCCTTCGGGCAGGCTGTCTATCAGGCTTTGTATATCGTCTACGCTAAGGTTGCTCTCTATATTGTTAAACGATTCTTCCTTATAATACTCATCTTCTAAAAAGCCAACTTTCTTCTGCACCCGCAGGTAGCTTATACACTCGTTAACCATTATCCGCCGTATCCATCCTTCAAAGCTGCCCTTGTGCTCAAAGTTCTTAAGGTTGGCAAACACTTTCATAAAAGCGGTTATCATTACATCTTCTGCCAGGTGCAGGTCTTTAATATATTGCCTGCAAACCCCCAGCATTTTGCCGGAATGCTTACTGTAGAGACGTTGCTGGGCGTGGCGGTTGTTTGCCGCTGCTTCCTTTATCAGGTTCTTTTCGTCGCTATGTAAGTCAATTACTTTCAAAACTTGTTTCGGTTACTGGTATATAAGGATAGACGACATCGTCTTTAAAATGGTTGCATCAGGAAAGAAAAAAAATGAAATTATTTTTTAACAAATTAAAAATAAGCAATATAAAATATAAAATTATTTCACCCCACTCAAATCACTCCCCGCATCAACCTCTACCGGCTCCATCCCATAACGGAAAAGCCTGGCCTGCAAATCGCCTTTAAGCAGTACTGTATTGCCATTTACCTCCAGCCAGCTGCCTTCCCTTAAGCCAAGCACCGGTTGCGTATTAAACTGGTGGAATTCCTTAATACGTGTTTCCCTTGTTTCGCCCATGTGGGTACTGCCCGGCTGCGGGTCAAGATAATGCGGGTTCAGGTTAAAGGGTATCGCACCCAGTGTTTTAAAGCTGGGTGGGTACACTATGGGCATATCGTTAGTGGTTTGCATGGTAAGCCCGCAAATGTTGCTGCCGGCGCTGCTGCCCAGGTAGGGCACGCCGCGGTCTATGGCTTCTATAAGCGCTCCCATAACGCCGGTCTTGTGCAGCTGGCTTACGAGCAGGAAGGTATTACCACCACCGGTAAACACGGCTTCAGCGTCGGTTAACGCGGTTATCGGGTCGGCAAATTCATGTATTCCTTTTACTGTAATATTTAATTTTGTAAAAAATGCGGCAGCCCTCGCGGTATAGTCGTCGTGAGATATGCCTCCCGGCCGTGCATACGGAATAAATATAAGCGACGCGCAGCCGGCAAAGTGTGCCTCAAGTGTGGGTAGTAAATATTCTAAATAGCCACCGCCGTGCAATGTAGAGGTGCTTGCAATAATAAGTTTTTTCATTCGTTTAATACATTGTAAAAAGTAAAGGTACTTATTTTTAATCAACCCTTACTTTTATAGCTATACCCTAATATTATGAATTTAGCACAAAAAAGCTGTATCGCCCTTTCCTTAATCTCCGCTGCACTTGGCTTTGCCCAGGAGCGCAGTCCGCTTAATGGCAAGCTGGTGTCCGGCTTTGGTGACCTTGAAGGTGTTTATGTAATTAACCGTACGGCTAAAACGGAAACCAACACCACACGCGGCGGCTACTTTACCATAAACGTAGCGGTTAATGATACCCTAATATTCTCGGCACTACAGTTTAAGGCTGTAGACGTACCCCTTACGCCTGAGCTTGTGGCTAAAGAGCTGCTCCTGGTGCCAATAGAGCCGCAGGCGCACGAGCTAAGCGAATTAATTATTAACGATTACAGCCATATAAATTCCGAGTCGCTGGGCCTGGTGCCTGCCGGGCAAAAACAATATACCCCTGCCGAGCGTAAATTAAATACCGCCAGCAACTGGAAAATGAACCCCCTGGGCCTCGACCCTATAATAAACGCCTTTAGCGGGCGCACAAAAATGCTGATGCAGGCCGCGGATGTTGAGAAGAAGTATGACTTAATGGAAAAAATTGCCTACATTTATACTGAAGAAGATATAGTGTCTAAGCTTAAGATACCGCTTGACTACGTGCAGGGATTTATATACTATATCGTAGAAAATAAATATTTTGCAAAAGCGATTGCCGAAAAAAACCATGAGTTGGCAAGGTTTATGATTACAGGGTTGGCGGGCAAATACCTGTTGCTCCTTAAAGAATGATGATTAAAAAATGGCTTGCCATACTACTCCTTTTACTTACTGCCTCTGGCTACAGCCAGGGGCGTACTGATTTTCATGGAGTTGTAAACACCAGCGGTGCCGTAGCGGCAGGGGTATTTATTATTAATAAAACCACCGGTGCCGAAGTAAAATCAGATGCTAAAGGGGCGTTTACCATACCCGCTAAGGCTGGCGACCAGATTGTGGTATACAGTACGTATACCGAAGTAAGGGAGTTTGCCGTTACAGCGGCGGCACTGGCCGCAAACCCTTATGAAATGGAGGTAATCCCTAAGGCCACCGAACTTAAAGAGGTGGTTATTACCGATATGAACCCGGAAAATATGGGCCTTGTGCCAAAAGGGCAAAAGCAGTACACCGTAGCAGAACGCCGCCTTTATACCGCAAAAAGCGGCATGGGGCTTGACCAGCTTATTAATGTGCTGAGTGGCCGTATGCGCATGCTGAAACAGGCAGTGGCAACCGAAAAAAAGCAAGCCCTTATGGACAGCCTCGATTCGCTGTTTACCGATGAAGAACTTGCCGGTTTTGGCCTGCCCCGCGAAACCGCGCGCGGGTTTTTATACTACGCCGTAGAAGACCCCCGCGTGGCCGATGCCATTAAAGATAATAACGAGTCGCTGGTAAAGCTGCTACTCATGGAACTTTCGCAATCCTACCTAAAGCTTCAAAAAGATGAATAAGCTACTCTATATATTCCTGTTTTTATCACTAACTATTACTGCCCAAAAGCGCCAGGATTTCCGGGGACAGGTTTTGTCCGGCGGGGCATTGGCGGGGGGAATTTTTGTAATAAACAAAACTACCGGCGTAGAAACTAAAACCGATGCTAATGGTATTTTTTCGCTTGATGTACGTGCGGGCGACCGTATCGTGGTGTTTAGCGACTATACCAAAGTGAGGGAGTTTGATATTTCGTCAAAATCATTTGAAGAGCAGCCTTATAAAATGGAGGTGGAGGCAAAAGGTACGGAGCTTAATGAGGTAGTGGTACAGGGTGAAAACCTCTCTGAAGAGGAAATGGGTATAGTACCTGAAGGCCAAAAGCAGTATACTGTGGCAGAGCGCCGCAAAAGGGCAAACCGCACGCTGAGCCTTAACCAGGGTATTAACCTGGGGTTAGATGGTGTGGGTAAAAAGAAAATGCTCAGGGAAAACATTAGTACCGAAGATAAACTTACTGCGGTAGAAAACCTGCGTAAAATGTATACCCAGGAGGAAATTACCGAATATTACGGCATACCCGCCGATAATGTAGAGGGCTTTATGTTCTATGCCGCCGAAGACGCTGCCTGTATGCAGGCGCTTAAGGCCAATAGCCTTAGCACGGCCCGGCCCCAGCTTAAAAGGCTGAGCCAGGAATATATAAAAATGCTGGAAGACGGGGAGTAGCCACAATCAACCTGAAAAAAGCCACCACCGAATGAAAAATAAAATAGTTTGCCTGCTCTTATGCTTATTGCCCATATTGGGCATCGCGCAAACCCGCCAGCTGCTACGCGGGCACCTCGTGTCTGACTCCTTACAGGTAGAAAACCTCAGCGTGGAAAACCTATCGGCCAAAACAAAAACAGTTACCGATACGCGCGGCAACTTCCTGATGTACGCCCGCGTAGGCGATACACTGCATTTTGACGGCATGCAGTTCCGCAGTACCCGCCTGAAGCTTACCGAAGACGACCTGCGCCAAAACCCGCTTACCGTACATCTGGACGTAAATGTTACCGTGCTCGATGAGGTACTGATAAACCCGCTCACGGGCGAACTGGGCAGGGACGCTAAAAAAACAAAAGTAAAACCGCTAAACCCCGATGTGGATGACAGCGAGTTCATAGCTTATCCCGCAAGCAAACGGCCGGTAAACGGCGCGCTGCCCGTTACCGAAAGCCAGCTGCAGGGCGTAGACTTTATCGCCATTGGCAAAATGATATTCAAGCCGAAAAAGAAAAAAACTGACAAAGGCGAAATCTATAATAACACCGTAAGCAAAACCTTTTCTGAAGCGGCGGTTACCCGCTATACCGATTACTTTTTTACTGAAACATTGCAAATACCACCGGCAGATATAGCACTGTTCCTGGGCTATTGCGATGGCCCCGAAGTACGCAAGTTGCTCGACCCCCGCAAAGAGTTTGAACTAACGGATTACCTAGTAAAAAAAGCAAAGGAGTATAAGGAGCAGAAGAAATGAAAAAGTTGGAGAGTTTGTGATGTGCTTGGCCGCTAAAAGGCTTACGCAATAATCTTTAACTTTGGGAGTATTCGGGCTTCCTCAGGGAATCTTTGGGTTACAAACCAAACTCAGAAGCTAAGTGGCTAAGCCGCTCAGAAGCTTTCCCAAAATCCCTATCTTTGTTTAGCTAATACTAAAACCTGAAATGGATATTTTTAAAATAACCGAACCCACCGCACCGAAGGTGCCTATAATAATAAGTTCGCCACACTCCGGTACGTTCTTTCCTGACGATATAAAATCGCGCCTCAAGCCGGAATTCGCTGAACGGCCCGAAGATGCCGACTGGTTTATACAAACCCTCTACGATTTTGCACCTGCCATGGGCATTACACTTATTGAGGCCAATTACTGCCGCTGGGTTATCGACCTGAACCGCGACCCGGAGAGCAAGCCCCTATATACCGACGGGCGCGTAATTACCGGGCTGGTACCGCTTACCAACTTTAACGGCGACCCGCTCTATGCCGGCACAGCACCCGATGAGGCCGAAATTGCCCAGCGTGTACTGAAGTACTATATCCCTTACCATGAAAAGCTGGAAGAACTGATAGAAAAAACCAAACTCGAATTTGGATCTGCCCTTTTGTTTGACGCACATTCAATACGTAAAGTGGTGCCGGGCATACAAAAAGAGGCATTTCCTGATTTGATTTTAGGTGATAATGATGAAACTTCGGCCTCACAAGAAATTATACATGCAGCTTGGGAAGTACTGAAGGATAGCGGCTACAAGGCTACGCACAACACCCCGTTTAAGGGCGGCTACATTACGCGGAATTTCGGCAAGCCTGCCAATAACGTGCACGCGCTCCAGCTCGAAATGGCCAAGACCAATTATATGGATGCGGGTGAAACGAAATACGACGAACAGAACGCCGCTAAAATTCGGGAAGTGTTACAAGAATTGTTTACTCAACTTATAAAAACCGTGCAGTAAATAATGGCGGCAACATATACTTTTAAAGGCCTGCTGACTGAAAAAGGCTGGCTCAATAATGCCACGGTTTCGGTAGATGATTTGGGCAACATCATTTCGATAACTAAAAACGATACCCCGCAGGGCAAATTTGTAAACGGTTACGCGTTGCCAGGCTTCCAGAACGCGCATTCGCACGCGTTCCAGTACGCTATGGCGGGGCTGGCTGAGCTGCATACCACCACTGGTGCACAGGATGATTTCTGGTCCTGGCGCAATGCCATGTACAGCCTTGCCCTTACGCTGTCGCCGGAACAAATGGAAGCTGTTGCCGCGATGCTCTACAGCGAAATGGCACGGCACGGCTATACCGCGGTGGCCGAGTTTCACTACCTGCACCATGATAAAGACGGTACGCCCTATAACAATCTGCCTGAGATGGGCGAACGCCTTATGGCTGCCGCGCAAAAAGCAGGAATCCGCATTACGCTGGTGCCCATGTTTTACCAGCAGGGTGGTTTTGGGCAGGCCCCGGTAGAAAAACAAAAACGGTTTATTTCGCACACAATAGAAGACTATTATAAGCTGCTCGATAGTACAATAGCTTCCGCAAAAAACTTTGACAATGCTAATGTGGGCATCGGGATACACTCGCTGCGTGCGGTAAAACCTGAGGATGTTATAGCGCTGTGTAACGCGCTCGATGGCAGCAGGCCGTTCCACATACACGTGTCGGAGCAATTGAAAGAGATTGAAGACTGCCTTACCTTTCACGGCAAGCGGCCGGTGCAATGGCTGCTGGACAATTGCCCGGTAAACGAAAACTACCACCTGGTACACGCCACCCACCTCGATACCGCTGAGGTAAAAAGCCTGGCCGAAAGCGGCGCCAGCGTGGTGCTTTGCCCCAGTACCGAGGGCAACCTGGGCGACGGGCTGTTTAGCTTTGAAGCCTATAAAAACCACGGCGGCCACTGGAGCATAGGCACAGACAGCCATGTGGGCCTCAACCCGCTGGAAGAACTCCGCATACTCGATTACGGCCAACGCCTTATTTCGCACAAGCGCACCACTTTTGTAACCGAAGAGAGTGGCGACAGCGGCTTTAACGCGCTTAAAATGGCATGGCAAAGCGGCCGCAGGGCAATGGGTGCGCCGTATGCAACGTTCTTTACAGTGGGCCAGCCGTTTGATGCCGTAGTTATGAAAGCCGACTCGCCATTAATTGCCACGGCATCCGAAAAAAACCTGTGCAATACGTTTGTATACGGCGCCGATGTAAGCAATATCCTGGGCACTATTGTTTCCGGCAGGTGGATAAACCACAACGGCAGCCTGCAAAACCGAGAAGCGATTGTAGCCGATTTTATAAGGGTGATGGGAGAACTGGGTACAAGGGCATAGCCTGTAATAGCTTAAGACGACACCATAGGGCTAATCTTATTTGATAATATGTTCTTAGGGGCCTGCCTAAAAAAAACTACATTTATACCATGAAATTACTCATCGCCCTACTCACCCTGCTTTACTCCTCCCCTGCCCTGTGCCAGGAGGCGCTACTTCCGGTACGCATTATGGCTACCCCAAAGCCGGCCGCCGAACGTTTTGCCGGCACCGATGCCTTTGGGTGGGACTATGTAATTGCCGATAACGAGTTTCGCAAGCAGAAGGATGGCAGGGTGCTGAAATATAAAAACGTAGCGCTGGGGGATATTTTTAGGGTTGACCTTCAAAATCCATTGCAAATAGTGCTTTTTTATAAAAAGTTCAACACGTTGGTATTGCTGGACAACCAGATGAACGCTACAAACCTTATAAATTTTAATGATATTAGCGAGCCCCTGCTGGCAGAAGCTGTGGGGCTTGCCAGCCAGAACCGCCTTTGGGTATACGACCTCAACACCCAGCAAACCGGGCTTTTTGATACAGCAAAAAATACCTTCCGCACGCTTACACCTCCCAATAACGGCGGCATAACCTGGTACCAGAACGATTACAACTATTTTTACTGGACGGATAACAACGGTAACCTTTTTGTGCTTAATCTTTTTGGCAAAATAAACACCTTAGGCACCCTGCCCCCTTTTGATGCTGCGCAACTTATTAGCAATGATGTGCTGCTACTGCAAAAAGATAATGTGCTGTACCAATACCAGTTAAGCACACAAAAAAGCACACCGGTTACAATCATTGAAAAAACGTTTGGGGCTTTTTACTATAAAGACGGAATTTTAAGTATTTTTACCAACAGCGAGATTATTCAGTACAAAATAAGTTTACCCAGATAACTTTTATAAATGCATATAGCTGTAGCAGGAAACATCGGCGCCGGAAAAACGACACTTACCGGCCTATTGGCAAAACATTTCAGGTGGGAGCCCCACTATGAAGACGTAGTAGACAATCCTTACCTTGACGATTTTTACCACCAGATGGAACGCTGGTCGTTTAACCTGCAAATTTACTTTTTAAACTCCCGTTTTAGCCAGATACTCCAGTTCCGCGAAAGCGGCAAAAAAATTATACAGGACCGCACCATATATGAAGATTCGCACATCTTTGCACCTAACCTGCACGCCATGGGGCTTATGAGCAACCGCGACTTTAATAATTATAAAGCGCTGTTTGAACTTATGGAAGGCTTTGTGGGCGCGCCAGATTTACTGATTTACCTGCGCAGCAGTATACCTAACCTGGTAAGCCATATACACAAGCGCGGCCGCGATTACGAAAACTCGATAAGCATAGATTACCTGAGCCGCCTTAACGAGCGCTACGAAGCCTGGATACAGGGGTATGATAAGGGAAAACTGCTTATTATAGATGTAGATAAACTAAATTTTGTAGACAACCCCGAAGACCTGGGCGATATTATTAACCGCATTAACGCACAACTAAACGGCTTGTTTTAGTTTGGTTGTTGGTTGTCAGTTGGTGAAAAGACATATAAAAAGCAGCGCTGTTTGGCGCTGCTTTTCATTTTAAGAAGAAATTCCTAAAAATTATTTTATACTGAAAAGGCCTTCGGCTTTGTTTTCAAGGTTGTTAAAGCGCTCTGTGCATTCTGCTATTAATGCTTCGGCAGCGGCACGGTCACCCCAGCCCCTTACTTCTACCTTTTTGTTTTCAAGATCTTTATACACCTGGAAAAAGTGCTCTACCTCTTTAGTAAAATGTATGTTAAGGTCGCTAAGGTCATTCATTTTACAGGCAATAGGGTCTGATACCGGCACACATATAATTTTTTCATCATCACCTTTATCGTCAGACATGTAAAACACACCTATAGGCTTAACCTCTACCACGCAGCCCGGGAAAGAAGGCTCTGTAAACCATACCAATACATCAAGCGGGTCGTTATCTAAGGCAAGTGTTTCCGGTATAAAACCGTAATCTGCCGGGTACATCATTGATGAGTACAGCATCCTGTCAAAACGGATCCTCTTAATATCAAAGTCATATTCATATTTGTTCCTGCTACCCCTTGGTATCTCTATAAGTACATCAAAAGTTTTTGTTGCTGACATCGTTTAATCTGTTTTTTGTTACGCAGGGCAAAAATAGTATAAATATTAAACCGCCACATGCAAAACGTTAAAAATAAGGATAAAATGTGCCCGATTTTACAATTCAGTAATATATGCCCTGCATTTTTATTATTACTGAAAAATAACTTCAAAGCATGTTTCGTATATAGACCATATTTTGCTTAAAAGAAGAACCCAAATGAGCCCTTTACAGCAAACTTATTGGCATCCGGAATGTTAAGATAGCTGCCCCTCCAGCAAAAATCAATACGGAATACCTTAAAAATGTTGCCCACACCGGCGTGGTACTCCCAGTACACATCTTCGGGTGCGCGGTATACAATATTACTTGCATTAAGTGCAATATTTGCGTCGCTCACGGTACCGTACACGCCTTTTATGCCTACTATTTCCCTAAGGTTAAGGTCGCGCAGGCCCGGTATGCGGCTAAACAGCCTTCCATTAAAATTATGCTCCAGGTGCAACGAGGTATATTCATCGGCTACAAACTCATAATAGTTGAGCAGGTTGTAGGTATTCTCTATATTAAACCAGCTTTGGTTACCGGGTATTACCCCCATAAGCCCTAGTGGTACGGTGCCGAATATCTTACCGGCCTCAAAGGTGGTAAACAGCCTGCCAAAACCGCCTACCAGCACCGGCTGGCGGTAATAAAACTGTAATTTCTGGTACTCAAAGTCGCTGCCAAAAATACCTTTTACGCCCTGGTTAAAGTTTAGGAACAAACGGGCATAATTAAAATCTACATCGCTACGCTCTACCCCAAAGCCTATGGTGCGGCGTTTGGGCGTATAATCTATCATCGCGCCAAACTCGTACTGGTTTACAAAACCTTCGGTACCCAGGCTGTGGTCGTTTACGTCTTTCCAGTAATCAAGGCTAAAAGCATCGCGGTCGGCACTCTTAAGCGTGCGGTAGTTAAGGCTGCCGCGGAACACCAGGTTTTTTACAGGCTCTATCTCTGCACTGAACGTACTGAAATTAATAGACGTTAAATAGTTATTGTTACCACTTGAAAATAACGACGACGATGCAAAACTGCGCCCCAGCACATCATTAGTAGCGGTAAGGCTTACACCTATCTGTTCTATATCGCGGCGGTTACCGGCCTGCAGTATTATTCGGTTGCTTTTGTTTACCATCCATTTACCGCTAAGGCCGTACTTAAACTGGTTGTCTTTAAAGCCATAAGCCGTATATCCCTCAAGCCTCCAGGGGTCGTTTTGCCCAAAGTAGGTGCGCCCGCCCGTGCGCAGCCTTACCCCTTCTACATTATTGTAGCCAAAGGTGGAAAATATGGGCCCGTAATCAAAATGACCCATCTGGTAGTAGCCGCTGCCCAGTGTGGCCACCAGCGTATACATGTGCTTAAAGCGGGGAACGGTTTTTAGGGTGTCGAGCATTTTATAAACCCCCCGCTCGTCTTTATTGAGCGATTCAAAACGGTTATCGTCCCAAAATTCATCGCTTTTTTGCAGTATCGAGGGGTCAAAATTATTAACATCGGTAGCATAAAATTCGTCAGGCTTTTTACGGTCAAACACATAGTCGCGAAACAGTGTGGTGCGCTTGCCGTACACACCTTTAGATTCGTCTTTTTTACGCAGGGCGAAATCGCTCATCATGTGGTCGCGCTTTAGCAGGAACACCGAATCGTTTAGCACATCAAAATCCTGCTCTATATAGATATCTTTTACCCAGTTGATGTTAGCGCCCTTACTGGCGCTCATGGCTATTTTTTTTATGGCAAAAGTGGTATCGTTTACCCAAAAGTTACCCTTAAATGTTAACTCTCCCTTACGCCGCGGGTAAAACACGATGTTATAGCAATATTTATTATCTAAAACGGCGGTATCGGCCAGCACATAGTTGTATACATTAATACCGGTGCGTGACAGCGGGCTTACAAAATCCTTATCAAAAAACTTCAGATAGTTGTTGTAGATGTCATAATCGGCATAAAGGTCTTTTACAAAGGCAATAATCTGCTGGTTATCGCTAAAGCCCGAATTTTTATTTGCCGATATATCTTCCTTCCTGCGGTTAGCCTCATTATCGCCATATACCTTGCTTAGCTGCTCGTTAATAAATATGGGCAGGTAGCTCTTGCCGGTAATATTGCTGGTATCTACCTGTTCAAATATAAACTCCATGCCTTTAAACAACTTACTCTGAGTCATGGCGCTGTCTATATTATTAAGGTCAAACTCTACCTTTTCATACTTATCATATTCATATTGCTTAAACATGTGCAGGCCGTTCTTGCGGCGGCGCTCCCATATTTTACGCAATATGTCTATAGCGGGGTTATTTTTTTTAGAAGTCTTGCCGCTGTAAAGTACCACCTCTTTAAGCTCAGTAGCTTCGGCAAGTGTAACTTTCAGGTTGTAGGCTACAGGGCTGTCAAGGTGCACTTCTTTTGAGGCAAAGCCAACAAAAGAAACCAGCAGGTCGGTATAGGTGTTTTGCGACTCCAGGTAAAACTTGCCGTTCTCATCGGTAATAACGCCTTCGCTACTGCCTTTAAAATATACGCTTACATACGGCAGCGGCTGCGCGGTATTATCAACTACAACGCCGCTAACCTTGGTTTGGGCCAGGGCAGAAAGGGTAAACACGGTAAATGCCAAAAAGGCAAACAGTAACGTTCTCTTCATATGGGGATAAAAACAGAAAACTTCATCATTTAGTATGATGAAGTTTCAAATATATGGCAATAATTTTACAATTTGAAGATTTGAAAATGCAGTAATTTGAAAATTGCCTTAACATGCGACAGCATTTACAAATTTTCAAATTGCAGAATCTTCAAATTACTTATACATAACCTTTTTAACTGCCTTAACAAGGTCGCCCGCGTTAGGTATCCATTCTTTCAGCAATGCCGGAGAATATGGGGCCGGGGTATCGGCAGTAGTAATCCTTTGTATAGGCGCGTCAAGGTAATCAAAGGCGCGTTCCTGTACAATGTAAGTAATCTCAGAAGATATAGAGCCAAACGGCCATGCTTCTTCAAGGATAACCAGCCTGTTTGTTTTTTTAACCGATGTAATGATGGTTTCATGGTCCATCGGGCGGATGGTCCTAAGGTCGATAATCTCGATGCTGATGCCTTCTTTTTCAAGTTCTTCGGCAGCGATAAACGCCTCTTTAATGATTTTACCAAACGATACCACTGTAACGTCTTTACCTTCGCGCTTAACATCGGCAACACCCAGCGGAATTGTGTACTCCCCTTCAGGCACCTCGCCTTTGTCGCCATACATTTGCTCAGATTCCATAAATATAACAGGGTCGTTATCGCGTATGGCCGATTTAAGCAAACCTTTACAGTCGTATACGTTACTTGGCACCACCACTTTAAGGCCCGGTATGTTAGCATACCAGTTTTCAAAAGCCTGGCTATGCGTAGCACCCAGCTGGCCGGCAGAAGCCGTAGGCCCGCGGAACACGATAGGGCAGTTAAACTGGCCGGCGCTCATCTGGCGGATTTTTGCCGCGTTGTTTATAATCTGGTCAATACCCACAAGGGCAAAGTTAAAGGTCATGAATTCTACAATAGGCCTGTTGCCGTTCATGGCAGAACCTACTGCTATACCGGCAAAGCCCAGCTCGGCAATCGGGGTATCTATAACCCTCTTGGCGCCAAATTCGTCAAGCATCCCTTTACTGGCTTTATAGGCACCGTTGTATTCGGCTACCTCTTCGCCCATTAAATAGATTGCTTCATCACGACGCATTTCTTCGCTCATTGCTTCGCAAACTGCTTCCCTGAATTGTATTGTTCTCATGTAAATGTATTTCGCGTGGTTAAATGTGTGGCAAAAATAAATATTTTATATTATTTTAAACTATTTTTATGGGGTAATAATGCGATAAAATAACGGTAGGGATTTCATTTCATGACAATAAACGCCTAAAGACATTTATTTTATGGCAGAACCACCACACTACTAATTTATACCAACTGTCATTATGATACGTTTTCTTTTAGTATTTATACTTATTGCTCAATATTCACAGGCTCAAATAAGTGTTAATCCACAAACAGGCGCGAAAAAGTCGTTTGAGGAAATAATAGCTGAAAATAAAGGAAAAGTAATACTTATTGATTACTGGGCCAGCTGGTGCAAGCCCTGCCGCAAGGAAATGCCTGAGATGAGGGCACTGATGAAAAAATATAAGGATGCTAACATTACGTTTGTATTTATATCGATGGATATTGAAGCAGATGAATGGAAAAAAGCTGCTGAAAAAGAAAAAATTGTAAATATGCCGTACAGCTATATGTCGTGGGATATCAAAAAAACCGATTTATCCAGGTTAATTAAAGTTTCATCTATACCCCGCTATGTAATCTTTAATAAAGATGGGAACTTGGTCAACGCCGATGCTCCACGCCCTAGTGAAAAAGAATTAGAAACCGAACTCGAAAAATACCTGAAAATGTAGTTTAACACTTATTTATATATCTGTGAAAATTACTGATTAGTTCAGAATAAAACATCAAAAACCACTTTTAAGGCTGTGTTTTTATCAGTATTTTACTTTTAAGATTAATTTTTAATGAAAACGATATTTAATATGCATGCATAGTTTTTAATTAGGATTTTTTTCATAACTTCGTGATATCAATAATCAAACGTTATAATTCCTTATCTATAATGAAAATATTAGTCTGCATCAGCCACGTGCCTGATACTACTGCAAAAATTAACTTTACAGACAACGACAGCGCCTTTGATACTAATGGCGTTCAGTTTGTTATCAACCCTAACGACGAATTTGGCCTTACGCGTGCCATCTGGTTTAAGGAGCAGGCCGGCGCCACCGTAACGGTGGTAAATGTGGGCGGCCCTGACGCCGAAGCCACGCTGCGCAAAGCCCTTGCCATAGGCGCTGACGAAGCAATCCGTGTAAACGCCGCCCCTACCGATGGTTTTTTCGTAGCAAAGCAACTTGCTGAAGTGGTAAAAAGCGGCGGGTATGACCTGGTTATTGCCGGTAAAGAGTCATTAGACTATAACGGTGGTATGGTGCCCGGCATGCTGGCGGCACTTACCGGAGCCGACTTTGTAAACGGCTGTATTAAGCTGGATGTAAACGGCAGCGATGCTACAGCCATCCGCGAAATAGACGGCGGTAAGGAAACACTTAGCGCGAAACTTCCCCTTGTTATTGGCGGGCAGAAAGGCCTTGTGGAGGAAAAAGACCTGCGCATACCTAACATGCGTGGCATTATGGCCGCCCGTACCAAAGCGCTTACTATTTTAGAGCCTACCGGCGCCGATGCTAAAACCAAAGCCGTGAAGTTTGAAAAACCCGCACCTAAATCGGCTGTGAAGCTGATAAGCCCTGACAACCTTGATGAACTTGTAAATTTATTGCACACGGAAGCGAAAGTTATTTAAAGAGGTAATGCGTTATTTGGTAATACGGTTATTTGTTAAGCACCGGATTACCGCCCTGGAAAGACCGAATTACCGAATCACCAAATCCACAAATAAACAAAAGAAATGTCTATACTAATATACGCCGAATCGGCAGAAGGAAAATTTAAAAAGACCGCGTTTGAGGTTGCTTCTTACGCTAAAAATATAGCCGGACAAACCGGAACCACCGTTACCGCGGTAGCCATTAACGTGGCCGATGCATCGGCACTTGCCGCTTATGGCGTAGATAAAGTGCTTAAGGTAACGAATGAGAAACTTAAAGCGTTTAACGCTAAGGCGTATGCTGATGTGATTAAACAGGCCGCCACTAAAGAGGGCTCGAAATTTGTATTGTTCTCAAGCAATACCGATAGTTTATATATCGCACCGCTGGTAGCCGTGGGCCTTGAGGCCGGGTATGCCAGCAATGTGGTAGCGCTGCCGGAAAGCCTGTCGCCTTTCCGGGTAAAAAGAAATGCGTTCTCTAATAAAGCTTTTAATATTACTGAAATAACTACCGACATAAAAGTACTTGCTATTGGTAAAAACTCATTCGGGTTAAAAGAAAACGCAACGGCATTAGCGGAGGAAGATTTCAGTCCAAGCCTAAACGATGGCGACTTTACCGTTACCGTACAGTCATCAGAAAAAGTAAGCGGAAAAGTAACCATAGCCGATGCTGAGATTGTAGTATCGGGCGGACGCGGGCTAAAAGGCCCGGAGAACTGGGGTATACTTGAAGACCTTGCATCTGCCCTGGGCGCTGCAACGGCATGCTCTAAGCCGGTATCTGACCTGGGCTGGAGGCCGCACAGCGAGCACGTGGGCCAGACGGGCAAACCTGTAGCTGCTAACCTGTATGTTGCCGTAGGCATATCGGGTGCCATACAGCACATTGCCGGTATTAACAGCAGTAAGGTAAAAGTGGTTATTAATGCCGACCCCGAAGCCCCTTTCTTTAAAGTGGCCGACTATGGTGTGGTAGGCGACGCGTTTGATATCGTACCGAAACTGACAGAAAAAATAAAGGCCTTCAAGGCGCAAAACTCATAATTTTATTATAAATTGTGCCCCTAATTGGGCTATCAGGTAAAGGATAGTTTTTATCTTTGCCTGATAGCCTTTTTTTGTATACCCGGAGAAAATACCAACATGAGCTTAGTAAAACTTACTATAAAGGGCATTTCGTACAGCCAAACGCAAAACGGGGCCTATGCCCTGATACTTAACGAAGTAGATGGCGAACGCAAGCTTCCCATTGTTATCGGCGCTTTTGAAGCACAATCCATTGCCATTGCCCTGGAAAAAGAGATAAAGCCGCCGCGCCCACTTACACACGACCTTTTTAAAAATTTTGCCGACCGCTTTGACATTGTGGTAAAGCAGGTTATCATACATAAACTGGTAGACGGGGTATTTTTTAGCAGCATTATTTGCGAGCGCGACCGCATTGAAGAGATTATCGATGCCCGCACCAGCGATGCCATAGCACTTGCCCTGCGCTTTAACGCGCCTATTTTCACCTACAAGAACATACTTGACAAAGCCGGCATTTACCTGAAAATAAACCCCGAGCAGGGCGAAGAACATAGCGACGATGTACTTAGCGAACCGGAAACCTTTGGCACTGCCGAAAATGTGGTTTCAGGCGAAGGCTATACACAATACAACCTGCAGGAACTGCACGAGCAGCTGGAACAGGCCGTACAGAACGAAGACTACGAGAAGGCAGCCAAGATAAGGGACGAAATATCGAAGCGAGAGAGTTAATTTGTGGATATGGTAATTAGTTAATTTGGAGCTTCACTCCTATCTTCTTTACATTGCTTTCTTCAAGTG
>NZ_JBKJHD010000008.1:0-167641 GCF_046613695.1 Flavobacterium sp. RHBU_24 | reverse complement strand
TTCTTATATATTCTAAGACTGATTGAGCTCTTGCTGAGGACAAATTAAGATTATAAAGATAACTTTCCTGATTTTTCTTTTTAGGAGCGATAGTATCAGTGTGACCTTCAATTCTTATTTCGCTTATATATTTCAAATTTTTATCGTCGAGAATAATTGCTTGGTACTTAGGCCATATATCAGAAATTTTGGATTTAAATGATGGCGTCATTTCTGCCGAACCGATTTCAAACAATTCTTCTGACTTATTTACTGTATCTTGTAAAAATTTAAGTGACATGTCTTTGTCAAGCTGCACATTTTTACTCTTAAAATCTTCTTTTAAGTCTTCTCCAATTGCATTATAAATTTCATCTTTAATAATTGTATCGGAAATACCCTCTAAGATATAGGCAACTGCTATGAATAAAAATATAACTGCTAAGCACGTCATAATATCTGAATATGCGACAAAATTGTGATCCGATTTCGTATGAGTACGTGCCATTATTATAGTGACTTTAAATTACTTTGGATTAGTTTTGGAATAGCCTCGTAATGTTTCTTAAACATCTCATCCATAGAAGCCATTGTTTTTTGGATACCTATCATGTATAATCTTTCCTCTTCGATATCAATGTTTCTCAAAGCTGCTAATTGATCGTTAAGCAGTTCTATATTTGCTCGTAAATTGGTAATGCCACTCAAATGACTTTTTGTATTTTCCAATTCCTTGGTAAATTGTTGTAGCGAATCTTTTATATGTCTTGAAGCCTCATTCAAATTAGTTGTGATTTCTTTGAAAGTTGAATCATTTACCATTACTGAATTTAAAGCATCTATTATATCATATAATTTGCCATTTTGAGCTAACAGATTGGAGTTCGTAATCACTATTTTCTCCAAGTTTAAATTCATGTCTTCAGTATACTTAACAATTTTTTCATATCGCTGGGCAAAATTTTCTATATAGAGCTTATTTTCCTTTTGCCAATTGTTCAGAGCATCAATAGAACTAGTAAGTTCGTTGAAATTTTGTTTGACAAGTAAACCAAGAGTGTCGCGGAAACCCGAATTCAAATCTGATATAACTTCTTCTAGTGCTTCAATTAAAGCATCATGATTTGATGTAGCTAAGTTTTCTCCAAACTTTGAAAGATTATCAGCCAGTTTTTTATTAGATTCTTGAATTTTGTTTATAAGCTCCTCTGAAAAAGCTCTATTTAAACTCGATATACCTTTATTTAAGTCTCCCAATAAAATATTAGTTTTTTGCATCTCTAAGAATTCCGGGGAGGCAGGTGGTTGTATATCACCATATTTATGAAGAATAGAGTTTACACGTTTTTTATATATTAGGGAAAATATCAGTCCCAATATAGTAACTATAAAGGCTAACTTGAGACCTTCTAAAAGATCATTCACACTCTCTTTAATTTCGCCAGCATTCGTTTTAAAACCAAATAATCCGATTACAATTCCACAACATGTACCTAACAAGCCAATTGTGACAAATGTACTAGGCATGTTTTCTAATTGATAGTAGTTTACAAATTTTCTAAACGAGGGATTTTTTGTTTTACTTATTATTGACTCGCAATAAATGGCATATCCGATTATTATTACGAAAGCTAAAACAATTATTATTAACTCTTTATTCATAAGGTTGATTATATTTTATACAAATAAATAAAATATTTATAATCCTTTTTTTGTGAGCTTAAAAAATAACCATTTTTTTTAATAAATAATCATTGCAGCTATTCACTCCTTTTCTACAATTTCAAACAATTTATACTTATCCTTCACTAATCGGTACTTCATACCTAGGTTAAGCTTATTTATTGGAAAATAACTTCTTAGTGTTTGTATGCTAATTTCTTCATCACCATGCTGGAAGTAACGTGATATCATCTTAACCCACACCATTTCAGTAGAAGGTCGTAACAACCGTACGCCATCTTTATTAGGAAGCCTGAGTTCACCCAATTGCTGTATAATGTCGACGAGTGTGTATAGATAACCTTTTGTAATGCGGATTTTTTGATCGGTCTCAAATACCTTCATTTCTTTAAGAAGCTGTTCTTTGTGTGCAAGCTGTTTTTTAAGTTCATTAATTTCAGAATTGTATCGAGTTATGGTAATATCTACGGGGTCAAGGTATCCATAGGTATTTATGGATATGAGATAATCCCTGAATATACGCAGCATTTTCAAATTAGCCCGGTTCCGTCCATGATTACGGGAAAACGGCGATTCTTTCCGTAACGCTTCAATATGGTCGGCTACAATTTCACGCACATGCGCATAAAACTCTGCTTCGCTACATTTGCCGCTACTTACAGCGTATTTTAAATGATAGCCATAAAACGCTTCCTGTTCATCGTTCCCTATTTGATACAACCTTGCCAGGAAATGGTTGTCATCGTATAAGTTCCAAAAGCCTACAGGGCTGCCAATATCGTATCGGTGTTGCCTTCTTGTAAATGGACGGCGTATTTTGAAATAGGTATCTTTCATAGCGGTATTTTTACAAATTACACTAATGCAAAGAGGCAGTCATAAAAGACTGCCTCTAACAAAGATACGAAATTATTTGCCTGTGAATTGGGCAGACAGTGTCTGACCTTTTGAAAAGCGCATACACTGTCTGCGCTTTTCAAACATGTGTTTTCTATCCTAAAACGACATTCAGACGTTCCTGTAGCCTACCCATATCTTCACTCAATTTACTTTCAACAACCTTGACATAAATCTGTGTAGTCCGGATACTGGTATGCCCAAGCATCTTGGAAACACTTTCAATCGGTACGCCGTTGCTCAAGGTAACAGTGGTCGCAAATGTATGGCGGGCAATATGGAACGTCAACGTTTTGGTTATACCACATATATCTGCAATCTCTTTCAGGTACCCATTCATGCGCTGGTTAGAGATAACAGGGAATACGGTACTGCTGTATTGTGCCCGTGGATCATCTTTGTATTTATCTACTAAAACCTTTGCCTGTGGCAATAGCGGTACACGGACACTGGTGTCTGTTTTAACCCTGCTGGTTGATAACCAAAGCCCGCCATCAATACCTTTGATGATATTTTCTTTAGTAAGCTGTGTCATGTCAATGTAGGCAAGTCCGGTATAACAGCTGAACAAAAACATATCACGCACATGCTCAAGCCTGTCAATTATAAATTCTTTGCTAGCCAGGCTTGCAAGTTCTTCCGCATTCAGGCACTGGCGTTCCACTTTATCAAAGTGCTTCTTAAAACTTGAAAAGGGGTCTTTAGGTAACCAATCTAAGGTAATAGCAAGGTTTACCATCTTGCGCAACCTTTCAATGTGCTTCATAATTCCATTGTTGTTAAGGGGCTTTTGATGGTCTTGGGGTATATAGGTAGCAAGATAGCTCTCAAAGTCCATTACAAAGCGGTAATTTAACTCTACAAGGGCAATATCATTCCGCTTGTACTTATCCTTCAGGAACTTTTCAATATACCTTTGGGTAGTAATATAATTCTTCATTGTGCCGGGCGCAAGTTTATGGGCTGCCTCCTGGTTATGGTAGACTATGAGTTTACCAAGTGTCATCGTTTCTTCGTCACCGCCAACGAACAAAGACTTTACCGCATCAACTGTTACAGTTTTACGTTGTTGTACCAAGTCATTATAGCCGTCGGCTATAATAGTGCGTACACGCTCGATGTGACTGTTGAGTTTTATTATCTCTTCACGTTTGCCCTTTGCACGCCCCTTTACGTCATCCCAGTCTTTAGGCTGGACTTTTTGTTTAAGGGAGATTTCAGACCTCCTTCCATTTACCGTTATGCGAGCATACACGGTCGCTTTTTCATTCTTTTGCTGTTTAGGCATCCTGATAATGAACTGGATACCAAATGTGTTCTTGCTTTTCATACCAAATACATTTTGGGTTAAACTGATACATTTTGCCCGAACCTGCTCAAAAGTGCTCACAGAAAGCGGATAAAAAGGGTATCAAATCGTAACAAAAAGCATTAAAATAATCGACACAATATATTGTATTACAATTATTTAAGTGCTAATAGGTGAGTAAATTTATAACTTCAAATTCGCTCACGCAATTGCTCACATTCAGATTGATATTCTTTGGTATTTACTGGTATGAAATAAAAACAAAAAACCCGCAAATACTGATGATTTGCGGGTTTTTGACTGCCGTTGAAGGCTTTTTAGTCGGGGTGGCAGGATTCGAACCTGCGACCTCCTGGTCCCAAACCAGGCGCGATGACCGGGCTACGCTACACCCCGAGTGGCTCTAGTGAAGTGTAAACTTCACTGAAAGCGGTTGCAAATATAGTATTAAATTATTATAGTCAACAGGTATAATGTATTTTTATTTTTGGATAGCCAAAACTGATGTTTTTTAGTGGTATATAAATATGATAAAAGCTACATTTGTACTTTATTAATAAATAGATTTCACGATATACATTATGCCTGATACTATAGAAAAAATTAAATGCCTTATAATAGGCTCGGGACCTGCGGGTTATACCGCGGCAATATATGCCGCCCGTGCAGATATGAACCCGGTACTATATACGGGCCTGGAGCCGGGAGGCCAGCTTACCACCACCACCGAGGTAGATAATTTTCCCGGTTACCCTGAAGGGATAGACGGGCCTACCATGATGATACAGCTGCAGCAGCAGGCAGAACGATTTGGTACACAAGTGCGTATAGGCATGGCTACGGCGGTAGAGTTTAGTACCGTAACAGGCGGGTGGCACAAAGTAACCATAGACGGCAACAAAGAAATTCTTGCCCATACCATAATTATATCTACCGGGGCAACTGCTAAATACCTGGGCCTGCCAAGCGAGCAGCGCCTGCGTGGTGGTGGTGTTTCGGCCTGTGCCGTGTGCGACGGTTTCTTTTATCGTGGGCAGGATGTAGCAATAGTGGGGGCGGGCGATACCGCTGCCGAAGAGGCTACTTACCTTGCTAACATCTGCAAAAACGTAACCATGCTTGTACGCAAGGATGTAATGCGGGCCAGTAAAGCCATGCAGCACCGCGTTGCTAATACACCAAACCTTACCGTATTGTACAATACTGAGGTTGACGAAGTATTGGGCGACCAGGTGGTTGAAGGGTTGCGTGTAGTAAATAATGTTACCGGCGCTAAAGAAGAGATTGCCATTACGGGATTATTTATTGCGATAGGGCATAAGCCAAATACCGATATTTTTAAAGGCCAGCTGGATATGGACGAAACAGGTTACCTGATTACAGAAGCCAAGTCGACCAAAACAAACCTGCCGGGCGTATTTGCATCGGGTGATGTGCAGGATAATATTTACCGCCAGGCAATTACTGCAGCAGGCACAGGCTGTATGGCAGCCCTTGACGCTGAGCGCTACCTTGCCGACCTTGAAAGCTAATTTACGCAATGCAACTGCCGGTATAAGGCAATTGATTACAGCTAATAATATAAATAGGCCGTTTAATTTTTTTTAAACGGCCTATTTATATTATCTGAATTAAGCTAATTAAAATCGCTCATTTTATTTTTTAATAATTTTTTGAGTATAAACAGTGCCATTGTCATCCTGCAAAGTCATCACATAAACGCCCTCAGGCAGAGCAGCTATGTTAATAGTTGACGTTTCCTTTGCAGAAAGCACCCGCTGGCCCAAATGGTTATAAATAGCAATACTTATAATTTTATTGGCGGCGTCAATATTTAAAATTCCGTTAGCCGGGTTAGGGTATACTTTTATGTTCTCTTGTTTAAAGTCTTTAACCGCCAGTGCTTCAGTAAATGCTGTAACCGCAGTGTTTGTTATAATGGGCGGATTAAAATCAAAATAAATATCTGCTGCCGCCTGGATGATATCTCCTACCGCCACATCGTGCTTTGGTTTAATCCTGTAGGCAATAAAACCATGTGAATCCGGCTCGTTACTGCTGCTGTCCGGGAGGTTGATGTTATTGAATATAAAACTCACATCACTTCCGTTGTGTATGTTTACCCTGCCGTCATGGCTAAGGCTTTCCAGTTGCATGGTGCTCCAGTCCAGTTTATCGTCCAGCACATGGTCTACGCGTACGTTAATGGCGCTTGCCGTACCCGTGTTTTGAAAGCGGATAAGATAGTGCAGGTATTTGTCGGCATTTTCTATTAACACCTCATCTCCTTCAATGCAGGTAATGTCATTAGGGTCATAAGAACCTACTACAATTTGATTGTATGAAATTACATTATCATCTTCCGTATAATCACCTTCTACAGGGTTTATGGTTGCAGTGGTTATCAAAACATCGTCAATATTTGTAATGGGTGGTGCAAAAACATTAAACCTCAAATCGATAGTTTTAACTTCAAAAGGGTTTAGCCCTGTAAAATCAAACGCTATGGCATTTGCAGATTGAGAGGATACCGTTTCGGTAGCATTAAGAAAACTTAATTTTGAGCCATCATATTCAAAAGATACAGTTCCGCTTAATTGTGTAGTACCTATGTTGCGGTATACCATGCGGTAACCCGTGTCAAAGCCCGGCCTTGGGTCGTTCATTATAGGATAAAAGCTTACGGCCAGATCATTTATGGCGGCTTGAGGCGTTACACAAAAATTTGCTTCGTCAGTATTTCCATAACCTGCAAAATCCGACTCGAAACTTGAGGGGCTGGCCTCATAGTATGCAGGTAACTGCGACGTAATTTGTGTTGTTACCGTTCCCACTCCGGTGGTATATATTTGATACTGCCCGTTTTCCTGGGAAAATGTAGCGTTTGTACCCGTGTTGTCAGATGCTACCAGCAAAATGCCACTCAGCACAGCGTCTGCTTCGGTACAGCCGTCGCCCAGCAAGTCGAAACGGACTGTGCCATTAATGCTGTTAGATACAGGAGCGCCTGAATTTTGATGCCATACAATTTTATCATCATGTTCTGAAATAGACACAATATCTACAGTATTATTGTTATCAATGTCAGCGGCAAACATATCAAAGGGGCTGTTGAGGCTTTGCGAAATTATCTGCTGGGTATTTTCAAAGTTGCCCTGCCCGTCTGTATTTTCATACCAGGCAACTACGCCACCGTCGCCCGCTGCGGAAGATGCTACATCTGTATCGCCATCATTATCAAAATCTGCCACAACAACGCTTTTAGGATCT
Source organism: Flavobacterium sp. RHBU_24 (assembly GCF_046613695.1). Classification (NCBI taxonomy): domain Bacteria; kingdom Pseudomonadati; phylum Bacteroidota; class Flavobacteriia; order Flavobacteriales; family Flavobacteriaceae; genus Flavobacterium; species Flavobacterium sp. RHBU_24. The sequence continues at coordinate 160,503 of NZ_JBKJHD010000008.1, read as the reverse complement.
GTAATTATCGTTGTAATTACTTGAATACCGCCAAAATTTCCGGAACCGTTCAGATTTTGAGACCATCCCACAAAAGCAGAAGCTGAATTTTCGCCTGTATACACTATGTCGTTATCTCCGTCATTATCTATATCAGCAATTTTTGTTGAAACAGATTCATAAGACCCATCTTCTATAATTTGCCTTGTGCTAAAGGTACCCTGGCCATTTAAATTAAGGTAATATAAAAGCCCATAGTTTGAGGCTACCGAAATATCCAGGTCGCCATCGCCATCCAAATCACCAAAATCGACAGCATACATGGCAAAATTATTTATATTATCTATGGTTTGCTGGGCACTGAAAGTACCCTGGTTATCCAGGTTTTCGTACCATGTAATTCTCCCGCTGCCTAAACCAAAAATGTCCTGGTCACCATCATTGTCAATATCCGACAGGTACACCCTGTACGCCAGGTAAAGATTATCGTCTATAATTTGTGGTGGTGCAAAATTTCCAAGTCCGTCGGTATTTTTAAACCAGACAATTTTGTCTTCTAACCGGGAGGTAGCTAAAACATCTGCAAAGCCATCGTTGTCTACATTACCGGCAAATACCGATTCTGCCCCGTTAACGGTATCAGATATAATTACCTGCGTATTATAAAAGTTACCGTTACCGTCAAGGTTTTTAAACCATGATACTTTATCATCCCAGTAGGACGCCGCAACAAGGTCTTTATCTCCGTCGCCGTCTATATCCTCTGCCACTACAACGCGCCCGCCATCTATATGTTTTGTAAGTATTGCAGGGGCATATACTCCTTCGCCGTTAGTATTTTTAAATAACGTTATGTTATTATCTATATTAGTTGCGGTAAGGAAATCCAGGTCGCCATCAGCATCCACATCAAAAAAATCCATAGACCGTATATCGCCTGAATTTGGGCCAATAAAAATTTCACCACTAAAATTTCCAAGGCCATCGGTATTTTCAAACCAGCCAATCTTTTGGTCGGTATTAGACCCAAATGCAACATCAAGGTCTCCGTCGCCATCTACATCGGCCAGCCTCACCACCGAAGCTGCATCGGCAGTAACAGACAACACCTGCTGCGGGCCAAAGGTACCGGCACCATCTACATTTTCATACCATGCAATTTTATCGTCCCCCGCCGAAGCAGATACTACATCCATGTCGCCGTCGCCGTCTATGTCGCCCGAATGTACAGCCATTACAGAGTTAACCGCATTAGATATTAACTGCATGGCCCCAAAGCTGCCCGTTCCGTTAGTATTCTTATACCAGGTAACACCCTGCGAACCTCCCTGTATGGAATAGGAAGATACAATATCCAGGTCGCCGTCGCCATCAATATCAGCAGGATGAAACCCGGGAATCCTTGATGTATTAGTTTCAATATTAAAACTGTTGCCTAAAGTGCCTAAGCCATCAGTGTTTTTAAATCCTTTCAGGTCCCCTTCTGATGAGGAAGACCAAATAATATCCAGGTCAGTGTCATTGTCAATATCCGCAGCCATCACAAAATTTGCCCTAAAAGCATAGGTTGCCTGCTTAAGTACAAATGTGCCGTTGCCATCGGTATTTTCAAACCAGGTTATCGTGTTGCCTAAGCTCGATGCCACTATTGCATCTACATCTCCATCGGCATCTAAATCAGCGGCATATACGCCCCATGCATTTTGAATTTCTGACGAGATGGTATGGGCGGCAAAGTCACCGCCGGCACCGTCGAGGTTCTCCAGCCAAACCAGCCTGCCCCCATAGTAGGATGAGGTAAGGACATCTGAATCTCCGTCACCGTCTAAATCCGCAGAAAAAACTGAATTTGGCGATTGCACATAGAGCGAGTTGTCCATAACAAGATGGTCCTCAAATTCAACCTGGGCATTTACAAACAGGGAGGTGAAGAATACTGCAAAAAGTGTAATTTTTGATTTCATAAGTTGGTTTTGTTGATGTGCAAATGTAAAAAAAGATTATAAATGAGTACCAAATATCGATATGGATTTATTTTGCATAAACCTGGTTTCTACGTTGCTATCTATAGGCAGAGCCAGTTTTGATACTACTCAAACCCTAAAAGACCGTAGAATTTTAGGCATTTCCGGTCTTATTCAGGTAACGCCTCGGGAGTATTGCCTAAAATCAGGTGGTGCAAAATTATACCTGCACCATTATTATTTGGTTACATATACCCAGCCGGTAATAGGTTCAGGGAAACCGGGCTCGTTAAGCTCAAGTACAAAGTAGTAGGTACTGTTTGGCACGGTAGTACCTTCCGGGCCTACCTTTTTTTCGTTGGCTATGCCGTCCCAGTCAGACATGCTGTGGTTGCCTGTCCATACCAGGTTGCCCCAGCGGTTGTATATCGTCATTTTAAAATTAAAGAACACATTACGCAATCCCTTTACAAAAAAGGTATCGTTAATGCCGTCGCCGTTTGGCGTAACGTAGTTGTAGGTTTCAGGCTTGCATTTCTCGGTACGCAGCAAAAAGGAGGCTGTGGTATGGCAGGTGCCGTTGTCGAGGCGTGCGTAAATGCGCTGTGGGTTCTGGCTGGTCTGGAACATCGTTGTGTTAAAAATACGGTCGAGGTCCTGGTCGGCCAGCTGCTGGGTGGGGTAGAACGTAACCGTTTCATTAGGGTAGTTCTTAAGCAGCTCTTCATACGCCGAAAAATCGAACACCCCTACACCAAAGCCCTGGTCGCACTGCACAATGTCTTCGGGCTGGGCAATTTCAGGCGATAGCACAAGGCTTGTAGGCAACGTGTTGCTGTTATTGGTTTCATCGAGCTCTATTACAATTCCTGTGCTGTCTCCTGTATCATCGGCTACAAAGGTAAGCTCAAAATCCAGCGGAACACCTACCGGTATGGTAAGCGTAATATAATTGCTTTCACTTTCTCCAATAGCTATGGTGTCAATGGTTTCGGTATAGTCTAAAAATACGCCATTAACGTAAATGCTTACCGGGGTTCCGGCAGGCAGCACATCCGTACCGTTAAAGTTACCTACCGTATAATGCACGTGTATAACGCGCGAGTTACACTGTTTGTATACATCTTCAATCACCACGGTAGCATCAGGGAAATAACAGTCGATAATACGCAGGGTAAACTGAGCCGTATCAAAACAGCCGTGCTCGTCTTCCAGTCGCACATATACTATTGTATCCGGAGCAACCACGTAGGCACCCGGCGTATCAATACCGGCAGTGCCGTTAAGGGCGTCATTTAGCGTGGGGTGAAAAGTAACAACATCTGTAGGGCTAACTTTTAATGACTGTGCGTAAGCCGAAAAATCAAAACTGCCCACACCGGAGCCGTTAAAGGTTTCGCAGGCCTCTATATCGGCGGGCTGTGTAAGTACCGGCGATACCCAAAGGTTAACATTTAGTACCGTGCTAAAGTTATTATTTTCATTGGTTTCCTGAACGATACCCGTGCCATTTCCGGTATCATCGGCCTTGAAATATATTTCAGCAACGGGCCCCATGGCATCAGGAATAGTTACTGTAATGCTTTGTACCAATGTACCGTTTATTGCAATATCAGCCGTGGTTAGGGTAGTGGCGAGGTATTGCGAATCGGCATATACCGAAATGGGTGTGCCCTGCGGCAATATGTCAAAGCTATCAGGGTTACCTACGGTAAAATTAAGCGTAATGGTACGTGAATCACACGCCTGCTGCACCGTGCCGACTTGCACCACCGCATCCGGGAACAGGCAGTCTATTGCGGTTAAAGTAAATGTGCCTATGGTATAGCAGCCGTTTTCATCTTCAAGCCTTACATATATGGTTTGCGGGTTGGTGCCGTTTGAGGTGTAATTCGCCGGGTTTGTAATGTTGTCATTACCGCCTATTTCGGCAGCGGCCTGCGTAGTGTAAAAAGTTACGGTATCGGTAGGCTCATCTTTCAGCGAAGTTTCATAACCTGAAAAATCAAAGATGCCCGTGTTAGTGCCGTTGTCGGTTTCACATGCGGTAAGGCCAGCTATCTGGGGCAATACCGGTGGCAGCCACAGCGATACCGGCAGTATAAAATTGTTGTTGTTTTCTATTATTTCCTGCACGGTATTGCCGTTATCTACAGTAAGCCTCAGGTTAAAATTCAGGGGCACGCCTGCAGGTATGGTAAGCGTTATCGTAGCGGTTTCGCTGCCGTTTATGGGCAATTCAGTAGTGGTAGCGGCGGTAGCCACAAGGGTGTTGCCTGCATAAAAGCCTATGGGTGTACCGGCAGGCAGCACATCAAGGCCGTCCTGGTTAGTAACCGTATATGTTATGGTTATAACACGGCTGCTGCACGCCTGCACCGGGTTAGTGGCGGTAATAACGGCATCAGGATAAATACAATCGTCAATTAGCAACTGGAACGAGCCATAGCCCACACAGCCGTTAGCATCCTGCACACGCACATATATGGTATCCGGGCCGGAGATATAATTTGTAATATTGCCAATGGCATTTTGGGGCACCTGCGCATCAGCCATTGAGGTATAAAAAGTAACCACATCCGTAGGGTCATCCTTAAGCGACTCGGCGTAGCCCGAAAAATCAAACTCGCCCGTATTAGCACCCGGCGCCGATTCGCAGGCGGTAAGGTTGCCCGGATTTACATTGGCCTGCGCCCAAAGTGTTTCGTTTATGGTAAGGCTGTTGTTTGTTTCGTCGGTTTCGGTAACGTTGAAATTATAGTCTACTATAAAAAGCAGTTGCAGGTCGTCAGGGTACCCGGCGGGTATGGCAAGGTTTAGCGTGCCGCTTTCGCTGCCGCCTATGGGCAGTTCTGCAGTAGTAGAAAAGGTAGCCAGCAGGTCGCCGTTTACGTATACACCTACCTGTGTACCGGCAGGCAGCACATCAGTACTGTTAACGTTGTGCACGGTGTAGTCTATAGCCAGGGTGCGGCTGTTGCATTGTTTTGTAATATCCTCTACGGTAATGGTGGCATCGGGCAGCTGGCTGTTTAATTTTGTGATGATGGCATTTACCATTACAAAATCGCCTATGCTCCCGTTTCCGGATGTAAGCTGTATGTCTGCACTTTCATCTCCAATGGCAATATAATTTTGTATATCATAAATGTCGAGGTCCATATTGTGCATGTCCTGTGCACCGGTTACTGTATTGGAGCCGTTAAATGCATTATCCGGTGGATTTATACTGTTGCTTAATATGTTGCCGTTTATACGCAGGGTTTCGTTTACATGCAGCCCGGCGTCACCTTCCCAGGCTACAAAGCCTATTTTAGCGCCATCGTTATCAATAACATTAAGACTTGGGAGGGTTATGTCTATACTAAGAGGTACATAGCCCAAGCCATCATACAAGTTAATCTGGTTTAGGGGTAGGCTTGGGTTTTCGTAAAACACAATAATAACCCATCCACCAAAGTTTGTCTTATTCCCGCAATACATATTATCGGTCACCACTTCAGTAAGATCGAGGTCTGTAAGGGTATAGGTGGCGTTTCCGGTAGCTTGTACCTGTGTGGTGACATCGGCCCATGCACCAAAATAATCCCTCGAAAAAGGATCTCCACCTAAAAATGCCTGAAGCAGAAAATCGCGTTCGGCAGTAATGTCCTGGCCGTTCAGCTTAACTTCAAAATCACCCGAACCGGATCCTGCCCAGTACAGGTAGGCCTTAAATACATTGTCGTCAGCAGAAAGGTTAAGCACTGCCGACGAGGAAGTATCGATTAGGCATGGGTCGCCGGTTGGAATGGTGTTGTTTTCAACAGGGTTTAGGGTATTCCCCACGAATGTAAAGTCATACCTGCCGTTAAACTGCTGGTAGAGGGCTATGTCCTGACAATAAACCAGTGGCGATATCAATAGCAGCAGAAAAAGTAGTAGTTGGTTTAATTTCACGGCACTATAAATTTTTCCTAAAATTATGAAAAATAAAACAATACAAAAGCAGTTATTAAGAATACAGTGTTAAAAGCACATATAATGCTTTATGAAGCCTGTTTTTGCTTAAAATTATTTACATTAGCACGATAATATATTGTTATGAAATTACCATTTTTATATTTTGACCCCGGTACCGGTGCCCTTATAGTGCAGGCAGCCGTGGCCGTGGGCGCATCGGTTATGCTGTTTTACAGGAGGATAGTAACCGGTGTGAAGTCGGTATTTGGCAAAAGGGAAGAAAAAGACCTTATGGGCGATATAGACGATACTACTGATGGAGAAAAACAGGCATAGCGCTTCTTATAGGGACCCTTCCGGCTATATAGAGGTGATGGACGGTGAAATCTTGAGGCATATAAACCCCGTTTATTTTGCCCAGTACCATAAAATAAAAGCCGCCGGTTTTTTTGATACCCTGTTTAAAAATAAACTGCTTATACCGCATACCGAAGTTGATGCCAATGCCCGCCGTATACTACTAAAACCTGATGTGGTACCTTTTATTACCTATCCCTACGAGTGGAGTTTTAGCCAGTACAAGCACGCGGCACTGCATACCCTTAAGCTGCAAAAATACTGCCTGCAGCACGGTTTTTCGCTTAAAGATGCCACTGCTTTTAATATTGCATTTTATAACGGCGCGCCCGTTTTTATAGATACCCTATCAATAGAAGATTATACTGATGGCCAGCCGTGGCGGGCATATAAGCAGTTCCTGATGCACTTTTTAGGGCCGCTGGTACTGGCTAAGTATTTTGGCAATGATATGCTAAAAACGTTGCAACAGTATATAGACGGCATGCCGCTGCAAAAGGTTGTGGCACTGCTGCCCTTTACCGCGCGGTTTAATGCGCTGTTATATACCAGCCTGTACCTTACCGCTAAGTATGAAGATAAATACAGCGTTGAGAATAAAGTACATAAGGAGAGCGCAGGCAGGTCTGCTGTTAGTAAAGCATCACAGGTTAAAATAATAGATGCCCTGTATGGCTATATAAAAGGCCTTACACTAAATGAAAAAACCGAATGGAAAAATTATTATTCGGTTACTAATTATGATGCTGCAGCCTTTGAGCATAAAAAGCATCTGGTTAAAGACTGGGTAAACAGGATACAGGCCAGAAAGATTATAGACCACGGCGGTAATGACGGTACCTTTTCCCGTGAGGTTATGGCGGGCGCAGAGTTAGTGCTTACTACTGATATTGATGCCAATGCGGTAAACCAAAATTACATACAGGTGCTTGAAAACAAAGAGGGGAACATCTATCCGATAGTAAGCGATATGATGAACCCCGCGCCGGCAATAGGGTTTGCCAATAACGAAAGGCAGTCGCTGGAAGCCCGTATAGCGGCGCAGCAGTTTGATGCCTCACTCGCGCTGGCACTTATCCACCACATATCGCTGAGCGGCAATGTACCTTTTTCCATGTCGGCAGCCTATTTTGCAAAGCTGTCACGTTACCTTATTATCGAGTTTCCCGACAGGGACGACTCCTGGGTAAGCTTTTTGCTGGACAGCAAGCGCGAATTTAAAGGGCATTTTGATTACTACAGCCCATCAAATTTTGAGCGGGACTACCAGGAATATTTTACCCTGAAAGAGAAAGAAGTTATACCCGGCACCAGCCGCACGCTATATTTATTTGAACGGAAATAATGATAGAGAAACTACGGCAAAAAATAATACGCTTCATTACAAGCCCCGATGATGCCCCGCTACTGGCAGGCATTGCCATAGGGATATATATGATAGCGCATTATTATGCTAAAAACCTGGCGCTTGCAGCCTCATGGGGGCATTTGTTGTTTTTTACCATATACTATTTAATTATACCTGCCGTGGTTTTATTTTTGGGTTACAAATTGTTTTCCCTAAAAAAACTATTGCCGTACCGCAGCCATTTTTTATTTGTAACCATACCGTTGTTTGTAGCGTTTTATTTACTGCAACTGAGTTTCCTGGGGGTATATAAGCGGTTTATATTTGCCGGTGTGCTTATAATAGTTGTGCTGGCTTCGCTGCGGATTGCCCGTTATTATAAGCTTTTTGTAGTACTATTACTGTTGCTTTCTTTATTTAATGTGGTTCCGGTGGCATACGCGGGATATAGCTATATAACGGCATCAGATGCATGGCAGCATCAGCCTGACGGTATACTTACAACACAGTTTAAGAAAAAGCCTAATGTATACTACATCCAGCCGGATGGCTATACAAATAAGCCCAACCTTGATGGTAGTATATACAATTTTGACAATACTGGTTTTGAAAACTATTTAAATAGCAACGGCTTTACAACCTACACAAATTACCGCTCTAATTATTACAGTACGCTGCTGTCTAACGCGTCTATGTTCAGTATGAAGCACCACTATTTGCAGCCGGATGTGGAAGAGTTTAACGCACGCAATATTATTATGGGCAACAATCCTGTGCTACAGGTATTTAAAAACAATGGCTATACAACCCATTTTATAACAGAGCGCCCATACCTGCTTATGAACCGGCCTGAGCTGGGCTACCATTCCGCTAACTTTAATTACAGCGAACTGCCGTACCTTAAGGATGCCTGGGAATATACCCGTGATGAGGTGGCCGATTTTAAAAATATGAAACCTGCACCGGGTCCCCATTTTTATTTTATTGAGAAAATGCTGCCGGGGCATATAGCGGTATTCGGTTCTAAAGGGGCGGATGATGAGCACGCTAAATACCTTAAAAAGGTGCGTGAGGCAAATACATGGTTAAAGAACCTGATAACCGAAATAGAAAAAAAGGACCCTCATGGGATTATTGTAATAGCAGCAGACCACGGTGGTTTTGTGGGGTTTGAAACCAGCCTGCAAAGCCAGACGAAAACGGATAACCCATTACTTGTAAAAAGCATGTATGGCGCGTTGTGTACCATAAAATGGAACGCTGATGGCCATGATGTGTATGATAAAAACCTTAAAACATCGGTAAACCTGTTCCGGGTGCTGTTTGCATTTTTATCGCAAGACACCGCTTTACTTGAAAATTTGCAGGAAGATGCCAGTTATATCGATGCTGTTCGGCCCGAAGGCAGGCACAGGTATATAGACGCGCAGGGTAACATTGTATTTCAAAAAATAGAGTAGATGTATACTATTGAGCGTTATAATAAAGACTATTTTGCCGATTGGAATACTTTTGTAAAGGATTCTAAAAACGGCACGTTTTTGTTTGACCGCAATTTTATGGAGTACCATTCCGACCGTTTTGACGACTTTTCGGTGTTAATTTTTGAAGGTAAAAAGCTCATGGCAGTATTCCCGGCGCATGTAAAGAATGGCACCGTATATTCGCACCTGGGGCTTACGTATGGCGGGCTGGCTCTTGATTTTAAAATTTACCTTCATGAAACGGTAACCCTTGTAAAAGAGTTGCTGTCCTATTACAACAGCCAGGGTATCGAAAAGCTGTATATAAAAACCATACCGTTTATATATCACAAAGCGCCTTCGCAGGAACAAGAGTATTGTATGTTTCTTACCGATGCAAAACTGGTGCGGCGCGATAGTGTTAGTGTTATAGAAAATTCCGCAGGTGTAAAGTTTAATAAATCGCGTATTGAAGCCATCCGGAAAAGCACACGTAATGGGCTGGTTATTTCAGAAGATAATAACCTGGAACTTTTTTGGAACGGCCTGCTGATACCTAACCTGCAACAGCGTTATGCCGCAGCACCGGTGCACACCCTTGCAGAGATAATGCTTTTAAAAGAACTCTTCCCCAATAACATCAGGCATTTTAATGTGTACCACGAAGGGAAGCTTGTAGCCGGCAGTACTGTTTTTGTAACCGATACGGTAGCCAAGCCGCAGTACATATCGGGTGATGATGAGCGTAATGCACTGGGCAGCCTCGATTTTTTATACGACTACCTCATTACTGACGCTTTTAAACATAAAAAGTTTTTTGATTTTGGCTGTTCTAACGTGCAACAGGGCAGGAAACTGAACAGCGGGGTAAGTTTTTGGAAGGAAAGCTATGGCGCGCGGACCATAGCGCACGATTTTTATGAAGTTGCAACCGCAAACCATACGTTGCTGGATAATGTATTGATTTAAACTATAATTGAAGCTCCTAAAAAAAATAATAGCTAATCCTATAATCAGGTTATCGTCTTTAAATTCGGTAAGTGTACTTATGCGTATTGCGGGGGGATTCCTTTCAAGTAAAATGATAGCTATTTTTTTAGGCCCTTCCGGGATGGCGTTGACGGGCAGCCTGCGTAACTTTCTCACTTCAGTAGATACTTTTTCTACGTTAGGGATACAAAATGGCATTATTACCTATACCGCGAAGTTTGAAAAAGAGGAGGAGCAGCTGGCAAGGGTTGTATCTACAACAATTATTACCCTGCTTATTTCAGCCATATTTTGTGGCGCGTTGCTAATAGTTCCGGCGACGGGGTGGAGTTCCTGGGTATTTAACGGCAATAGGGGGTATGCATGGATATTCAGGGTCTTAGGGTGTGTACTACCCTTATATAGCGGAAGTATCGTTTTTATTTCGTTCTTAAACGGGCTTGGCAAGCACCACAAAGTTATTTACCTTAATATCGCGGGAAATTTTTTCGGGGTGCTTGTTTCTGCACTGCTTATATGGAAAATGGGGGTGTCAGGGGCATTTTTAGGCCTGGTAGCTTCGCCTGTACTCTTAATGTTCCTTAGTATTTATCCCTTATACAGCAGCATAAACATGCGGCTTTTACTGCAAAGAAAATACTTTGATATTGCAACATTAAAAAACCTCTCTGCTTATAGCTTAATGAGTTTTGTTACCGCACTTGTGGCACCGGTGGTATACATATCGTTAAGGAACACTATTATTGACAACGCCGGCCTTAGGGAGGCAGGTTATTGGGAAGGCATGGGCAGGCTGTCTTCGTTTTACCTTACTTTTGTTACAACATTAATTACCGTTTATTTTTTGCCGAAACTCTCAAAAGCAGTAACAATAAACGAAACAAAAAGTATTTTCAGGAGTTATTATAAAATTGTGGTGCCCATATTTATTGCCGGCATTGTACTTATATATTTTCTTAAAAATCTCATTATAAAAATTACACTTTCAGCCGATTTTTTGCCCATGTCGGGCTTATTTGTGTGGCAATTATTCGGCGACTTGCTAAAGGTATGTTCTTTTATACTGGCCCAGGAATTCTTTGCGCGCAGGCTAACCAAAATGTATATTGGCACGGAGCTATTTTCGTTTGCGGTTTTTTATACCTCGGGGCGTATTTTAATTCCATATTTTGGGGCAGAGGGTGCCGCAATGGCCCATTTTGTTACTTATCTTATCTACTTTATGGTATTGCTTATTTTATTCAGGAAAAAAGTGTTTTAGTTTTTTTTTACCCCACACCTCCACATACCTCGCCGCAATCATTTTATATTCATGCTCTTTTTCTATAAAGGCACTGGCACGTTTTCCTATTGCTATAAGTTCATCAGGGTTTTCTATAAGGTGGCTTAATGCATCGGCAATAGCATTTGCATTGGGCAGGGCGTTTATATTTACAGGTTCAGTAAGGTGGTAATGTGCTGTAAATTCGGTTTCGGCGCCGGTAAAAACCACTTTGCCCTTAGCCATGGCTTCAAGGGCGTTATACCCCTGGTCATAAGCATATACCTGGTCCAGCAGTATGTGGGCGCGGTTGTACAGGTTAATATATTCGGCATAAGGTATGTTTTCGGTAATAATTATTTCTACCTTATCGGGATATTTATGCCTGATTATTTCTAAAGCTTGCTCAAAATAATGTATCCCTTTCTTCGTATAACTCAGCCGGTTGATGCCTAAAAATATAACCACTTTGCCAGTTACCGAAAGGGGCGAAAATGCTATCGCCTCAGTATTAATGGGGTTCGGTATAAAATGTGTGGGGTAGCCCATTGCCTGCATGGGCAGTTCATAATCCAGGTCGGATGTAATGATGGCGTTAGCCCTTCCTGCTATCCATGCAAACAGGTCGCGATGGGGTTTAGTAAGATATTTAAGGGAGTAGCTGTAATAATTTTTAAGGCTTTTATCTTTAAAGTAGGGTGTAAGTACAGAGTATTTTATTTTACCCGAAAGGTTGTATGCTATAACAGGCGTTTCGTCGCCGCACACCAGCAGGCTCATGCTGTCAGCATTTTGTGCAAACAATTTTTGCAGCAGCCGTTTTGCCAGCCATGGCGGGGTTTCGAGCGCGTCGCTGTTTATAAGCTGTACATGGTCGTAACCCTTTAATTTGGGCAGTAACCTATAAAACCGTATGCCTTTTTCCCAGCGTTCCAGGTCGGCACCTGTAAGTTTATACACGCCGTTCTTAAATTTTTTTAACCACCCGTTTTTAAAAAGTGCAGGGCTTACAGATAATCCGCTGGCATAGCCCTTAAACCCGTCGCCGGGGCTAACTATTACTGCAGTGTGGCCCAGCGCCTCAAGCCCTTCCTTAAGCGAATTGTGCAACCGGCTGTATTCGCCTACTAAAAGTATTTTCATCCGCGGCGGTTAAAATTTTTATATTTGCTGATGTAAATATAAAACATTGGCAGGAGCTTTTAAAAAATCGGATATCGAAATATTGCTGTCTACCATGCACAGGGACAGCCTCGATTTTTTAATACCTATGTTTCCGTTTGCACATTTTTCTGAATTTAAAATACTTATCATCAACCAGACTTCGCCGGATAAGCAGCTGATTTCACCATATCCCGGTGTGCGGGTTGTCAATTCGTTTGAAACGGGGCTGTCTAAAAGCAGGAACCTTGCGCTAAGCAATGCAACGGGCATTTTATGCGTTATAAGCGACGATGATGTGGTTTTTAAACCCGGATTAGAAACGGCCATACTCACTGCTTTTAATGAAACCCCTGCCGCCGCGCTAATAGCATTCAGGGCAGAAAACGGTGCGGGGCAACCGTATAAAAAATACCCATTGGAAAGGGTAAGCAACCCTCCGGCGCTAAAGAGGCTCAGCATCATGTCGATAGAAATGGTGGTAAACAAAAAAAGTATAGATAAATACAAGATAAAATTTGATGAACGTTTTGGCCTGGGCAGCCCGTTTATTATGGGCGAAGAAGCTATATTTGTAAACACACTTTACCAAAAGCCGGCTAAAATTGTAATGGAGCCGGCTACTATAGTTGCGCATAATGCCGCCGATACCCACAGCCGTATCCCGGTAGCGGGAAAGTACTATGTGCAGGGTGCGCTGTTTTCGGCACTGTATGGCTCTGGATGGATTTTTTGGGTACTTTTAAAACTGGCCTTTGAAATAAAGAATAAAAAAATAAAGCTTAGCAGGGTTATTAGCGCCATAAAGGCAGCCCGCAACGGCCGGAAAGCATATTTAAAAACATGAAGAATACCACGCTTAGCGATATTAGTATAATCGACTTTCCGGTAGTTAATGATTACCGGGGCAACCTTGCCTTTATACAGGAAGGTACCATACCCTATACATTTAAGCGCATATATTATCTTTTTGATGTGCCGGCGGGGGCAGAACGAGGCGGGCACTGCCACATTGCACAGCACGCCATACTTATAGCCCTGAGCGGCAGCTTTGATGTACTACTTGACGATGGCACCAATAGGCAAACCTTTACGCTTAACAGGCCCTCAAAAGGGCTGCATATTGTAAATGGTATTTGGCGGGAGCTGCAAAACTTTTCTTCAGGCGCGGTATGCCTGGTTATCGCGCAGGATGTTTTTGATGAGGCCGATTATATTAGAGAATACCCAGATTTTTTAGCTTCTAAACAATGAAGCTGCTCTACGTAGTACCGAGGCTGGGCGGTGCCGGGGGTATGCAACGGGTGTTGCTGCTCAAGGCGGGGTATCTTGCCGATAAACTGGGCTATGATATTACGGTACTTGTTACTAACCCTGATTTGCAGGAGATACTATTTGAGGTATCCCCCCGGTTAAAAATTGTTTACCTGCAGCCCCAAAGAGGCAATGTGTTTTCTTACTTTTTGTCGTATTGCAAAGGGGTTAAAAAAACGGTTTCCGGTATACAGCCAGACGTTGTGGTAATGTGTGATAATGGCTTAAAAAGTTTTTTTTTGCCGTGGTTGCTACCCAAAAAAATACCGCTCGTGTATGAAATGCATGCTTCGAGATTTTTGATAGAAAAGGAAATAAGGCAAAATAAGCTGCTCAGGATGATCCCCCCCCGTGCATTGCTCAATTTTGTTTTTTCACGGTACAGGCAGGTTGTTACCCTAACACAGGGAGGCAGAGCCGAATGGCAGTTTAAAAACAGTACTGTAATTTCAAATTCGTTATGGTTCAGCCCTGCGGGGCAAAACCCGCTTACGTCAAAAAAAATTATAGCTATGGGCAGGCACTCACAGGAAAAGGGATATGAAAGGATGTTTAATATTTGGAAAAAAGTATCGGAATATTTTCCTGACTGGACGCTCGAAATTTATGGAGCCTATAATCCTGATTACAATTTGATATTATTAGCGGATGAAAATAAGCTGGAAAATATTATTTTTTCGGAGCCGGTTAAAGATATTGAAGCAACGTACAGCCACGCATCCATTAGCATAATGACATCAGTTAGTGAAACCTTTGGCCTGGCGCTGTTAGAAGCTATGGCGTGCGGCGTGCCCTGTGTAGCTTATAATTGCCCCACAGGCCCTGCGGAACTAATATGTAATGGTGTAAACGGTTTTCTTGTAGAAGATGATGACGAACGTGGATTTATTAGCGCCCTACAGCAGCTTATGTATAGCCAGGAATTGCGGCTACAATTTGGCAAAGCCGCGAAACAGAAGGCAGCTATGTATAATTTAGAGGCCATTATGCAGCAGTGGAACAACTTGTTTACATCATTAGCTAATGGTGCATAAATAACCCAGCCGGTAAAGGTCTAAGCAAAAAAGATCATGGTTTTTATTCATTATCCGTTTTTTAAGCAGGGGTTCAAACAGCCTGAATGCTACCGCTACAACGCCGCGCAGCCTATATTTGCCCAGTTGCCTGTAGTAACGCAGTAGCGGATTGATGTTTTCTATGCCCTCTTTATCTGCCAGCAGTTCTTTGCGTATGCGTACTGATTCAAGGCATTTTGCAAAAAAAACAGTATCTTCTTCTAAACCCAGGTGGTAAATAGGATTATCTATATGCACTACTGCTACCTTGTTTTTATACAGGCTGTAACTAAAGTAGTTGTCCATGCCATAAAAATTGCGGTTTTCAGGGTAGTTGTTTTGCAGGAAAACGTGCTTTGAGGTTAAAAAATTTCCTGAAAATACGCTGGTATAGGGTTTTTTATTGCGCTCTGCGGCAGCTTTCTCTTCGCGGGCCCTCCCATATTTAAGGCGCAATGCGGGCTGCCCCGATTCCTGTTTATAAGCATAGCCACCCATAACCACGGTGTTACCCTTATTTATAAACGGAAGGTAACGGGTTATGAATGCGCCATCGGCGGGCATAACATCGGCGTCAAGGAAAAGCAGGGTGGTATATACTGCCGCTTCGGCCAGTTTTTTTCGGGTAAGGGTACGCCCCAGGTTAACTTTGTTTTGTATAAAACGGCAGTGGCTCCATACTGTTATCCCGCTGTTTTTAATACACAAAGGAGAGCCCGGGCTATCGTCTGCCACAATAATTTCAAAGTCAATGCCTGCCTTTAAACATTGTGTGTGTACTGCCTGTACCAGTGGTGTAACGTCATAGTTATAAGCAGGTACAAGTACAGAGAGCATTGTGTTAAAAGTTTGGGCAAAAGTAGTAAATAAAGCGATACCTGTTCTTATAAATTACGGCTATACCGTATATTTGGGGTCAAAGTTTATATAATGGACAGAACCGAAATAGCTACCCTGGTTTACAATACGCTACTGGAAAATAAAGCCCGCCTTATACAGCAGTACAGCGATAGTAAAGGCGCCATAGGGTATTTTTTTGTAGACGATGTATTGCCGGAGGCCCTCGCCCTCCAAATTTATACCGCTTTTCCCGCCACACATGATATGGTACTTAAAAAAAGCCTTCGCGAAGATAAGTATGTGGCCGCCCAGATGAATAAATATAACCCACTGCTGGAAGATGTTATTTATGCCTTTCAGGACAGGAGGGTAGTGCAACTGGTTTCTGAAATTTGTAATTTAAAAGATATTTACCCCGATGAGTACCTGTATGCGGGAGGCATTTCTGTCATGGCGCACAGGCAGTTCTTAAACCCCCACCTTGACAATTCGCACGATAAAGACCGGCAGCGCTGGCGCGTGCTAAACCTGCTGTATTATGTAACGCCGGGCTGGGAAGAGAGCTATGGCGGCAACCTTGAACTTTGGCCCGACGGGCTTAAAGGAAAGCAGGTTAGGGTGCACAGCAAGTTTAACAGGCTTGCGGTAATGGCTACGCATAATGCATCGCTGCACTCAGTTTCACCTGTCGTTTTTAACGGGGTAAGATGTTGTATATCAAACTACTATTTTTCTGACCATGCCCTGCATGAAGCTGATACCTTTCATGTAACGTCTTTTAGGGGCAGGCCTGAAAACAAGCTTACCGATATAGCGCTACAGCTTGATACCATGCTGCGTACCGGCATCCGTAAAATATTTAAAAAAGGTATTGTAGAAAACCCGCATGTGTATAAAAAAGGCGAAAAGTAAGTATTATACCGTCCGTTGCACCACCTCAAACACCGTACCTTCATCGCACTTAAGCGTCTTGGCCGGAAATTTCATAATCAGGGCATAGTCGTGCGTGGCCATTACTATGGTTTTGCCGTTTTGGTTTATTTCGCGCAGTAGCTGCATTACCTCTACACTGGTTTGCGGGTCAAGGTTACCGGTGGGCTCGTCGGCCAGTATCACTTCGGGGTCATTAAGCAATGCACGTGCCACGGCTACACGCTGCTGCTCCCCACCCGATATCTGGTGCGGCATTTTGTGCAGGGCATTTTTCATACCTACCTTATCCAGCACCTCGTTTATCTTAACGTCCATTTCGGTCTTTTCCTTCCAGCCGGTAGCTTTCAGTACAAAAAGCAGGTTTTCGTGCACTGTCCTGTCCGGCAATAGCTTAAAATCCTGAAATACGATACCTATTTTGCGGCGCAGGTAGGGTATATCGCGCTCACGGAGGTTGGCCAGGTCATAGTCTACGAATGTGCCTTGCCCTTCCCTTAGCTTAAGGTCGCCATACAGGGTTTTCATAAGGCTGCTTTTGCCAGAACCTGTTTTGCCGATGATGTAAATAAATTCACCGCGGTTAACGTCAAGGTCTATATTAGTAAGCACAGCGTTATGCTCCTGGTATATGTTTACACTTTTAAGCGATAATATGGGATGAGACATGGTGTTTGTAAAATTAGTTGTGTAAAAGTAGTAATAAACCTCGGGATACAAAATAAATTTAAACAGGGGCAGGCACAGTTATTGGTTAATTTTGGGTTAAAGTTTATACTATTATTACAACGCAAACAGTGCCTGTAGTATTGCAACAGCCCTGATTACGGCCGGTTTGGGCGTTTATTTCACAAAACCAGCCTCATACTAAAAGGGCAAAGGCCTCCGTTTGTTTATGTAAGAATTGGTATATTTGGCTTACCTAAAAACAAAACACACATGCGCAGACTAAACAGGCTATTGCTGCTTTCCATTCCCTTTGCGGCGCTGGGCCTCCGGGCACAGCAATCTACTATTTATACCCACCAGCTAAAAGAGTATGATAAGGCTGTAACACTGTACAACGACAAGCAGTACCAGGCGGCGCAGATACTTTTTGAGAAGGCAAAAGAAAACAATGACGAATCTGATGTGCAGGCAGACTGCGCGTTTTATATTGCCGAGTGCGCCATAAAGCTGAACCAGAAGAACGCCGATGTGCTGATGGAAGACTTTGTTGCAGACTACCCTGTAAGCACCCGCCAAAACCAGGCGTATGTAGATATTGCCGGGCTGTACTTTAGCCGTGGCAGCTATAAGCAGGCACTGGAATATTATGATAAGGTAGACGAAAACGCATTGGGCGATACTGACCGTGACCGGTATAACTTCCAGAAGGGGTACAGCTATTTTAGTAACGGCGATAAAAAGGAAGCCGACAAATACCTGCAAAAGGTTAAGGATTCTAAAGTGTATGGCAGCCAGGCGAAATATTACTTAGGTTTCCTTGCTTATGAAGGCGACGATTATAAAAAAGCCACGGCCTATTTTGAGCAGGTAGAGGATAAGGAAAAGTACAGCGAAAAGATGTCGTACTTTCAGGCGGATATGGCCTTTAAGGAAGGCAACTTCCAGAAAGCGATAGACCTGGGCTTACCACAATTGCCCAAAAGCGATGCCAATGAAAAAAGCGAACTCAGCAAAATTATTGGCGAAAGCTATTTTAACCTTGGGCAATATGATAAAGCCATCCCTTACCTTAAAAACTACAGGGGAACCAAAGGCAGGTGGAGCAATACCGACTTTTACCAGTTGGGTTACGCCTATTACAAGCAGAGCGATTATGCCAATGCGATAACCGAATTTAATAAAATAATAGGGGGTAAGGATGCCATTGCGCAAAACGCCTACTACCACCTTGGGGAAAGCTACCTGAAAAGCGGCCAGAAACAACAGGCGCTTAACGCGTTTAAGAATGCCAGCGAAATGGAGTTTGAGCCAAAGATTCAGGAGGATGCGTTCCTTAATTATGCAAAACTGAGCTATGAGATAGGCAACCCCTACCAGAGCGTACCGGGAGTGCTGGGCGCATTCCAGGAAAAATACCCTGCGTCGCCATTCCATCAGGAGATACAGAATTTGCTTATCGACTCGTATATCAGTTCTAAGAATTATACCGAGGCGCTTTCGTTATTAGAAAAAAATAAAACCCCTGAGAACAGGATCGCCTACCAGAAGGTAACCTTTTACCGGGGTATGGAATTGTATACCGATGGCAACTACCAGGAAGCGCTTGCCCTGTTTAAAAAGAGCATAGCCGAACAGCGCGACCCGCGGATTACAGCACGTGCAACATTCTGGCAGGGGGAAACCCAGTATGGGCTGGACCAGTTTAGCGAAGCCCTTATAAGCTTTAAACAGTTTAACGGTATGGCTGCGGCCAAGACTACGCCTGAGTATAAGAACATTAACTACAATATTGCCTACGCTTACTTTAAGCAGAAGGAATATGAACAGGCGGCTAAGTTTTTTGGCGATTATGTAGCCTCCGCTAAGGATGATAAAGTTCGCATAAACGATGCGTTGCTACGCCTTGGCGACAGCCAGTTCGTTACCGCAAAGTACTGGCCGGCTATGGAGGCCTACAACAAGGCGATTGAAATGAATGGTATAGACGGCGATTATGCGCTCTTCCAGAAAGCGCTGAGCTACGGCTTTGTGGCGCGTAACGAAAAGAAGATTGAAGACCTTACCGCCTTTGTGGCGAAGTACCCTAAATCTAAATATGCCGATGACGCGCTGTATGAACTGGGTAATACCTATGTAACCGAAAAGCAGACCCCGAAAGCCATAGCAGCGTATGAAAGGCTTATTGCCGAATATAAAACCAGCAGCTATGTAAGCAAGGCGCTTATGCGTGAAGCGCTAATATATTATAATGCCGAACAGGACAATAAAGCTCTTGCCAAGTTTAAAGAGGTGGTAGCTAAGTTCCCCAACACTCCTGAGAGTGTAGAGGCGGTACAAACAGCACGCCTTATATATGTAGACAATGGCCGTACCGATGAGTATGCCGCATGGGTAAAAACACTCAACTTTATAGATGTAAGCGATGCCGACCTTGATAACACCGCTTTTGAGGCTGCCGAAAAACAGTACCTGCAAAACAATACCAAGCAGGCCATAGCATCGCTAAGCAGTTATGTGGCTAAGTTCCCTAACGGGATATCGGCGCTTAAGGCGAATTTCTATTTGGCGCAGTCGTACTATGCCGATGGTCTTGAAGCCAACTCAATCCCAAACTATGAATATGTAATATCTAAGTCGCGCAGCGAGTTTACCGAGCAGGCGCTGGCAAGGCTTTCGCAAATTTATGTAAAGCAGGCAAATTGTGCTAAGGCAACCCCGGTACTTAAAAGGCTGGAGGCAGAGGCCGACTTTCCGCAGAACGTAACCTTCGCGCAGAGCAACCTGATGAAATGCTATTATGATACCGAAGATTATGCCAATGCCGTGGTATATGCTGATAAGGTTTTGGCAAACAGCAAAACCGAAGACCGTGTTAAAAGCGATGCGCAGATTATTGTAGCACGCTCGGCGGTTAAAACCAATGACGAGCCTAAAGCCCGTGCGGCGTATGCAAAACTGCTTACCATAGCAAAAGGCGAGCTTGCTGCCGAGGCGCTGTATTATGATGCCTACTTTAAAAATAAGGACAGCAAGTTTGATGATAGTAACAAAGCTGTGCAAAAGCTGAGTAAAGACTACAGCGGCTATAAATATTTTGGAGCAAAAGGCCTTGTGGTAATGGCTAAAAACTATTACGGCCTTAAAGACAGCTACCAGGCTACCTACATACTGGAGAGCGTTATCAAGAATTTTACAGCCTACGCAGATGTGGTGGAAGAGGCACAGAGCGAACTTGACAAAATCAAAGGCCAGGAAGCCCAACGCAATTCATCCATCCAAAACTAAGACACGCCATGAAGACAGCATATAAAATAGCCATAATAGCGGCAATTGCAGCCACACAGGGTGCATACGCGCAAAAGAAAGACGAAAATATAGGTACAGAGGTGGTAAACGTGGTTAAGCCGTATACCCCCACAATATCTGATGCCTTTAAAGTAAAGGAAACCCCGGTTATAGAAGACGAGGAGAACAGCACCAAAAAAGAGATACAGTATAACATCTTTTCGTATCCGGTAGCGTCAACATTCTCTCCCGCAAAGGGCAGGGCTGCGGCAGTAGATAAGGAAGCCCGCGAAAAATACTTTAATAACTATGCCACGCTGGGCCTGGGCAACTATGGTACCATAAACGGTGAGATATTTGTTACCCAAAACCTTGACGATGGCCAGTACGTGGGCGGGTTGCTGCGGCACCTTTCGTCGCAGGGAGGTATTGAGGGGGTAAAGCTCGACAATAATTACAGCAACACCGGCATAGACCTTACTTACGGCAACCGCCAGAAGGAATATACCTGGAGCACCGACCTGGGCTTTCAGCATCAGGGCTACAACTGGTATGGGTTGGATTATTCATTGTTTGATGAAAATGCGACGTCTACCGACCTTGATGTAAAACAAACCTATAACACGGCTTATGTGGGCGGTAAGCTTACCATGCGCGATGGCTTTTTTCATGAGGCACAGGCGCAGTACAAGCGCTTTTGGGATGGGTTTAACTCTGCCGAGAACCGGTTTTTTATTACGCCATCGTTCGATATAGACATATCTGAAACCAAAGTAAAGTTTGACGTGGTGGCGGATTATGTGGGTGGTGATTTTGATCATTACTATTTTGCCCAGGATGCCATAACCTACAGCAACTTTAACCTCGGCATACAGCCCAGCATACAGTACCAGAATAAAGATCTTGCAGTACAGTTTGGCGCAGGGGTGTTTTACAGCATGGGAAAACAGAATGAGGAGAGCAAAAATAAGGTATACATCTATCCGCAAGTTAAAGGTAGCTTTAAAGTGGTGGGCGACCTGATGGTGGCTTACGCCGGCGCGGAGGGTACGCTGAAACAAAACTCCTATGCCGACTTTGCCGGTCAAAACCCGTTTGTATCGCCTACGCTTACTGTAGCCCCTACAAACCAGCAATATGATATTTATGTAGGCTTAAAAGGTAAACTGGCCAGCGCTATAAGCTATAACCTGCGCGGCTCATACATGAACGAAGACGACCGGGCATTTTTTGCGGCTAACAATCCGCTGGAAATTGCCACCGGTGCTACTTCGCTTAAGGGATACCAGTATGGCAACTCATTCACACTTTTGTATGACAACCTGAAAACAGTGAGTTTCTTTGGCGAACTTAAAGCCGATTTTAGCAATACCGTACGTTTTGGTATTAACGGCACCTACTTTAATTATACAACAGACCAGGCCGAAGCTTGGAACCTGCCGTCTATTAAAGTAGGCGCTAACCTTGATGTAGACATTACCGAAAAATGGTATGCCGGTACAAACATATTCTTTGTGGGCGACCGTAAAGACCGTATATTTACAGTAAGTTCGCCTGATCCTGCTTTTTATGACCAGCAGGTGGTAACCCTTAAAAGCTATTTTGATGTAAATGCTAATGTAGGCTACCATTATAACGACCGCCTGACAGGCTTTATAAAGCTGAACAACATTACCGGCCAAAATTACCAAAAGTGGCTATACTACCCGGTGCAGGGTTTCCAGTTTATGCTGGGGGCAACGTATAAGTTTAATTTATAAGAACGCTATAACCCAAAGTTCCACAAAGAAGGCACAAAGATGCTCAAAGAGTAAAACCTTTGTGTAGCTTTGTGCCTTCTATGCGTTTCTTTGCGGAATAAAATAATATGGATTCACTCAAACACAAAATACTCGCTTACTACAAACAGCAGACGGGCGATAAACTTGATGCATTTCGTGATATGGTGGCCGCCCTAACCGAAGGCGCCGCTAACGATGCAAAAGGGTCTGCCGGAGATAAGCACGAAACGGCACTATCAATGATGCACCTGGAGCAGGAAAAGCTGAACCATAAGATTGCCGAATTTTTAGAGCAGAAAGCACTGCTCGATAAAATTAACCCTGACGTAATTAACGACAGGGTAGTGGTAGGCAGCCTGGTAAAGGCAAATGGCTTTCACCTGTTTGTAAGTACTGCACTGCCTAAGATAACAGTAGATGGGGTAAGCATCATAGCGCTGTCTCCCCAGTCGCCGCTGGGCGGTATGATGCTGGGTAAAGTTGTGGGCGATACTTTTGAGGTGAATGGAACGAAGTATCTTATCAGTGAGGTAGTGTAATCTGACTGGTAAATTGTATATACCTGAAGCAATTGTTTATTCCACGTGAAGGCGTGAAGTTAATAAGGGCATAGCTTGCGTCTTTGCACCTTTGCGTGAAAAAATACCTTATATCTTAGAACCATCGTCAAGATGGTTTTTTTATGTTTTGTAATCTATGACACGCTTATTACCCTACTTTGCTTATAGATTAATAGAAAACAGATACTTTAAATTTAAATATGAAAGCTTATTTATAGTATGTGTTTTATAATGTAAACCAAAACCGCAACTTTGTCTTGTTGAAATAGACCAAATAAAAGGTTTTAACATCAATTTTAAAGAGACGAGTAGTATGTGCGGAATTTTAGCAATTATAGGAAAGGGAAAAGACGAGGCGCTGGTAAAACAGTTATCTAAAAGGATGTCGCACCGCGGCCCGGATGAAAGTGATTTGCATGTGACCGAAAAAGGGCATATACTGAGCCATGAGCGTTTATCTATCATCGACCTGCATACCGGCAAACAGCCGATACAGGGCACTACCGATGCATGGATGGTACACAACGGCGAGATATACAACCACCAGCAGCTGCGCGATACCGTTCTTAAAGGGCACACGTTCCGCACTACTTCCGACTCTGAAGTTATCGTTCACCTGTATGAGGAGTTTGGTTATGATTTTTGCCACATGCTCGATGGTATGTTCACTTTTGTGGTGATAGACGGCGATGATTATATTGCAGGGCGTGACCCGCTTGGTGTTAAGCCGTTATATTACGGTGTTGACGACCGGGGCAGGATGTACTTTTCAAGCGAAATGAAGTCGATAGCCGACCAGTGCAAAACGTTCTCTACTTTCCCTCCGGGGCATTATTATACCGCTAAAACCGGATTTGTAAAATACTACAAGCCCGAGTGGGAAGATGCCGCAAAAGGTGTTGAAGAAGTGGACTACGAAGCCATTCGCACTACACTAACACAGGCGGTAGAAAAAAGGCTGATGAGCGATGTGCCTATCGGGGTGCTGCTTTCGGGCGGGCTCGATTCTTCGCTTACCTCTTCAATAGCCGCAAGGTTATTAAAGGATACCGGCAAGCCGCTGCACTCGTTCTCCATAGGCCTTGATGCCATGGCGCCCGATGCCGTTGCTGCCCGTTCGGTAGCCGAATTTTTAGGCACACAGCACCACGAAGTGCATTTTACCATAGAGCAGGGCATAGAGATACTTGATAAGTTAATCTGGCACCTCGAAACCTACGATGTTACCTCTATACGTGCCAGTACACCCATGTACTTTTTAAGTAAGGCAATTACCGAAAAAGGCATTAAGGTAGTACTGAGCGGTGAGGGGGCTGATGAGATATTTGGTGGGTACCTGTACTTCCGCAATGCGCCGTCGGCGGCGGAGTTCCACCAGGAAACAATAGACAGGGTACAAAAACTGTTTACGGCCGATTTGCTAAGGGCAGACAAGAGTACCATGGCGCACGGACTTGAGGCGCGCGTACCGTTCCTGGATAAAAAATTCCTGGAGCTGGCCATAAAAATTAAACCGGAAGAGAAACAGCCAAAGACCTACGATGGCGTTGAAAAATATATTTTAAGGAAAGCATTTGATACCCCTGAGCAGCCGTATTTGCCGGACAGCGTACTGTGGAGGCAAAAGGAGCAGTTTAGCGATGGGGTAGGGTATAACTGGATTGACACTTTAATAGAGTACTGCGCAAGCCAGGTTACGGATGAGGAGCTGGAAGCCGCCGCACAGCGTTTCCCGTACAACACCCCGGCCACTAAAGAGGCGTATTATTACAGGAGCGTGTTCCATAAGCATTTCCCGCAGGTAAGCGCCGCGCAAACCGTAAGGAAATGGATACCAAAGTGGCAGGCGAATACCGACCCAAGTGGCCGCGCCAATGCCGCACACGTACAAGCCGATACTGCCATAGCGCAACAGAAGATAGTAGTTTAATTTCAGGTTTTTGGAATTTAGTTTGTTTGTTTGTGGAGACACCCCTGCTAACGCGGGGGTGTTTTGTTTTTATATTTTATGACCGGCATATAAGTTTACGCAAAGGTTGCTTAGTTTTAATAAAATGTTAATAACTTAAAAGCTAATTAGAGGCGATTTGTAGCATTATCTGCCGCGTTTTGCTATATTTGTTCGTTAAACGTAAAATTTTGCAAAGGACATAAATTTATGAGCGAAGAAGCAAAGAAAAACAATTATTCGGCAGACAGCATACAGGCCCTTGAAGGGATGGAACACGTAAGGATGCGTCCGTCGATGTATATTGGTGATGTAGGTGTACGTGGGTTGCACCACCTTGTTTATGAGGTTGTTGATAACTCTATTGATGAAGCCATGGGCGGCTATTGCGACACCATAGGCGTGGCAATAAACGAGGATGGCTCTATAACTGTTGAAGATAACGGCCGTGGTATACCGGTCGACATGCATAAAAAAGAAGGCGTTAGCGCACTTGAGGTAGTAATGACCAAGATAGGCGCCGGCGGTAAGTTTGATAAAGACTCCTATAAAGTATCGGGCGGATTGCACGGCGTGGGGGTTTCGGTGGTAAACGCACTGAGTAACCATATGAAATCAACCGTTTTCCGCGACGGTAAGATTTATGAGCAGGAGTATGAAAAGGGTAAAGCCATGTATCCGGTAAAACAGGTAGGCGAAACCGAGCGCAGGGGTACTACACAAACCTTTTACCCGGATGATACCATTTTTACGCAGACTACCGAGTTTTCTTACGATACGCTTGCCGCACGTATGCGCGAGCTTTCGTTTCTTAACAAAGGGATAACCATAACGCTTACCGATAAAAGGAATAAAGACGATAAAGGCGAGTTTGTATCAGAAGTATATCATTCAGATGAGGGCTTAAAGGAATACATCCGTTTCCTGGACGCTAACCGCGAACCCATAATCAGCCATGTGATAAGCATGGAGAATGAAAAGGGCGAAATCCCGGTTGAGGTGGCACTTATATATAATACGAGTTATACCGAAAATATCTTCTCGTATGTAAACAACATTAACACGCATGAGGGCGGTACACACCTTTCGGGTTTCCGCAGGGGGCTTACCAATACCCTTAAGAAATATGCCGACAGCTCGGGCCTTTTAGATAAACTTAAGTTTGAAATTAGTGGTGATGACTTCCGCGAGGGGTTAACGGCTATTATTTCGGTTAAGGTACAGGAGCCGCAGTTTGAAGGCCAGACCAAAACCAAGCTGGGCAACCGCGAGGTAGTGGCGCCGGTAAGCCAGGCCGTGAGCGAAATGCTGGAGAACTACCTTGAAGAAAACCCTAACGATGCCCGTACTATAGTTCAAAAGGTAATACTTGCGGCGCAGGCACGCCACGCGGCCAAGAAAGCCCGTGAGATGGTGCAGCGCAAAACTGTTATGGGCGGCGGCGGATTGCCGGGTAAACTATCTGACTGCTCTGAGCAGGACCCTGAAAAATGCGAAGTATTCCTTGTAGAGGGCGACTCTGCGGGTGGTACCGCAAAACAGGGGCGCGACAGGGCATTCCAGGCCATACTTCCGCTAAGGGGTAAAATACTTAACGTAGAGAAAGCCATGCACCACAAGGTGTTTGAGAACGAAGAGATACGCAATATATTTACCGCGCTGGGTGTAACCATAGGCACGGCCGAAGACAGCAAGGCGCTGAACCTTGAAAAGCTGCGCTACCATAAAGTGGTTATTATGTGTGATGCCGACGTAGACGGCTCGCATATATCAACGCTTATACTTACATTCTTCTTCCGCTTTATGAAAGAGCTTATAGAAAATGGGCACGTATATATAGCGACCCCGCCATTATACCTGGTAAAAAAAGGTAACAAAAAGGAATATGCCTGGACGGAAAACCAGCGCGACCTTATTACAGAGCGCATGGGTGGCGGTACAGCCATACAGCGTTATAAAGGCCTTGGAGAGATGAACGCCGAGCAGCTTTGGGAAACCACGCTTAACCCGGAGTTCCGCACACTGCGCCAGGTGAATATCGACAGCCTGCCTGAGGCCGACAGGATATTCTCAATGCTTATGGGTGACGAGGTTCCGCCAAGGAGGGAATTTATAGAGAAGAACGCCGCTTATGCCAAGATAGATGCGTAAGCCGCTGTTAAAAATAGCTTCGGTTGTCACGTGCTTTGTTGCCACGGGACGCGTAAAGGCGCAAACTGATGTTGCGCAGGTAACACAGGAAATAGGGTATCTGATTGATGATGCCCTATTTTTTTCTGACCAGTATGTAACCCCCGCTACTGATGCGGCGGTATACCAGTCGTCTTCCGGATGGATTACCAGCCCCAGGAAAAAAAAGTTTGGCGAAGTACAGTTAGGTTTCCATACCAACGTATTTTTTACACCAAAACGCGACCAGCTGTTTGTAATACGCAACAGCGATTTTAAATTCTTCCAGCTTGAAAACGGTTCTTCGGCAGGTGTGCCCACAGCATTAGGCAATGATAACCAGGTATTTTTAAGCGGCACTCTGGGCGGCAGCGCGCTGCGCATGAAAACCCCCGAGGGCATGAACATGAATACCGTGGCTTATCCTTATTTACAGGGGTCGGTAGGCTTACCGTTCGGCACAGAGCTGGTTATTAAATTCTCCCCTCACGTAAAATTAAAAAAGAGCGACTACCAGGTGTATGGCGCGGGGCTTAAATACAACTTTAGCCAGTACATAAAATCATTTGAAGAACAAAAAATACACATGGCCGTTTTTGCCGGTTACAGCAAAGAGGAGGTTTCATTTAACTTCCTGGATGTGAAGACCGATTTTGGTACGCTGGGCATTAACACCATAACCGGCACGGTAGATACCTACCAGTTTCAGTACAGCGCGTCGCAGGAATTTGGGAAACTCGAGTTTATGGGAAGTATTATCGGTAACGTGAGCGACGTAAAATATACCGTAGACGGCGAAACGGGTACCATTGAAGAAATTATACCCCTGCAGCAGATACTTAACCAGCGTTTAAAGGAAATTTATAAAACCCGTACCAATTATATAGGAGAAATGTCCTGTTGTTATAATATTGGTAATTTTAATGTTCAAACTATCGTTGCTTTTGGTAAATTTGTAAATACGAATATCTCATTACAGTATTTATTTAAGTAACCAAACTAATAAAACATACCTTATGAAAGTAACAATAGTAGGTGCCGGAAACGTGGGCGCCACCTGTGCAGACGTAATTTCGTACCGCGGGATTGCAGGCGAAGTAGTGCTTCTTGATATTAAGGAAGGCTTTGCAGAGGGCAAAGCCATGGATATAATGCAATGCGCCTCTAACACGGGCTTTAATACCAAAGTTACCGGCGTAACAAACGATTACTCAAAAACAGCTAACAGCGCCGTGGTGGTTATAACATCGGGCGTGCCGCGCAAACCGGGCATGACCCGGGAGGAACTTATAGGCATTAACGCCGGTATTGTAAAGGGCGTTGCAGAAAATATCCTTAAATATTCGCCTGACGCCATAATTATAGTGGTTTCTAACCCTATGGATACCATGGCCTACCTTACGCTTAAGGCTACCGGCCTGCCTAAAAACAGGATTATAGGCATGGGTGGCGCGCTGGACAGCTCAAGGTTTAAATACTACCTTTCTAAAGCGCTTGATAAACCTATTAATGATATACAAGGCATGGTTATAGGCGGCCATGGCGATACTACCATGATACCGCTTACCAGGCTGGCCTCCTACAACGGCAGCCCGGTATCGAGTTTTTTAAGCCAGGATGTGCTTGATAAGGTAGCTGCAGACACTATGGTGGGTGGCGCTACGCTTACCGGGCTGTTAGGTACTTCGGCATGGTATGCGCCGGGGGCATCAGTAGCCTACCTGGTAGACAGCGTACTTAACGACCAGAAAAAAATGATAGCCTGCTCGGTATACCTGGAAGGGGAGTATGGCCAAAGCGATATATGCATAGGCGTGCCTTGTATTATAGGGGCTAACGGATGGGAAGAAATTGTAGATGTGCATCTTGATGATGCCGAAAAAGAAAAATTCAGTAAAAGTGCCGATGCTGTACGCAGCATGAACGCCGCACTTGCCGATATATCCTGATAGCAAAATACCAGAAAACATAAGGGCTGCCGGGCGCAGCCTTTTTTTTGGATATAATTTACAAATAAATTGGTTAATCTTATCGTAAATTATATATTTGCTCGTTTTTAAAAAAATGGAACAATTAATTTTTAGTAATAATGCAGAATAAGGGACTCGTAAAATTTTTCGCAATCCTCTTTGGTATATTATGTATCTACCAGCTTTCATTCACCTTTGTATCTTCGGGTATAGAGAAAGACGCTAAGGCATTTGCCAAAGGCGACAGTAACAAGGAAGTAGAATACCTGAACTCGATGAAGGATTCAGTGGTATATCCGGTACTTAATTATACTTATGATGAGGTAAGGAACAAACAAATTAACAAAGGGCTAGACCTTGAGGGAGGTATCAACGTAATGCTTGAAATCTCTGTAAAAGACATCCTTAAAGGGCTGACTAAAAATACAGAAAACGCTGTTTTTAACAGGGCCCTGGCGCGTGCTACTAAAGAAAGGGAGGGTAACCAGAGTTATCTTGACGCGTTTTTTATCGCATTTCAAAAAGAATCTAACGGCACTGTAAAACTAGCCTCGCCAGAGGTATTTACAAATACACTGAATACGGACATCAACAATACAATGTCTGATTCTGAAGTTCAGAAAATCATTACTAAAAAAGTAAGTGAGTCAGTAGACAGTGCTTTCCGTGTACTTTCTGAGCGTATTGACCAGTTTGGCGTAGTACAGCCTAACATACAGAAAATAGGCGAAACAGGCCGTATCATGATTGAGCTTCCCGGCGCTAAAGATATAGACCGCGTGAAGAAGCTTGTAAGCAACATGGCACAGCTTGAGTTTTGGGAAACATTTAAACTTAATGATTTACAAGGGTTTATAATCTCGGCTAACGAAGTACTTAAAAAAACCGAAGTTCCTGTTAAGGAAACGGCCACTACAGCTAACGACTCCCTTGATAAGATATTGGGTAAAAGCGATACCAGCGCTGTAGCGAAGGGTAATAACCCGTTGATGGACAAGATACAGTTTATGGGCGGTGCCATATTAGGTATGGTAAACGTTAAAGATACTGCTGCTGTAAGCGGTTATTTTAAAAGGGACGACATCAGGAGCCTGCTGCCTGCAGAGGCGCGTTTTGCACGCTTTGTTTACGGTAAAGAATCGAAAGCAAAAGAAACTAAGGGCCTTCTTGAACTTTATGCCTTAAAAACAAATAAGCAGCAAAAGCCGCCGCTTAGCGGAAGTGTTATTACCGGCGCTATTGCTACATTTGACCAGAGCAACCAGCCCGCGGTTTCTATGACCATGAGCCCTGTAGGTGCCCAGAAATGGGAAGAGCTTACCGGTAAAGCCTTTGTAGAAAAGGGCAATATAGCCATTGTGCTTGATAATGTGGTATATTCTGCACCGAGTGTAACCACAGGCCCTATTGCCGGTGGTAACTCTATCATCAGCGGTAGTTTTGAAGTTACAGAAACGACTGACTTAGCTAACATACTGCGTGCGGGTAAACTGCCTGCAAGCGCCGAAATTGTACAGTCGGAAATTGTAGGGCCGTCATTAGGACAGCAAGCTATAGATAACGGTATAAATTCTTCTATTGCAGGTTTGCTTATCGTATCGCTATGGATGATTGTTTACTACGGTAAAGCCGGCTGGTTTGCAAACGCCGCTCTTTTAGTTAACATCCTGTTTATATTTGGTGTACTTGCAAGTATTGGTGCAGTGCTTACACTACCGGGTATTGCGGGTATCGTGCTTACCATAGGTACCGCTGTAGATGCTAACATTATTATTTACGAGCGGGCTAAGGAGGAGCTGAGGCACGGTAAAACGCTGGAGGAGTCGGTTAAAACGGCCTTTAGCTGGAGGGGCGCCATGTCATCAATTATTGATGCTAACGTTACCCACGTGCTTACCGGTTTGGTACTTTTAATATTTGGTTCGGGCCCGGTTAAAGGTTTTGCAACCACACTATTGATAGGTATCTTTACCTCACTGTTTACCTCTATATTTATTACAAGGCTATTCCTTGACCATTATGTTAAGAAAGGTAAAGAGCTGTCTTTTGTAACGCCACTTTCTAAAAACTGGTTTACTAATTTCCATTTCGATTTCCTTGGAGCCAAGAAGTTTACCTACATATTCTCTTCACTGGTAGTAATAGGCAGCTGTATTTCATTTTATGTAAATGGATTAGACCAGGGTATTGACTTTGCCGGTGGGCGTAGCTTCCAGGTTAAGTTTGAAAAACCGGTACAGAGTGAGGAAATTAAAGAGCTGCTTAGCTCAAGCGCGGCATTTAACGAAAATGTGGATGTTAAGGTATTTGGTAACGACTCCCAGCTGCGTATTACCACAAAATATAAAATTGGCGAGAATACCAATGCTGCGGATACCGAAGTGAACAACAAGCTTTATGAGGCGCTTAAAAAATACTACTCAAAGGATATTACTTACGATGAGTTTATAAAAACAAGCGATGGTAAAACACTGGGTGTGCTTCAGGCAACAAAAGTAGGCCCTACAGTGGCAGATGATATTAAAACCAATGCCTACTGGGCGGTACTGGGCGCTATGGCGCTGGTATTTGTTTACCTTATGGTAAGTTTCCGCAGGTGGCAGTATTCACTTGGTGCAATCGCTGCGGTAGCGCACGACGTTATCTTTGTATTGGGCATCTACTCGGTTTGCTACAAGTTTATGCCGTTCCACATGGAGATGGACCAGCACTTTATCGCGGCCATCCTTACGGTAATTGGCTACTCGATGAACGATACCGTAATTGTATTCGACAGGGTACGTGAGTACCTGGCCGGTAACTCAAAAGGTACGTTTGACAGTATTGTAAATGCATCAATCAACACCACCATGAGCCGTACGGTTAATACATCATTAACCATGATATTGGTATTGGGTATCATGTTCATTTTTGGTGGCGACAGCATCCGCGGATTTATATTTGCCATGCTTGTAGGTATCGTGGTAGGTACCTATTCATCACTGTTTATTGCAACACCGGTACTTGTAGATACCATGCCTGCAAAAGACAAGGAAGCTATCGTTAAAAAACACAACGAAGCCCTTGAGGCAGAAACAGTATAGTATTATATTTGTTAAAAATTATAGAACCTTCCTATGTTAATAGGCAGGTTTTTTATTTATTTGCATACGTAAAGAAAAATATCTTCGTTATAATCTAAAAAAAAGGCATAGTTTTAGACACACCTTAACAGAAATAAAACTGACAAATAATATGATGAACCTAATGTTATTATTGCAGGACACTATACCTGCCGCTGTACAGGATACTTCCGCTGCCGCTGCAACGGGCGCAAAAGAGGAACCCATACGGTTCTTTGAAATGTTAATGAACGGGGGGATAATGGTAATACCTATCCTGCTGCTGCTGTTTTTTACACTGTACGTAATCATCGAAAGGGCCATCTACTATAACAAGGTTACAAAACATAACGAAGCGCTTATAAACGATATACGTTTTCAGCTAAGTTCCGGCAAAATTGAAGCCGCCCAGATGACCGCGAGCAAGGCAAATACCGCCGAAGGCAACATACTGGAAAGCGGCATAACGCTTATAGGCCGCCCGCTTAGCGAAATAGAAGGCATGATGGAAAAGCAGACCAACGTAGAAATAGGCATGATGGAAAAGAAACTGGGCTGGCTGGGCCTTGTTGCCGGTACCGCACCTATTCTTGGGTTCATTGGTACCATTGGCGGTGTTATCGTTATCTTTCACACTATATCCGTGGAAGGTGAGATAACTATTGATACCATATCTAAAGGGTTGTACCAAAAAATGATCAGTTCCGGCCTTGGGCTTGTAGTGGGTGTAATAGCTTACTCTGCGTACCACTATTTTAACGTGGTGATAGATAATTTTTCACTGCGTTTACAAAGGCAGGCCATACAATTTATAAATGCTATAACTACAGGTAAATAATGAGGGTTAAAAGAAATAAACGCTTCCATGCAGAAATCGCGGCTTCATCGCTTAGCGACATCATGTTTTTTTTGTTCCTGTTTTTTCTTATAGTATCTACCCTTGCTAATCCTAACGTAATAAAGCTGAGCCTGCCGAAGGCAAAAAGTACGGCACAGACAACTAAAAGCCACATCAGCCTTTCTATACAGGTTGAAGAAGGCAAAGGGAACAGGTATTACCTTGACCAGGCCCCCGTGGCATTTGATTCGCTGGGGTACAGGCTGGCACGGCACGTAGAGCAAACAAAAGACAGCACGGTTATTGTAAGGTTTCCGTATGACCTTAAAGTTCAGGACATGGTAAATGTTCTTGAAATTGGAGAAAGCCAGAAACTAAAATTTGTTATTGCCACCATCAAAAAACCATAATATGGCACAGTTGACTAAAGAGGAAAAAGAATCGGGCATCATTACAGTGTGCATATTTGCCATTGTAATGCTCCTGCTATTTGTCCTGAAGTTTGATGTGGACAAACAAGACGAAGAGAAAAAAGAAATTGTGGTAATGCTTGAAGAAGGCGGCGGTGGCGGTGGCGGTACTACCATAGACTTTGGCGACAGCGAAGTGGGGGCCGGCATACGCGATCAAAGCGAGGCAAAGAGCGCTGCTGCATCGGCACCATCGGCCTCAGCCCCGGCCGAAGAAGTAGTGGGCAGCGATGATGACAAAGCCGAGGCGGTAGCCAATACAAAACCTGTAGAGAACCGCTCTACACGCGTGGAAACCCCAAAGCCTGAAACTCCTAAAAAGCCCGTGGTACCTGCAAAGCCCCGTAACGAGGCGCTGGATAACCTGCTTAATGGCAGTAACGGCGGCGACGGCAATACCGGCCAGAGTGGCAACCAGGGCAGGAATAACGGCATAAGCAATGGCGGCTATGATGGCGACGGCGGTACCGGCGGTGGCCGTGGCGGCGGAACCGGTAGTGGTAATGGTACCGGTACAGGCCCCGGCAGCGGCTCAGGATCCGGTGGGGGTAGTGGTGCCGGTAACGGTACAGGTGTAGGCAACTACAAATTAGCGGGACGTAAAGTACTTACCAAGCCCGCCCCACGCTATACCTGTAACGAACAGGGTGTAGTGGTGGTAGCCATAGCGGTAGACCAAAGCGGTAAAGTGATATCGGCTAATGCGGGTGCACGTGGCACTACTAACTCCGCACGCTGCCTGGCCGACCAGGCTGAGGCTGCCGCCCTGAATACTAAATTTGACAGTAACCCCAATGCCGCAGAAAAGCAAACGGGTACTATTGTATATAACTTTAAGCTTACGGAATAAAGGCGTTGCATTGCAACGTTCTCAAAAAAAAACAGTCAACCTGAGCGTGTCGAAAGGCGGCTGTTTTTTTTAGTTCCTTTCTTCAGGTGCTTTCATTGCGAGCGGAGGAAAGGAACAGAGCGCGGCAATCTATTTATTCTGATGAGATTACTTCGTCAGTTTTGGCTATATACTAAGGTGCTTCGTTACTAACGTTAATTTTCTATTCTACCTATCACCTTCTCTTCAAAAGACAACGTATCAATTTTTGCATTAGCTACGCTAATTATAGTGGTATGAATAGCGTTAAATGTACCATTATGCCAAAGCCGGGTGAACTTGTAATCATTAATACTGTCCCAGTTAAAATCGGTCAGCTCAATTTCGGGTGACGTGATTTTAAACTGCCGTCTCAGGTTGGTAGGAGTCAGCGCTCCATTATCATAGTCATACAGGGCATATAATTTCAGGTCAAAAGTATCTTTTAAATATTCATGCGTGTTATTGTCATAGATTAAAACTCTGGCCGTTACCTCGTCTGTTGGGTAGGATTTTAAAAGTATAACATATAGCGTATGCTTTTCATCGAATAGGCGTATGGTTCGCAGATACGCATCTGCCTGTATTTTCGGGTCATCGCTAAGTACATTTTCATCCACAAAATCTTTTATGACCTTTTCAATTTTAAACACCTTATTATCATCTAAAGCCAGGCTGTGTTTATCATTATCTAAGTTAACAGTGGCAAGCCGTAACGGAAACTGACTGTCCAGAACATTAGCCCTGTATTTTTCGGAAATGGCTTGTCTTTCAAGCTTGTTTGAACAGCTATATAGTACAAAAAAAGTAATAGATAGCAAGTAAATTTTCTTCATAACAGAATTGATTGGTAGATAAATGTATAAATTTTATTCCAATTAATAGTAGTGCTATAAATCGGTGATAATCCATTAAATCAGTGTTATCTGTGTTCCTCCATACGCCTATAACAACCCCCTCAAAAATTCCCTTTCCTCCCCAATTTTCACCGCCTTTAAATACGCCGTACCCACAATAACCCCATCCACGCTTTCAAACGCGGTTTCCTTTTTTTCTTTACTGTCAATGCCAAAGCCAATAAACAGCGGCGTATCCCCACAAAGCTGCTTCAGCTCGGCGTAGCGGGCGCTCAGGGCACTGCTAATGGCATATCCCTGCCCGGTAATGCTGTTTTGCCCCACAAGGTACACAAAGCTGTTAGCGCAGGCCTGTGCGGTTTGCTGCACGCGGGAATCGGTAGTAAGCGGGGTAATGAGGAACGTAACGGGCACACCGTATTTTTCAAAAACGGCTTTATACTTTGTTTGATATAATTCTAACGAAAGGTCGGGCAATATCAGCGCCGCAATACTCAGCTTTTGGCAACGGCTTAAAAAGGCATCAAGGCCAAATTGAAGGACGGGGTTCAAATAGCCCATCAAAACCAACGGGATGTGTATTGCATCCTTCGCGGCTTCCAGCTGTTGCAGCAGCAGTTCCAGCTTCATGCCGTTTTGCAGGGCTATGGTACTGGTTTCCTGTATCACGGGGCCATCGGCCATAGGGTCGCTAAAGGGGATGCCCACCTCGGCAAAGTCTACGCCCAGTTCCTGCAATTGCAGCAGTTGGGGTACCAGGCTGTCACGTTCCGGGTAACCGGCAGTTACAAAAATGCTGACCTGTTTTTTATCTTTTTTAAACGGATTGCTCATAAGTTGGGGAATTTTTCCAGGTAGGTATTCATGTCCTTATCGCCGCGGCCGCTAAGGTTTACCACGATAACATCATCTTTTTTCAGTTCAATTTTAGCCAAAGCCGAAAGCGCGTGCGCACTTTCCAGCGCGGGGATAATACCTTCAAGCTGTGAAAGTTCCAGGGCGCTTTGCAGGGCTTCGTCGTCGGTTATGGATATGGCTTTTGCCCGCCCGGTGGCAATGGTATGCGCGTGCAGCGGCCCTATGCCCGGATAGTCAAGCCCCGCCGAAATAGAGTGCGGCTCGGTTACCTGCCCGTCGGCATCCTGCATCAGGAGCGTAAGGCTGCCATGCAATACCCCCGGCGTACCCAGCACACTTGTAGCGGCAGATTTACCGGAATCAATACCGTGCCCTGCCGCCTCTACAGCCACAAGTTCTACTTCAGGATTATCATAAAACCGGTAAAAAGCGCCTGCGGCGTTACTGCCCCCGCCCACACAGGCGACTACCTTATCGGGTGCGGATTTGCCTGTTTTTTCAAACAGCTGTTTCTCAATTTCTTTAGAAATAACCGACTGGAAATAGGCAACAATCTTAGGGTAGGGGTGCGGCCCCACGACGCTGCCTATAAGGTAATACGAATCGGGGTGGTTTATCCAGTGGCGGATGGCCTCGTTAGTAGCATCCTTCAGCGTCTTGCTTCCTGAAGTTGCGGGGCGCACCTCGGCACCCAGCATCTTCATGCGCTGCACGTTGGGCGCCTGGCGTTCAATGTCTTTTTCGCCCATGTAAACAATGCAGTTCAGCCCCATGAGCGCGCATACCGTAGCCGTAGCCACGCCGTGCTGGCCCGCGCCGGTTTCCGCAATAATGTCAGTTTTGCCCATGTGCTTTGCCAGAAGTATCTGGCCCACAGTGTTATTGACCTTATGCGCCCCGGTGTGGCACAGGTCTTCGCGCTTCAGGTAAATGTGCGCGCCATATTTTTCGCTCAGCCGGCCGGCATAATACAGCGGGGTAGGGCGGCCCACAAAGTCGCGCAGCAGGTGGGCGTATTCGGTTTCAAAGGCTTCGGTAAAGCAGTAGCTGTTAAAGGCTGTATCAAGTGCCTCCACATTCGGGCGCAACAATTCCGGCACATAAGCCCCGCCAAATTCGCCGTAAAAGCCCAGGTTATCAGTATCTAAATAAGATGTATTCATCTTTAATGTAGTTTTAAATTAATGTTAGGTGTACTGCAAGCGTTTTATAGTTTCATTTCGTTTATAAACCGGTCTATCAGCGCGGCATCTTTTATTTTTGGTGCTGTTTCAAAACGGCTGTTAAGGTCATAGCCTGCCAGCTTTGGGTGGCTGAACGCCTTTAACGCCCCAACCGAATCGTTTCCTATGCCGCCACTTAACAGGAACGGGGTATTACCCGTATAGTTTTTAAGGATTTCCCAGTCAAACGCTGCACCCGTGCCCCCATGTTGGTCGCTTTTGGTATCAAACAAAAAATAATCGGCCAGGCCTTCATAGGCCCCGGTTTTTTCAAGGTCGGCTTCCGATGCTATCCCAAAGGCTTTAATTATCCCTACGTCCTCCGGCAGTTGCCTTATATAGTCGGGCGATTCGCTTCCATGCAGCTGTACCGCGTCTAAGCCATGTTTTTCGATGTGTGCAATGACATACTCCGGCGGTGCATTCACAAAAACGCCTACCTTCTTTTTGGCTGTCGCCAAAGAGGTTTCGGTGTAGCGTTTTGACCCTTCAAAGAAAATGAAACCAAGATATGCTACCTTTGGTAACGTATTTACTTCGCGGGCGGTATAATTGCCGGATAGTCCGCACACTTTTATTATCATGGCCTTATGTTTTTGGTGAGTTCCGCCAAATGGCCCTGCCTGAGGATGCTTTCGCCAATAAGCGCCCCGCTGTAACCCGCTGCCCTCAGCCCGTCGATGTCCTCGCTTGTCTTTATTCCGGATGCCGAGATGAGCGGTACGTTTTTAGGCAAAATTTTTACCAGGTCAAACGAATGCTGTAAACTGGTTTGCTGTGCCTTAAGGTCGCGGTTGTTTACGGCGATAAGGTCGACATCAGGCGGGATATAGGTAACTTCCTCGGCAGTATGCACCTCATACAGTACTTCTAAACCTAGGCTGCGGGCCACGTTAGTAAGGTAGGTAGCGTCTTCGGGTTGCAGTACTGCACCAATAAGCAGGATTGCATCGGCACCTGTGGCTTTGGCTTGGTATAATTGTATTTCGTCTATAATAAATTCTTTTCGCAGCAGCGGCAATTTCACGACTTTCCGTGCTGCGGTAATATCGTCAACGCTTCCGCCAAAATAGTTGTAATCGGTTAGTATGGAAATGCCCGACGCGCCATTCTTTTCGTAAAACGAGGCTTGTTCGGTAATGTTTACATCCGTTTTTATTTCCCCGCCGCTCGGTGATTTTCGCTTTATTTCGGCAATAATGCCAAAACCCGAATCAGCGATATGCTGTTTTAGGGAAAGGGTTTCACGGGTAAAATTTTCGCTCTCGCGGAAGCGCTCGATGCTGTGGGATTGCTTTAGCAGCGCCACTTCCTTACGCTTATTGGCTATTATTTCATCTAATACATTCATGCTGCTATTTTTTTAAGATGGGTGATGGCCCTGCCCGAGAGCACTGCTTCGTACCCTTCGGCGAATGCCTGCTCAAAAGTTTTTTCAGGGCTGAAGGTTTGTAATGCCAGCGCCACGTTACCTGCCAGTACAATATTCTGCTGCTGTGTGCCTTTACCCGAAAGTAAGTCGGTAAGTATTTTAGCCGAAGCCTCAACCGTATCGCCGCCTGATATTTCGGGTAACGTAATAGTTTCCTGTAGCGGGTTGCTGCCCAAAAGTTCGTCGCGCTGCTGGCCCAATATGCGGGTTACGCCAATGAAGGTCAGTTCATCAAAGCCGTCCATGCCGTGCAGCACGGTAAACTCCTTGCGCTCATCTTTAAGCGCGTGCTGGTACTGTTTTGCAAGTTCGAGGGAATAAGTACCCGTAAGTTGGTGCGATGGGTGTGCGGGATTAACCAGCGGCCCCATGCTGTTAAAGAATGTGGCGATGCCCAGTGCCTTACGCAACGGTGCCACGGCCTTAAGTGCCGGATGAAACAGGGGCGCGTGCATAAAGCAGATGTTGGCTTCGTCAAGCTGTTGTTGCAGGCTGTCGCGGTCGTTAGTAAATGTATAGCCCAGCGACTCCAGCACATTGCTTGATCCGCACAGCGAACTCACGCCGTAGTTACCGTGTTTTACCACTTTGTGGCACAGGCTGGCCAGTACAAATGCCGTACAGGTAGAGATGTTAAACGTGTTCTTGCTATCACCACCGGTACCGCACACGTCGATGCTGTCGCCTACGTCAAATTTCATAGGTAATGCCAGTTCCAGCAGCGCCTCGCGAAAGCCCATAAGCTCGTCAAGCTGCAGGCCGCGCATTTGTATCCCTGTAATTATGGCTACGGTTTGGGCATCGTTGCTTTCGCCGTTGCCTATGCTTAGCATACACTGGCGTGCCTCAGCTTTGCTAAGGGGTGCGCGGGATATTATTTTTTCGAGTATTGTTTTCATATTGGATATCACAGAGTTACACAGAGAAGGCACAGAGGTTCACGGAGGATTAAGAGTTCTGTTTATTGTTTCATGGCATCTAACATCGAAGGCACAGTGTTACACGGAGAATTAAAACTCTGTGAACCTCTGTGGAACCTCCGTGTATCTCTGTGGCACAAATTCAAAATTTAAAATGCATCATTTAAAATAACAAAAGGCTCTCTAACCCAGTTCTCTATCATCGTACGCCCCTGCGGTGTTAACACCGATTCCGGGTGAAACTGCACACCGCTGGTAGGGTGGCTCGTGTGGCGCAGCGCCATTACGGTACCGTCTTCGGTTTGTGCGGTTATCTTAAGGAACGGACTGCCGTTTGGCGTTATTTTCCAGCTGTGGTAACGGCCTACGGGCAGTGTTTGCGGCAGGCCCTCAAACAGCGGATCATCGGTAAGGATGGTCATATCAGTGGCTTTGCCGTGCACCGGGGCGGGGCATTGTTCCAATATTCCGCCAAAAACCTCGGCAATGGCCTGGTGCCCAAGGCATACGCCCAGCATCTTTTTCTGGCCGGAATAGCGGCGTATTACCTCCAAAAGTTCACCTGCCTCGCTCGGGATGCCGGGGCCGGGGGAAAGGAGTATGGCATCGCAGGTATCGAGTTCGTCATAATCTACTTCGTTGTTACGCTGCACTACTACTTCTACATTATCGGTTTCGCGCACATAGCGCACCAGGTTGTATACAAAGGAGTCGAAATTATCTATTATACCGATTTTCATGGTTTAAAGTTTCAGGTTTAAAGTTTTAAGTTGTTTGCAGCGGTTATCGCCCTGCGTACAGCCCCGAGCTTGTTGGTTACTTCCTGTAGTTCGTTTTCGGGTACGGAGTCGAGCACCACACCAGCACCGGCACGGTAATGCAGTTCGTTATTTTTACTAAAGATACTGCGTATCACAATCGCAAGGTTCATATTCCCATCGGCACGGAGGAAGCCTATAGCGCCGCCGTAGTAGCCGCGTGGGGTGCTTTCGTAGCGGCTTATCAGTTCGAGAGCGTTGGGCTTGGGCGTACCCGATAGCGTACCCGCCGGGAAAGTACCGGAGAATAGCGGCAGTGCATTATTATCTTTTTGAATGTGCCCTACAACCTTACTCACCAGGTGGATGACATGCGAAAAATGCTGTACCTCTTTATAGCTGGCTATCTGTACACCGGTGCAAAAACGGCTCAGGTCGTTACGGGCAAGGTCTACCAGCATGGTGTGCTCGGCGTTCTCTTTTTCGTCGTTTATCAGGGCATCGGTATTGCGCTTGTCTTCGGCTTCGTTGCCCGTTTTACGTACCGTACCCGCTATGGGGTGTATGCTGGCCGTGCCGTTGTTCAGGCTTATCTGGGTTTCGGGGCTGCTGCCCATAATGCGGTAGCTTTCCATATCAGCATAGAACAGGTAGGGGGAGGGATTTAGCCTGCGCAACTGCCTGTACACCTGGAAGTCATCGCCAAAAAACGGCTGAGTAAATGGCCGCGATACCACCAACTGAAATACGTCGCCCCGGTAAATATGTTTCTTGGCATTGCTCACCAGATCAATAAAGTCATCATCGGTTAGGGGGGAGGTTTCTTCGCCTTTGGTTTCAAATGGCAATAGCGTAAACGTCTGCCTGCGCAGCAAGGCTTCAAAATCGGTATTGGGTACTATTTCTTCGGTAAGCGAATTGCGCAAAATCAGCCCGGTATCGTGGAAATGGTCGAGCACAATAAGGTATTCAAATAATATGAATTGCGCTAACGGCAGTCCCGTCAGGTCTTCTTTGGCCGACTTAACCGGCTCTTCAAAGTGTGCGTATTCAAAACTAAAGTAGCTTAAAAAAGCGTTGTGGTTTTGCGGGTTCTCGAAATTGTATTCCGCAATGATTTGCTGTATCTGGGTAGTGACTTTTTTGCGGTTAACTATCGGCTGCACCGTACGCGTACCGGCAATTTCTGTCACGATGGTATCTGTATAAACGCTTATCTCCGCCAAGGGGTTAAGCCCAATGTATGATGTACTGTCGGCACGCGAGTGGTAGTCGTTACCCTCCAGCAGGCAGGGCTTGCGATAGTGGTGGCGCAGGCCCAGGTACAGCCCTACGGGCGTGTAGAGGTCGGCGTTAAAGTGGTATGTCTGGGTATATATTTTCATTTCAAATTTGGGTATAAAAAAACGGCTTGCCGAATGTGACAAGCCGTGTATACGTTATATGGGAGTATATGCGTGTTTAGGCAACCGTCACTGAAGTGTGAAAGTGCCACCACCAAAATTTGTTTGCTGTTGCTGAAGTAATCATAATTCAAATGTAGTGAATGTGTTTTTAGTGACCAAATATTTTTGCATTAGTTTATTCGGTAATGCGGTGATTCGGTAATTTTGAGGAATGGAACGCGGATTGAGCGGATGTTTGCGGATTTTTATCTTTGCAACAAATCCCGTTTATCAAAAATATCCTGTAAAAATGTCAACACATCCTCATAAGGCGTTTCAGACCAGTGTCCGGTTTCGTAATTTACAACGAGATGATTCCAAACACAAATAACTCCATAATAATCAAGGGTTATCGCAAAATAGATTTTATCATCCGAGTATATGGCAAAACTATCTTCATCCTGCAAACTACCTACATGTGTACCAGTAAGGGCAACGGCTTTGTAAAATTTAAGATGTGTGAATACCTCCGGCAATTGTGCTTTTATGATTGAATACAATTCTTTGCCAAAACCGTCGTAACGCAGCTCAAAGCCTTGAAGGCTTTCCTCCTCATATATACGGCCTCCACATAGCAACTCTTTAATTATGTCCATTTTACAGTTAATTTGTCAGAGCAAATTTAGTCAAAAAAATCCCCGCCATTTAAAAAACAGCGGGGACAGCAATTATAATTCGAGTTAGTTAAGAACCGGATTATTGTTTTACAAACTGAAGCTCAAGCGCCAGTTTTACTTCTTCGCCCAGCATTACACCACCGGTTTCAAGGGCAGCATTCCAGCTAAGGCCAAAATCTTTACGGTTAATTTTACCTACTACTGAGAATCCCGATTTGATGTTGCCCCACGGGTCTTTCTGGATGCCGCCATATTCTACAGCAAGGGTTACCGGTTTGGTTTCGCCGTGTATGCTAAGGTCGCCGGTTACAACATACTCGCTTTCCTCTGCTTTCGCTACGCTGGTAGATTTAAAGGTGATGGTTGGGAACTGTGCAGCGTCAAAAAAGTCGGCGCTTTTAAGGTGGCCATCGCGGTCGGCATTGTTTGTGTTGATAGAATCTACATCAGCGCTAAAGCTGAATGAAGCATTATCAAAGTTGTCGTCATCTGACTCGGCAGTAGCTTCAAATTTTGTAAAGTTACCCGATACGTTAGTAAACATAAGGTGTTTTACTTTAAACGTAACTTCTGAGTGTGTAGGGTCTAATACCCATTTTGTTGTTGCCATGATTATTAAAATTTTATGGTTTTTATTATTTGTTATTTTATTTGTTTTGATGAAGCAAAGGTAGGCCGGTTAAACTGCCCCGGCATTGAACTAGGACAAGAAAAATATTTTTTTAAGAAAAGTTTATAATGTCATCGGTACTTCCATAAGCAGTACTTCTGCACCGGCTGAGTTTGCCTGAAGGTTAAACGCATCAACATCCCAAATGCCAAGGCCATCGCGCTCGTTTAGCGCTATAGTGCTTATGGTAATATCACCCTTAATTACAAAGGCATATACGCCGTTGCCTTTTTTCTTAAGTTTATAGTTGGTTGTAACACCTTTATCAAAAGTGCCCAGGTGGAACCACGCATCCTGGTGAATCCACACGCCGGCATCGTCCGCATTGGGCGAAAGTATCTGTTGTAGTTTGTTGTGCCTGTCGGCTTCTTTAAGCGTTATCTGGTCGTAGCGTGGGGTAACGTTGCGCTTGTTTGGGAACACCCATATCTGGAGGAACTTGGTAAGCCTGTCGCTGTTGCGGTTGTATTCGCTGTGCTGTATGCCCGTTCCGGCGCTCATTACCTGGATGTCGCCACGCTTAATTACGGCGGTATTGCCCATGCTGTCTTTATGCTCTAAATCGCCCTCCAGCGGAATGGAAATAATCTCCATGTTATCGTGCGGGTGGGTGCCAAAGCCCTTGCCGGCATCTACGCGGTCGTCGTTCAGTACACGCAGTACGCCAAAGTGCATACGGTCAGGGTTGTTATAATTGGCAAAGCTAAAGGTGTGGTGGGTGTCGAGCCAGCCGTGGCTGGCATGACCGCGCGTAGCGGCTTTGTGCAGTACGGTATTGTCCAGTATTTTAGAATTGGGGTTGGGCAGGTGGTTGTAGCCAATAGCATCTAACGGCTGTATCTCGTCAATGTCGTTTTTTAGCGTTTCGCCCAGTGCGGCAGATGCTACAAACATTCCGGTGCCCATAAGGCCTTTTTTTATAAAATCTCTCTTGTCCATGATTGCTGTGTTTTTAGTTGATTACAGTACAAATTTCAGGATTATGGTTGATGTGCGCATTGAACTATGACAAGAAAGCCGTCCCCTCCCCAGCCCTCCCCGAAAGGGAGGGAGTAGCTTCACTCAGAAATTTTTTGACTGTGATTTAGCGATATTTCCTAAGCGCTATTTAACATACTGTACCCGTCCGTTGGCTCCCTCCCTTTCGGGGAGGGCTGGGGAGGGGACAAAAATATCCAATAATTAAAAAAAATATTTTAGCTTGCAGCATCCAAACAAATTACCATGAACGTAATCATCATTGAAGACGAAAAACCTGCCGCACGCCTGCTGCACCGCAAGCTGCTAAAGCTGGGCA
Organism: Flavobacterium sp. RHBU_24; assembly: GCF_046613695.1. Lineage (NCBI taxonomy): Bacteria > Pseudomonadati > Bacteroidota > Flavobacteriia > Flavobacteriales > Flavobacteriaceae > Flavobacterium > Flavobacterium sp. RHBU_24. The sequence continues at coordinate 116,163 of NZ_JBKJHD010000008.1, read as the reverse complement.
TCGAGGCCGGTACCATGCTGCACTCCGTTGAAGAATCGCTGGCCTGGTTTGTCAATAACCCGCAGCCAGACCTTATTTTCCTGGACATACAGCTATCGGACGGGCTTTCGTTTGAGATATTTGAGGCCATGCCCATAACCAGCGCCGTGATTTTTACCACGGCTTATGATGAGTATGCCCTGCGCGCCTTTAAACTGAACAGTATCGACTACCTGCTCAAGCCCATTGACGAAGACGACCTGGAAGCTGCCGTGAATAAGTTTAAACAGCGGCTGCCCAAACAAGAACCCGTGTCGCTGGATTTTGACCAGATAAAGCGTATGATTGCGGGCAATACGGCTGAGAAAGTGTATAAAAAACGCTTTACCATAAAAATGGGCCAGCACCTTAAAATGATAAACGTAGCGGATGCCGAGTGCTTTTACAGCGAAAACAAGGGCACGTACATCCACACCACCGATAACCGCGACTACCTGCTGGAAAGTACGCTGGAGCAACTGGAAACGGAACTTGACCCGAAGCAGTTTTACCGGGTGAGCCGAAAGTTTATTGTGTCGGTATCAAATATTAAGGACATTGTGGTGTATACTAACAGCCGCCTGAAGGTAATACTGCCTACCTATAAGGACGACGAAGTAATTGTAAGCCGGGAGCGGGTAAACGATTTTAGGGAATGGCTGGGGTAGTCAATTTTTTAATTGACTAATTATTCAATGTAGCAATTTGAGGATTTTTAAATCTTTCAATTTTAAATCTTTCAATTTAAAAGGTACTTTTGCACCGCAACAACAACAACAACACAACAAAAATGACTACTGAACAACTGTACCTGCAGATACTTGAAAAAAAATCGTTCCTGAGCGTGGGGCTCGATGTGGATTTGACCAAGATTCCGCCGCATTTGCTGGAGACTGAGGACCCGATTTTTGAATTCAGCAAGGCCATTATTGATGCCACGCACGACCTTTGTGTGGCCTACAAGCCCAACATGGCCTTTTTTGAGGCATACGGGCTGAAAGGCTGGCAGGCGATGGAAAAGACCATTGCCTACATCAATAAAAACCACCCCGATATTTTTACCATAGCCGATGCCAAGCGTGGCGACATAGGCAACACCAGCGCCATGTATGCCAAGGCGTTTTTGCAGGATATGGATTTTGACTCCATCACCGTGGCGCCCTACATGGGCAAAGACAGCGTTGAGCCTTTCCTTACGTTTGAGGGCAAGTTTGCCATACTGCTGGCACTTACAAGTAATGAGGGCGCGTTTGATTTCCAAACCAAAGATGCCGGCGGAAAAGAACTCTACAAAACGGTGCTTGAAACCAGCAAAACCTGGGCCAACAGCCACAACCTGATGTATGTGGTGGGCGCTACCAAAGCCGAATATTTTACCGAAATACGCAACATTATCCCCGATAGTTTTATCCTGGTACCCGGTGTGGGCGCGCAGGGCGGCAGCCTCCAGGAGGTGTGCAAATATGGCATGAATGATAAAGTAGGCCTTTTGGTAAACTCATCGCGCGGAATTATTTACGCTTCAAAAGACGAAGATTTTGCCGAAAAAGCCCGTGAGGAAGCCCTGAAAATACAGCAGGAAATGGAAGAAATACTGGTTGCAGCGAGGCTGAAAGCGCTGAAATATAATATATAATTGTTTCAGGTTTCAGGTTTACTTCGTCCGTTCGGCTATCGCCTCGGGTCAGGTTCTTACTCAATCCTGAAAAACGTTATACTTCATCCAATCGGGTGAAGCTAAACCTGAAACCTGAAACGTGAAACAGATTGTTCAAACCAATGAAAACATACGTCGATCAGTTAGGAAATTCCATAGTTTTAGAGAAACCGCCGGTGCGCATTGTGTCGCTGGTGCCGTCACTTACGGAATTGCTTTTCGATTTGGGGCTGGAAGACAGGATTGTGGGGATAACCAAGTTCTGTGTGCACCCGTACCATTTAAAGTCTACCAAGGAGAAAATAGGGGGAACCAAAAAGGTGCATAACGAAAAAATACGCCTGCTGCAACCGGACATTATCATTGCCAATAAAGAAGAAAATACGCCCGGGATAGTCGAAGCCATGCAGGCCATAGCGCCGGTATATGTTACTGACATTAAAAGTATTGCCGATACACTGCACATGATAGCGGAGTTTGGGAAAATATTCGGCGTGCGTACTGCCGCGCAACAGTGGGTTGATAAGATAAGCTTTGGTTTACAGGATTTTGAAAAGTTTGTAAAAGATAAACCCTGGGAACGCTGCGCCTATTTTATCTGGAAAGACCCGTATATGGTGGCGGGAAACGGCACCTTCATCAATGAGATGCTGAAGCTGAACCATTTTACCAACATCTATGAAGCGCGTGAAGGCCGCTACCCCGAAGTAGTGGTGCAAAAAATGCGCATACAGGGCGACCCTGAGATTGTATTTTTATCGTCGGAGCCCTACCCGTTTAAAGATGAAGATGCCTTTGAACTTGGCCGCCATACGCACCACGCCAAAACCATTTTTGTAGATGGTGAAATGTTTAGCTGGTACGGGAGCCGCATTGTAAAAGCGTTTGCCTATTTTAAGCAGTTGCAGGAACGGGCGCAGGAACCGGTGTGATTCCTACCTCCCCATACTCACATATTGCGCCACATACTCATCGGCGGTAGGCAGGTTTTCGTAGCCGGTTTTACCCAGTTTTTTCCCGGTTTTATCTAATAATACTACAAACGGGAAAAACCCGTCGCGGTTGTATTTTTCGGCGAGGATAACCTTTTCGTCGTTAACATCAAACGGTTCGGGCATGCCTTTCTTTTCGGCGAAGTCGGCGCGCAGCAATACCCACTTTTTACTGGCCACTGCCTTAAAAGTTTCGCTGCTAAAAACCAGTTCGTCAAGGCGGGTGCAGGTATCGCACCAGTCCGGGCCCGAAAACAGCAGGAATATGGTTTTATTTTCGGCGGCAGCCTTACGTTTGGCAGCAGCAAAACTGGTGGTCCAGTCCTGGCTAAATCCCACGGCATAAGTCAGGAGGCACAAGGCTATAAGTGACTTTTTCATTTTCAGTTTTTTTGCAAATGTAGTAAACGGATTCAATTAATCCTCATTAAGCAATATCCATTCGTTATGAAAAAAGTAATCCCATTTTGCTGCTGCCAGGTCGGCCTTAGGGTCTATAATAAGCCGCTCAGGGTGGTTGTTTAACTTTACATAGGCGGTAACGTACACGGACACATCTTTGCCCTTTTTTGCATATTCCTGTTTTATAAGCTGTGCTGCCTGCCATATCATATCCGGTTTGGTGCTCATTTTATAAATCTGGAACGGCGTGTATAAATTGCTGATGTTGAATATCTTTTGCTTACCCTGCGGCCGCTCTGCCACCCTGAAGGTAACCCGGCCCGATTTTAATGTTAGCTTCATGCGCCAGGCAAGGCGGCTGCCTTCTTCGGTATAAAACACATTACCCTCTATGAGATAGGGGCGCAGGGGTAAAAACAGTTGTATTATAACATACGGAAAAAGGATGTATTTAATTATAGCATTATTTTTTGCGGTGGCAGCGTGGGTTGCTTCGTCAGCCGGTACCGGTGGTTTTTTAGGGAAAACCAGTTGCCTTGTTTTTTCCGGTGAAAAGAAAAAGGGGAGGAACGCTATAGACAGGAACGGAAAAATACCGATATTGAGCGTGTAAAAATTAAACAAATGAAAAAACACAGTGGCTGCTGCAGCCACTAAGCGGGTGCGATTGTACAGCAGGGCGGGAATAATAAGCAGGTCGAATACAATACCGCCCCACGAAATAAAAAGGTGAAACCAATGGTTTTGCGTGATGAACAGCCAGGCAGGATTTTGATGTGCTTTAAATACCAGCCCCATGTGGCTGCCATCCATCCAGTCAGGGTACAGTTTTGCCACCCCTGCAAAAAAGTATAACACAAATACCTGTACTATAATAATAACACGGCACCACTGTGGCATGCTGTATTTTTTAAGGGCAGGCTTAAGCCGGCAATCAATACTTGCATAGCGGTTTGCGGGCACTACCAGCATAAGCAGGCACAGCAGTATGATAAGGTAGTGGTGGTTATTGTAAGACGTTTTTTGCATTACATACAGTCCGCCCCAGAGCAGGGTAAAGGCGGTGAGGCTGTACCGGTATAATAGCCCCGCGCAGATGCATAGCCCCAAAATCCCCATTACTATGTGGTATATGTACATGCCGTAGCCGGGCAGGGGGTGTACCCATTCAAACCCTAAAAATGGGAAATGGTGCTTTGGCTCAACGTAAAGTACATAAATTTTATCGTCGTAAATGTCATAAAAACTTTGCCATGCCAGTAAAAAGCCAAAGCAAATACGGAACAAAACGAGGGGTGCGTTATCTACGCGTTTGTTTAAATAAGCCGCTACACTCACAAAGATTGATTTATTGGATACACAAATATATAAAAATGCCGTTACCCCAGGGGGCAACGGCATTTTCTAACTAACCCTAACTAACGAGAAAACATTTATTGAATTAAATTTAATAAAAGTAACTTCTGTTGTTGTTAAGTTTGTGTTAAGTGTATAATCTTGTTTATTAAGTAATTATCCTTTATTGTCCTGCAATGCAAAAACGCGTTGCAGTAACGTGGTAGTACGCTCTGCAATATTATTGCGAATGTCTTTTTCTTCTACGGCTATCATCTTAAAAACGCCCTCCAGGGCTTTGTTTGTAACATAGTCGGTAAGGTCGGGGTTCACTTTTGTAACCAGCGGAATGCTGTTATATTTAGTAATAATGTTTGCCCACACCTTATCTGCCCCTACCTTAGTAAACGACGATTTTATAACCGGGTTAAACCTGGCATACAGCTGGGTGGTAGTGGTGTTTTGCAGGTAGGTGGTAGCTGCGGTATCATTGCCCAGTAGTATATTTTTAGCGTCGGTAAAGGTCATTTGCTTTACGGCGGTTACAAATATGGGCGTAGCTTCTTTAACGGCATCTTCAGCGGCGCGGTTCATTACCTTAAGGCCCTCATCGGCAAGGCTGCCCAGGCCTATGCTGCGCAATCCTTTATCAACCTTTTGCAGTTCGGCGGGCAACAGGATTTTTACCATCTGGTTTTTATAAAAGCCGTCTGTAGCGGTAAGCTTGGTTACCTCTTTATCTATGCCTTTATCCAGCGCTTCCTTAAGCCCGGCGGCAATATCGGCATTAGTTAATATACCGCCTGCCTGCGGCAAACCGGCAACAGCCTGCTGTAATTCGGCACAGCCGGAAAACGTAAGGCACACGGCCAAAAGCGGTACTATAAGGATTTTTTTCATACGTGTAGGTTTTATATGGTAAAGCAACGCAATTTTTTAAAATTATCAATGGCCCGCAACGCTAATATTGTGCTAAATTTTTTACGAATTACCGCAACAGGCCTCGCTGTTTTAAATTAATTTTGCAGGAATGCCCGTGCATTTTAGCGGCGCACTTATTTTATTTCCATGGCTAAATTTATACCAAACTGTTTTTTGTTACCCTGCCTGTTTTTCAGCATACTGATGTCTTATGGGCAGTCGGACAGCCTGCTGATAAACCACGACAGTGTTGTATCGGTAACGCGGACCGACAGTACTTTTTCGCGCAGGCTTACGTATGACCTTAAAAATATGTTTGGCGGCGTAGTATATACCTATGCTTCCCCCTTTAGGTGGAAAAAAGAAAACCTTCCCGCCATAGCTGCTTTTGCGGGCGGTACAGGGTTGTTGCTGCTGGCCGACCAGGACGCGTCTACGTACTTTGTACGCCAGGGCGAAGGCATGCCTACAGCGCTGAAAGAGTTGGGTTTTTATATGGGTAAGCCGCAGTATAACTATACATTTAGCGCCGCCCTGTATTTTACGGGCCTAGTTACCAAAAGCGAAAAGCTGCGGCATACAGGGGTGCTCATCATTGCTTCTGCCACTGCGGGAGGGTTTATACAAACTATTTCTAAATCGGCGGCGGGCAGGGCACGGCCGTCTACAGGTTATGGGCATTTGCATTTTAAGCCATTTGGCAAAGGTGCGGGGTACCACTCGTTCCCGTCGGGGCATTCTATTTTATCTGCCACGGCCATTTATGCCATATCTAAGCAGTTTAGCAATCCCTGGGCAAAGGCGGGCATCCTTTCGGCAGGGCTTATTACGCCGGTATCGCGCCTATGGGATAATGCCCACTGGCTGAGCGATGTGGGCCTTGGTATAGGGGTAAGCATTGTTACGGTAGAGGCGGTAGAGCGTTACCTGATGCGGGGCGAAAAATATGATACGGCAAAAATAAAAGATCCACGTGCTAAGAAAATCTCGTGGAATTTAAGGGCCGGCTATAACCAAATGGGTGTGGTAGGGGTATTTTAAAAGAAACGCCGCAAAACAATAGCCCGAATTGCGGCTTACTATCTTAGAACCTCAGTGCCTCAGCACCTAAATAACGTTCTCTTACTTTTTATCCTGTGCCGCAAATACCTTTTTAAGCAGGTCTGTGGTGCGGGAAGCCGTGCTGGTACGTATCTTTTTTTCTTCTACGGTTATCATTTTATATACACCCTCAAGCGCCTTATTGGTAACATAATCGGTAAGGTCCGGGTTTACTTTGGTAACCAGGGGCAGGCTGTTGTATTTGGTAAGTATCTTTGCCCATACGGCATCAGCACCCACTTTATCTAATGACGTTTTTACCACGGGACTAAACTTGCCGTATAGCGGGGTAGCCGTTGTTTTTTCGAGGTACAGTGTAGCCGAATTATCAGCTCCCATGAGTATGTTTTTGGCATCGGTAAAGGTCATCGCCGTAATGGCATTTACAAAAATAGGGGTGGCTTCGCCCACGGCATCTTCGGCGGCGCGGTTAAGCACTTTAATACCTTCATCGGCAAGGCTGCCCATACCTATCTGGCGTAGTTTTTTGTCCACTTTTTGCAACTCGGCAGGCAGCAGTATCTTTACGGCCTCGTTTTTATAAAATCCGTCCTGAGCGGTAAGCTTGGTGACCTGCTCGGTTACACCTTTATTCAAGGCTTCTTTAAGTGCGGAGCCTATTTCATTAGTGCTTAGCCCTGATGTGCCTGTAGCGCTGTTTACCTTATCTTTAGCTTTGTTAACCAGGCCTTTAAGCTGGGCGTTTGCAGTAAAAGTGCCTATAGCGAAGCACATTAGGGCGGGGAATAGTAGTTTTTTCATAAACGTTAAAAAAAATGGTTCTGTAAAATATAACCCAAAAACCATTCCGCTATTTTTTAGTCTACCGCTTTTGTAGCTGTTTTTACCGAAATTTGGCCATCAAATTCCGCTGCTATATCGCAACCCCGCATCTGACTTCGGACTTTCAGCTTATAACTTTTTCTTCCCCACATTAAAAATAACAATTGCCACAGCGATTAGCGAGTAAGCTATAATCTGGATTGGGGCTATTTCTTCCCCATAATAAAAGGCCGCTAATAAAAAGCCAATGATTGGGTTAATGTACATGAGTATGCCCTGCGTGCCCGACGATATCCCTTTTATGGCAAACAGGTTAAGCAGCATGGGGATGATGGTAAACCCAATGGCAATGATGGCGATGTAGGTATAAAACACAGTTTCCTGTGGTAGCGGGCCACTAAAAGCAGGGTAAAATGGCAGTAGGAAGACGGCTGTAATAAGAAGCTGTAGCGACAGCAGCGTAAATTTATCAACTTCGGTAAATTTTTTCTGGATAACCAGGTACAATGCATAGCTGCCTGCTACTAACAGGCTGTAAAACAACTCGCTGCTGTGGTTGTAGCCCAGCATAATGCAGCTTACGGCACTTAATAGTATAGAAAACCATTGCAGCCGGGTAAGCCGTTCATGAAGGATAAAAAAAGCAAATACCGTGGTAAGCAGCGGGCACACCAGGTACGAAAACGAGGCCGCCTTTACGCTGATAAAGTTCATGACATAAATAAAGAAGAACCAGTTGGCCGCCAGCAATATTGAACTGGCTACGAGCAGTAACAGCAGGTTATACCGCTCTTTTTTAGGCAGCGATAAAAAGTAGCCGCCCGTTTTGCGCAGTGCCTTGTGGCGAAAGAGCAGGTTGCCGGCTGCCATTAAAAATACGCAGGTAAAAATGCGGTAAAAAAGGATGTCAGGGGCGGGGTAGTGGTGCAATGGGCGCAGCACAAAGCTGAACATGCCCCAGATGGTAAAGGCGGCTATTGCCGCGAGGTAGTATTTAGCGCGCATTTTTTTATTAGCGATTTATGCGCGCAAAGGTATTGGTTTTTGGCTTATCAAAGGGTTGGCCCAAAAGAAACTGGCAGGGATATTTTAAACCACCCGCTGTAAAAAAGACAGCAGGAGGCTAAGCAAATTTTGCGAATATATGGGCTTCCCTAATTTTGTAAATTTGTGAAAATCCGCGGCGAAAAAATTACCTTTGCTGATAATAACCCGTAACACGCACCATGAAAATAAATCTTAAATCCGGTATAGACGTCCTGCTCTTTGGCATGAAAGAAAAAGACGTAACCGCCCTGTATGGCGAACCGGACAGGAAATACAAAGACGACGAAAAAAACAGTATTTTTTTATATAACGATAAAAAGCTGCGGCTTACCTTTTATGCCGATGAAGATTTCAGGCTGGGGTATATTATAGCCTCCCACCCCGCGCTGGAGTTGTTTTCCACCACCCTTATAGGGAAAAAATGGGCAGAAATTGCAGCAGTGGCCCAAAATAACAATCTTAAATATTTTGAGGAAGAAACCTTTGACAGCGTGGTAAATTATTTTAATGAAGCTAACTGGCTTATACTACAGGCAGAATTTGATGAAATAATACGCGTAGAGCTGGGCGCCATTATAAACAGCAAAGATGAATTTGACTGGAAGTTTAAAAGCTGATTATCAATTTTAGTAATATAAAAAATGCCACCCTATTTGAGTGGCATTTTTTATATCGTGTAGTCTGTGACTATTGTTTAGGGGCTGCATCCGCTGCTGGTGCAGGCAGCATTTTAAGCTCAAATACCAGGTCGGCATTGGGCGGTATTTTACCCTGTGGCGCGCCGCGCTCACCATAGCCCAGGTGCGATGGTATAAAGATAACGGCCTCGTCGCCCGGCACCATTTTTTCAAGCCCTTCAAGGAAGCCCGGTATCATGCCGCTTTTTGTGCCTGTCTTAAAAGGGATAGGTGTATAAGCGCCCGCAGCGTCTTTTTGCGGGATATAATTACCATACTGCTTAGCAACGGCTGCGCTGCTTGAATCAAACAGAAAACCATCGGTAAGGAAGCCGGAATAGTCTACCAGTACCTGGGTACCGTCAGCAGGCTTGGTATAGCCTCCTTTTTTCGTTATCTTATACACAAGGCCCGACTGTGTTTTAATACCGCTTGCTTTATCAGATGCAAACGACGTTAACTTATCTTCTTTTGCCTTAGCAATAGCCGCTTCCCTGTTTTTTATTTCTACGGCATATTGCTCCCATACTTTGTCTGCCTTAAACTTTTTGGCATCCTTGCCCACTGGGGTAATTTTTACGCTTACTATCTTGTCGCCCTGTACTATGCTGTTTACTACATCCATACCCTGTACCACGTGGCCAAAAACGCTGTGTTTATTATCAAGGTGGGGGGTAGCATTGTGTGTTATAAAAAACTGGCTGCCATTAGTAGTAGGGCCGGCATTTGCCATGCTCAGTATACCGGGGCCGTCGTGCTTAAGGGTTTCATTAAATTCATCTTCAAATTTGTAGCCCGGCCCTCCGGAGCCATCGCCCTTAGGGTCGCCGCCCTGTATCATAAAATTAGCGATAACCCTGTGGAAGCTAAGGCCATCATAAAACTTTTTGCCTTTATATTCAGGGCTTACAAGGTTGTTTTTGCCCTGGGCAAGTGTTACAAAGTTAGCTACGGTAACGGGGGTTTTCTGGTATTCCAGCTGCAAAACAATAGTCCCTTTACTGGTAACCATTTCGGCATACAGCCCATCACCCAGTTGTTCTACCGGTACCGGCGCGGGGGCAGCCGCAGGGGTATTGTTGCACGAATAAAATAAAGCGATCAGGCTTAAAAAAAGACTCGTCATTGGTTTCATTTAATTTATTAATTCTCTTTTATTTGGGTTTCGGGTTTAATTTCATTCAGGGTAACGGTGCATACCAGCGGCTCGTTAATGCCTATACGGTCGTTATCGCCATGGTAGCCGTAGCCCATGTGCGATGGAAACAAAAAGGTTACTTTTTCTCCCGCGTTCATTAACTTAATGCCGTCGCGCAGGCCCATCATTATGTTTTGCTTGTCCACAAGGTATACCTGCGGCCTTAGCTCCGTTTCGCTGTATATAATATTGCCTTTAAGGTCTTTAACCTCATAGTCAAAATAGGCCACATCGCCGCGTTTTGGGCGCAGGGTATCGGTGGTGTTCTCTTTCTGGTAATAGTACCAGTACCCTTTATCGGAGGCAATATACTTAATATCCGGGTTACTTTTCATTACGGAATCTATAAGGTGCTCTTCGTTTGCTACAAGCGCTTTATTGCGTGCCACGCTTTCCTTCATAAACGTGCCGGAACTGCTTGATATGGGCTGCCGCGCCTGCTGCTGGCTGCACGCGGTAACGGCAAAGGCGGTAAGCACTACTATGGCTGCTATACTCTTTTTCATCATGCTTCAATTTTTATGGTTGCTAATGTAGCAATAAATTTTTGTATCGTAGCATGCAATGAGTCAGTGCTTCTGCCACCGGCGGCATTTATATGCCCGCCGCCGTCAAAATGCTCGCGCGCAAATTTGTTTACATCAAAATTGCCCTTAGAGCGGAACGATATTTTTATAATGCCCTCATCGCGGTTTTCGGTAAAAAAGGCGGTAAACACTATGCCTTTCATGCTAAGGCCATAGTTAACAATGCCCTCGGTATCGCCCTTGTTGTGGCCAAAGCTGTTGAGCTCAAACTGGCTAAGGCTGCTGTATGAGGTGTGGTACTCTGGCAGTACCTTCATATTATGCAGCGCGCGCGACAGTATTTGTATGCGGCTTAGAGAGTGGTTGTCAAACAACAGGCTGTGCACGGCGCTGTTATCTACGCCCAGGTCTATAAATTCTGCTACTATGCGGTGTGTGGTACCTGTGGTGGTGTGGAAACGGAACGAACCGCTATCGGTAACGATACCGGTATACAGGCAGGTGGCAATGGTGGTATCTATCAGGCTGCCTTCGCCCAGTTGCTGTATAAAGTGGTATACCATTTCGCAGGTAGAGCCGTAGCTTGTATCGCTAAAGGTAACCACGGCATAATCGTCTGGCTTCTGGTGGTGGTCTATCATTATAAACGGGGCAGTAAGCTTTTTCAGCTCCGGCGCCATCATGTCGCCCGTGCGGCCCAGGGTATTAAAATCGAGCGTAAAGACCAGCGCGGCCTCGTGTAAAATTTTCATGCACTGCTCAGGCTCCCTTTCAAAAACGGTTACTTTTTCTATTGATGGCATCCACGCCAGGAACTCAGGAAATTCATTAGGCACCATTACCGTAGCGGTATGCCCTTTTTTAAGTAAAAAATGGTACAGGCCCAGTGTAGATCCCATGGCATCGCCGTCGGGGTTTCGGTGCGGAATTATAACTATATTTTTAGGTGTATCCAGCAGTTGCTGCACCGTGCTTATCTCTTCGCTTGTAATCATGCTGCGAATTTACGTTTTTTTCTTATATAGCCAATTTTATGCCAATGATGGACAAAAATAAAAAGCAGGAGTACTTTACACATTTTCGTAAGGTCACACTATTAATTTCGCCAAAAAAATAATATGCTGTAACTAACCTATTTTGCTTATTTTTACCCTGTAACCAAATTAAACAAACTATGTACATTATTACAAAAACAGCTGTTAAAGCAGCAGTACTGGGGCTAACTGCCATTGCCGCAGCAGCAGGGTTTACCCACAAGCCCGAATGGAAAAACCTGTTAGATAAAAACCTTACAAAATGGGAAATGTACCTTAGCTACAGCCACAAGCCGGGGTATAAGGGCGAAATTCCCGTTGATGAAAATGGCAAGCCGGTGCAACCGGTGGGCTACAACAAGAACACCGCAAACGTATTTACCGTTATTGAAGAAAAGGGCGAACCCGTTTTGCGCGTTAGCGGCGAAATTTACGGCTGTGTGTTTACCAAGGCAGAATATGAAAATTACCATTTTAAAGCCCAGGTAAAATGGGGTAAAAAGAAATGGGACCCGCGCACCGATAAACTTATGGATTCAGGTATTTTATACCATTCGGTAGGGGAGTGTGGCAAAGATTACTGGCGTGCCTGGATGCTGTCGCAGGAGTTTCAGCTGATGGAAGGCCACATGGGCGACTACTGGAGCATAGCCAATGCCGCGATAGATGTGCGTGCTTATATACCCGAAGGCATTATGAACCCTGTTGCCAATGCAAAACAGCCGTTGCTGCCCATTGCCGCCGGTACGGGTATAGACGGTTTTTGCCTGCGCGGCGAAGACCATGAAAGCCCCATGGGCGAATGGACACAGGTAGAGCTTATCTGCTTTCAGGGCAAGAGCCTGCACATAGTAAACGGCCACGTGGTTATGGTACTGCAAAATTCGCGCTATGTAGAAAACGGAAAATCGTTTCCGCTCACAAAAGGTAAAATACAGCTGCAAAGCGAAGCCGCCGAAACATTTTATAAGGGGGTAATGATTAAAGAGCTGGCTACCCTGCCTGCGGAATATGCGGCATACTTTAAGTAATAGCATTTATCTATTAGGAGTTAAAATTAGAAATATCAAATTAAAGGGTATAATAGCCGCACTTCGACAAGCTCAGTGTGACTATTATACCCTTTAATTTTCCCCTAAGATTTCTTAAATATACAGTCAGGGAGAGCCTTTCGAAGCCAGTAGTATTCTATTTTGTGTAAAAATTCTTGAAATATACAGTCAGGCTGAGCCTGTCGAAGTCGGCTGTATATTTCAGGAATTTAAACGCTACACGTAAGCAGCGTTCAGAATTTATCGTATATAGTGTTTTAAAATAAAATAAAACAAAACGATGCAACGATTAGTTTAAACTACTGCTTTTCTTTTGACTTTATGAACTTTTACACTTTCGACTTATTTATAATCCCAGTATCTTATTGATTTTTGCTGTATCGGCAGCGCCGCCGGCAAAGTCGTCAAATGTTTTTTGCGTGGCTTCTATAATGTGGCTTGTAATAAACGGGGCACCTTCGCGCGCGCCCTGTTCCGGGCTTTTTATACAGCACTCCCATTCCATAACGGCCCATACATCGCAGCCATATTGCGTAAGCTTAGAAAAAATGCCTTTAAAGTCAATTTGCCCGTCGCCCGGCGACCGAAAGCGGCCCGCCCGGTCAACCCAGTCCGCATAGCCCCCGTATACGCCCTGCCTGCCCGTAGGGTTAAACTCAGCATCCTTAACGTGAAAGGCTTTAATAAACTCATGGTAATGGTCGATATAGTCAAGGTAGTCCAGCTGCTGCAATAAAAAGTGGCTCGGGTCATACAGCATGTTCACCCGCTTGTGGTTGCCCGTCGCGGCCAGGAACCGCTCAAACGAAATACCGTCGTGCAAATCTTCGCCCGGATGTATTTCATAACATATATCTACTCCGTTCTCGTCAAAGTGGTTCAGTATGGGCAGCCAGCGTCTGGCCAGTTCGTCAAAGCCCGCTTCCACCAGCCCCGGCGGGCGTTGCGGCCACGGGTACAGGGTATGCCAGAGCAGTGCCCCCGAAAAACTTGCATGTGCCGTAAGGCCCAGCCTGCGCGATGCCGTACCTGCTTTTTTAACGGTGGCTATGGCCCATTCGGTACGTGCTTTAGGGTTGTTTTTTACCGCCTGTGGGGCAAAATTATCAAACATAACATCATATGCCGGGTTAACCGCCACGAGCTGCCCCTGCAAATGGGTAGACAATTCGGTTATCTCTAAGCCGTAACCGTTTATCCTGCCCTTCAGCTCATCACAGTAGTCCTGGCTCTCTGCCGCAATGTTGAGGTCGATTAGCCATGCGTCTGACGTGGGCAGCTGTATGCCCTTATAACCCAGGCCTGCCGCCCACTGGCACAAGCCGTCTAACGAATTATATGGCGCGTTACCGCCTATAAATTGTGCCAGGAAAATACCCGGCCCTTTAAGTGTTTTCATGTTATGGTAATTTTGTCCATGCGGCGTTATTGCTGTCGCTATGCACCGCCGCGCTAATAAACTGTAAGCCCCTGAGGCCGTCATAAACGCTGGGGTAGCCTGTATTTTGAAGGGTTGTACCCTCTAAAACCGCAGTAAGGTGCTGTGCAAAACTGCGGTATACCGTGGCAAACGCCTCAAGGTAGCCTTCAGGGTGCCCGGCCGGTATGCGTGAAAGGGTAGCAGCCTCGGGGTAGAGGCCGTTACCGTTAGGGGTAAATATCTTTTTAGGCTGGTCAAGCCAGCGTGTTATTAGTTGGTTAGGGTTTTCCTGCTGCCATTCCAGGCTGCCCTTTTCGCCATACACGCGTATGGCAAGGTTGTTTTCTTCGCCTGCGGCAATTTGGGAGAATGACATCGTGCCTTTAGCGCCGTTATCCATACGCAGTAAAATATTGCCGTCGTCATCGAGTACGCGGCCTTCGCCAAAACGGCCCAGGTCGGCAGCAAGTTCGCTAATTTTAAGCCCGGTAATAAATTCGGTCAGGTTTTCGGCATGGGTGCCAATATCGCCCAGCGCCCCACCTATACCCGACTTTGAAGGGTCGGTGCGCCAGGCAGCCTGTTTATTATCGGTGCTTTCTACAGACGTGGCCAGCCACCCCTGCAGGTACTGCACCTGTATTTTGCGGATTTTACCCAAATCGCCGTGTGCTACCATAGCCTTCGCCTGGCGTACCATGGGGTGGGCGGTATAGTTATGGGTAAGGGCAAAAAGCAGCCCTGTTTCTTCAACGATGCTTATAAGCTCCCCGGCTTCGGCTATGGTAAGCGTCATGGGCTTGTCGCACACCACATGGAAACCGTTTTGCAGCGCCATTTTAGCAGGGGCAAAATGCATGTGGTTTGGCGTGGTAATGGCAATAAAATCCATACGCTCGCCTACGGGCAGTTCCTTTTCAGCCCTGATCATTTCTTCAAAACTGCCGTAACAGCGGTTTTCGGGTAAAAATAACGCCCTGCCGCTTTGCACAGACCGCTCCGCCGAACTGCTGAACGCGCCGCATACCAGCTCGATAAGGCCGTCTATGGCGGCAGCCTTGCGGTGTACATCGCCTATAAAAGAGCCTGTACCGCCGCCTACCATTCCCATTCTTAACTTCCTCATATAGGTTATGCTTTATATTCTATTTTTTCGTTTTTGAAGAAGAACGCAAACAGCACCATTACCACGAGCGCAAAACCCGCCGGGAATAACCAGATGGACTGCCACTGGTGTGTGCCGCCGTTGTTGTAGGTATCGGTAATAAGCCCCGCAACCCAAAACCCTATGAGCATGCCTACGCCATAGGTAGCCAGCGTTATAAGCCCCTGTGCCGCGCTCTTGTGCTTGTCGCCCGCCTTAGAGTTGGTATAGATTTGCCCCGATACAAAAAAGAAATCGTAGCACACGCCGTGTAGCGCAATGCCCGTTAACAGCATAAAAGACAGTTCGCCCGCATTGCCATAGGCAAATAATATATAGCGCAGCGCCCAGGCCAGCATGCCTGCCATAAGCGTGATTTTAATGCCAAAACGCCTGAAGAACAGGGGGAGCAGCAGCATAAAGCCCACCTCTGATGCCTGCCCTATAGTCATTTTACCGGTAGGGTTTGCCATGCCTATTTCGGCAAAAAACGGGTTGGCATTCTGGTAGTAAAAAGCCAGCGGGATGCATATTAATACCGATGATATAAAGAAAATTAAAAAGTTGCGGCTGCCCAGCAGCTTCAGGGCATCAAGGCCCAAAATCTCGGTTAGCGATGGTTTCTCCCCTGATACCGCTTTGGGCGGCGTTGCCGGCAGCGTAAAGCTGATTATGCCAAGGGTTAATGATGCTATTGCCGTCATTAAAAAGGTATTTTGCAGAAAACCCTGCTGTATGGCCTGTGGTGCATCCCAATGAAAGAAGTAGCTGATGGCAAGCCCGGCCACAATCCACCCTATGGTGCCCCAAACCCGTATGGGCGAAAATTCTTTGGCAGGGTCTTTCATCTGGTTAAACGACACGGAGTTAACCAGTGCCAGTGTTGGCATATAGGCTATCATGTAGCCCAGTACGTAGGGATAAAATGCATCAAAAGTAGTGGCCTTACTGAGCTGGTACATTAATAAAGCACCCGCAACATGCAGCACACCCAATATCTTTTCGGCGTTAAAAAACCGGTCGGCCACCAGGCCAATAACAAACGGCGCTATAATAGCCCCCCACGACTGTGTTGCGAATACCATGGCACTCTGTGCCCCTGTGGCATTAAGGTTATTGGCTAAAAAAGTGCCCAGGGTTACAAACCAGCCGCCCCACACAAAAAACTGCAAAAACATCATTAAAGAAAGCTGAAAGCGTATTTTTATATCCATAGCTGAGTATTAAAAAACCCCACTGCAAAGGCAAATGAGGTTATATTGTAGTTTGTTTTTTGTTACTTTAATTGTGCGGCAGCTTTTAACAGCAGGGCTTTAGTGGCCTTAATGCCGTCTTCTTCGCTAAGGCGGTTCCCTTCATACTCTATGCCTATCCTGCCCTTATAGCCGGCATCCTTAACTATTTTAAGCATCTTTACATAATCTATGGTGGTTTCATTGCCGGCGGCATCAAAATCAAACGTCTTGGCACTCACGCCGTGGGCAAAGGGCATCAGCTCCCGTACACCTTTGTATTTATCATATTCTTCTAAACACGGTGTGCCCCAGCGTTCGCCGCCTTCCCTTTTTACACAAAAATTGCCAAAATCAGGTAACGTACCGCAGTTTTTAAGGTTTATGGCTTTTATTACTTCGGTTAGCTTACCGCCGTCAGACGACAGCCCGCCATGGTTTTCTACTATAACGTTGATATTGCTTTTCGCGGCATAGTGCGCAAGCCTGCCTAATCCATCTGCCGAGGTTTCTTTCCAGATGGCAAAATCATTTTCGGCGCCGGTGCCAAATAAATTTACCCGTATGGCGTGGCACCCCAGTCCTGATGCGGCATCTACCCAACGGGAATGTTTGGCAATGGCTTCGTCGCGTGCGGATTTTTTCAGCGCGGCAAGTTCGCCCTCGTTATCTATCATTATCAGCACATTTTTAATGCCGTTGTCGCTGCTGCGGGCGTTGAGCACCTTTACAAGGTTGTTAATGCCGGCGGTAGCGTTAGCATTATCTATGGTATACAGCTGGCTTACATATTCTACGGCATCAAAGCCGAGTTGCCGTGCTTTTTTAGGGAAATCGAAGGGGTCTAAGGTTTTTGATTCCAGTATGGCCTTGTGCAGCGACCACTGGGCTAACGACAGTTTAAAAAAAGGCGCTTTTGCATCTTCTGTGTCATTAAAAAAATCGAGATGGGAAAGATAAGGCGCAAGGCCCACGGCCAGGCTGAATGTACCTGTGTTTTTAAGGAATGACCTTCTGTGCATAGAAATGGGTTTTTTATAATAGCAGGTGCTAAAGATAAAAATTAAATCGATATCGTAATACCAATTCGCAGTTTTATGTAAGGCGCTTACTTATAGACAATAAAAAAGCCCGCCGGTAAGGGCAGGCTTTGGGTAATGCAAACGCAAAATTATAATCCTGTAACTTCTTTGGGCACCTGGGCCACCTCGAAAAATAATCCGGCGGTACCGTAAAGATTTTGTGACAGTTCGATATAGTCTACCTCCCCGTTTGTAGTATACTCCTGGCTTTGTGGCCTGTAGCCAATAATTGTTACTACTTCAAACTCGTTTTCAGCATCAACCACGTGTATACAATTTTTGATTGTCTTACCGTCGCCGCTGCTTAAAATGGCATCTATAATCATTTCGGTTTGTGCTCTTTCTGTTTGTGCTTCGTCATACCTGCCCAGTTTCCCGAAGCAAAACTCGCGATACTGTTTTATTGTTATGCTAAAGGGCATATATTCTAATACGGTGGCTGTGTAATCCAGCACCATTTTATAGTCTTCGTCAGTAGGGTTGGGTTTTATTAGCACCTCATTTAATTTGGACAGTGCCGCTGTGCTTGCATCAATGTTGCCGTTGCTTTTGTTAAAAGCATAACCGTAATACAGGTGGCGGCGTTGCTCCAGCGTAAGGCTGGTATCGGCCTTTATGTAGCGCTCGCGGAGTTCCGGGTAGTAATACCCTGAATTTTTATCGGCAATATCTTTAGCTATTTTGTTATAATCAGGGCGGTAGGCCTCCTGGGCGGTGGCACTGAATCCTGTAACTAACAGGATAATCAGTAGGGTAAATATCTTCTTCATAAGTCCTCCGTTTTTTCTATACACTAAAATTACGGAGGCTCTTTCTTAAGTATTTTCTAATTGGCTTAGCGTTAATACTAATATGGGATTTATTTAACAAAGGGGGGATTGCCCTTAAAAGTTAAGAAGAGTGCTTGCAACGGTCTATCAAACAAGCCACAAAATTAAAACATTTCCCACCACAAAGTACTGAAGCCATTCGTTCAGTAAAATTATCCTGGACACAAAATAGCGCCATTGTGGAATACAAAACACAAAACACTGAATTTCAATGTATAAACATTTAACACATGATAACGACTGTTGAATAAATGGTGTAAGATAAGTGGAATATAAAAAATATGTATTTTGTAAATTTTTATCTACAAAAAATCCCGGCAGGGCGGGATTGATTTTCCTATCAAATTAACGAATTAACAAATTAACAAATTAACAAATTAACCTGTTTACATATTGCGTCGGTACTGCCCGCCCACCTCAAATAGGGCCGCGGTAATCTGCCCCAGGGAGCATACTTTAGTGGCTTCCATAAGCAGTTCGAAGATGTTTTTATTCTGTATCGCGGCCTCCTGAACGGCAGCCAGCTGCTCGTTAACCTGCTCAGCATAAGTGGTATGCAGGCTTTCCAGGGTTGCAATCTGGAACTGTTTTTCTTCCTCTGTAGCGCGGATTACTTCAGCCGGGATTACCGTAGGCGAACCTTTAGAACTTAAAAACGTGTTTACGCCTATAATAGGGAATTCACCTGTGTGCTTAAGTGTCTCATAATAAAGGCTTTCCTCCTGAATTTTAGAACGTTGGTACATGGTTTCCATAGCGCCCAGCACACCGCCACGCTCTGTAATGCGGTCAAATTCAGCCAGTACGGCCTCCTCAACCAAGTCGGTCAGCTCCTCTATAATAAACGAGCCCTGTATCGGGTTTTCGTTTTTGGCTAACCCTAGTTCCTTGTTGATAATCAGCTGGATAGCCATAGCGCGGCGCACGCTTTCCTCTGTTGGCGTAGTGATGGCCTCGTCATAGGCATTGGTATGCAGCGAATTACAGTTGTCGTAAATTGCGTAAAGTGCTTGTAATGTGGTTCTTATATCGTTAAAATCAATTTCCTGCGCGTGCAGTGAGCGGCCGGATGTTTGAATATGGTACTTGAGCATCTGTGCGCGCTCATTAGCATTATACTTGTTTTTCAGTGCTTTAGCCCAAATTTTACGCGCCACGCGGCCTATAACGGCATACTCCGGATCTACACCGTTACTAAAGAAAAATGAAAGGTTAGGCCCGAAATCATTGATGTTCATGCCACGGCTAAGGTAGTACTCTACATAGGTAAATCCGTTAGCTAACGTAAAGGCTAACTGGGTAATAGGGTTGGCACCGGCCTCCGCAATGTGGTAGCCTGATATTGAAACCGAATAGAAATTTCGTACATTTTTTTCGATAAAATACTCCTGCACGTCTCCCATAAGCCTAAGGGCAAATTCGGTACTGAAAATACAGGTATTCTGTGCCTGGTCTTCCTTCAATATATCCGCCTGAACGGTACCACGAACCTGGCTTAACGTACTGGTTTTTATTTGATTATAAACATCCGCAGGAAGAACCTGGTCTCCCGTAACGCCCAACAGCATCAGGCCAAGGCCGTCGTTACCTTGTGGTAGTTCGCCGTTGTAGCGGGGGCGTGTGGTGCCCTTGGCTTTATAAATGTCGTTTATTTTGTTATTTACCTCATCTTCAAGGCCGTTCTCTTTAATATACAGCTCGCATTGTTGGTCGATGGCGGCATTCATAAAGAAGCCAAGCAGCATGGGCGCGGGCCCGTTTATGGTCATACTAACCGAGGTTAACGCATGCGCCAGGTTAAAGCCTGAATAAAGCTTTTTGGCATCATCAAGGCAGCAGATGGATACCCCGGCATTGCCTATTTTACCATAAATATCGGGACGTAAATGCGGGTCGTTACCGTATAGCGTAACGCTGTCAAACGCTGTAGATAAGCGCTTTGCGGGCAATCCGGCACTCACGTAATGAAAGCGTTTATTGGTACGTTCCGGCCCACCCTCGCCGGCAAACATCCGTGACGGATCTTCGCCCTCACGCTTAAAGGGGTAGAGGCCCGATGTGAATGGGAATTCACCCGGCACATTTTCCTGCAGGCACCAGCGCAGTATGTCGCCCCATGCCTGGTATTTAGGTAACGAAACCTTAGGTATCTGGCTGTGGCTCAGGCTCTCGGTATGCGTTTGTATCTTGATTTCCTTGTCGCGTACCTTAAAAGTATAAACCGGGTTTTTATATTTATTAACCTTATCGTCCCACGTAAAGATAACCTCCCAGTTATACGGGTCGAGGTTCATCTTAACAAGGTCAAATTCAGCAATAAGCATCTTTACAAAGTCCTTGTCTGCCTGTGTGTTAGCCAGTACTTGGGTATCTATCCCGAATTTTGTAAGCGCTAACTTAAGCCCTGTAACCGACTCAATAGTCTTATAAATTCCATAGAGTTTTTGGGCTACTTCCTGCTGGCTAACAGCGGTTTGGTCGTATTTCCGGTTGTTCTCGGCAATCTCGCTCAGGTAGCGCGTACGGTGCGGCGGTATTACGAATATCTTTTCGCTCATTTCGCGCGTAATGGTAACCGTAGATTGCAGGTCAACGCCTGTTTTCTCTACTATTTTGTCCATTATTTTCTTGTAGAGCGTGTTCATGCCGGGGTCGTTAAACTGGCTGGCGATGGTACCAAATACCGGCAGTGTGTCCGGGTTTGCATCCCAAAGGTTGTGGTTGCGCTGGTACTGCTTTTTCACATCGCGCAAGGCGTCAAGCGAGCCTCTCTTGTCAAATTTGTTTATCGCTACAATATCGGCAAAGTCCAGCATATCAATCTTTTCCAGCTGGGTGGCAGCGCCAAATTCCGGTGTCATTACATATAAAGATACATCGCTGTGCTCTATTATTTCGGTATCGCTCTGGCCTATGCCTGAGGTCTCTAAAATGATCAGGTCGTACTGTGCGGCCTTAAGCACCTGTATGGCTTCAGCAACATATTTAGAAAGAGCAAGGTTGCTTTGGCGCGTAGCCAGCGAACGCATATATACCCGTGGGTTATTAATGGCATTCATACGGATGCGGTCGCCCAGCAACGCCCCGCCGGTCTTGCGTTTAGAGGGGTCTACCGAGATAAGCCCTATTGTTTTTTCGGGGAAATCGATAAGGAAACGGCGCACCAGTTCGTCAACCAATGACGACTTGCCCGCACCTCCGGTACCGGTTATGCCTAGCACCGGAGGCCCCCCAGCCCCCAAAGGGGGAGTTGCTGCCGGCGCGTGAAAAACTTTATAATATTCTTCAGGGTTATTTTCCGCTAAAGTAATAAGTCTTGCTATTGTATTTACTTCTTTGTTTTTCAGGTTCTCGTCAATTCCCCCTTTTGGGGTTAGGGGGCTTGGAGTGATATAATCTGCCCTTTCAACCAGGTCGTTTATCATGCCCTGCAACCCCAGCGCGCGGCCATCATCGGGCGAGTAAATACGGGTAATGCCGTACTCGTGCAGCTCTGAAATTTCAGAAGGAAGGATAACCCCGCCACCGCCACCGAATATCTTTATATGAGCGGCACCTTTCTCCCTGAGCAGGTCATGCATATACTTAAAGTACTCATTATGGCCGCCCTGGTAGGAGGTCATGGCAATAGCATTGGCGTCTTCCTGAATAGCGGTATTAACCACCTCCTCAACGCTGCGGTCGTGACCCAGGTGGATGACCTCAACGCCTGTGGCCTGTATAATGCGGCGCATGATGTTGATGGCAGCATCATGGCCGTCAAAAAGCGAAGCGGCGGTTACTATACGTACTTTATTTTTAGGAATATAAGGTGTTACTGGCTGCATGTTGAAATATATTCAATTTTAAGTGTGCAATTTAAGAAATTATTGAGAATAGTAAATATTTATATCCGTATAAATATCACCCTGAGCGGTAAATCATTAAATTTTGTATTTTTACGCTATGCAAATATCATTTACCACAAAAGAAGAAAGCAAAGCGGCCCAGCAGGCAGCCTTTTTAGCGCTTTCCGGTGGCGAGCGTATTATGAGTTTTGTGCGCCTGTCGAAAAAAATAATGGCATTTCAAACCTCAGCCCCGGAAAGAGGGAAAGATAATTTCTGGATTGATTTTACAAAGGAAAAGGAAAAATGACAGAAAACTGGGATGAAGAAATAGAACAGTTTGTTTTGTATGCTAATCAGGAACAAGTACGTATGCTTATGGTAGGTGGAGGTGCAGTCAACTTCCATGGTTATCAGCGCCATTCGGCAGATGTTGATTTTTGGATTGAACCCACACTTGAAAATTTCGCCAAACTTGTAAGTGTGTTTAACCGTATTGGCTTTGATATTGCTGATTGCAGCAAATCAATAAGCGGTAAATTTCTTCAATAAAATTGGGCAAAACACCCCGCCGGCATAGGCCGCTATAAAAAAATAGTTATACACCTTGCAGCCATAACCTCGTTTACCGCATGTTACTTATATCCTTTAATGTCCGCCGTTACTGCGCTTTTGCAATAAAACCTACGCGAATCAGGTACTATACTTTAATGGGTGCTTATTTAACTACCAGGTTAAGTGCGCTACTGTATCCGGTAACGGTAACACGGTATATCCCGGCGGCAAGGGATGAGATATCCACGCTGTCCTGTTCCGCTTTAAACGTATCGTCAACCAGTGTTTTACCGGAGGCGTCAGTTATTAAATACTGCCTGCCTATATATGTGGGTTTTACTGCAAAGTTTACGGTTTTCCCCGCTGGGTTGGGGTATATAATAATATCTTCAGTAGCATTGCCAATGGGTGGGGTGCCCAGGTAGCCTTCAAGATAACTGCCCAGGTTTACCGTAAAAAGCTGCTGCTCGGTATTTACAAATACCTGGTTAAAGTGTTCGCAACTCAGGTAATAATCCATTCCATTTTCGGTAGCTATCCCCTCTATCTGGGTAAAATTCTCTGAAACTGAAATTTTACGCTTGTTTGCGCTAAAAAAATCGTCGCCTTCATAATCATACAGCAGGTATATAAAGGGCGATAGGGTAGTGCTGTATCCGCACAGCGCCACGAGTTTTTGGCTTTCCAGCATTGCAGCCCCGGTTATAAGCCCATTAACATCAAATGTATCAAGTAGTTCCGCTATATGCGTGCCGGGGGTTTTAGGCAGCCTGTATACGCTGGTTTGATGGCTTACCCACTGCTTGGTAAACAGGTAAATATAGTTGGTACCCACAACCATAGCCTCGCAGTCAAAGTCGGTATTGTTGTTACCCGTGCCGGTAAACGAGGTTTGGTTAGCATAGCTGAAATTAATGTTCTGTATAACAGGGTCGCCTTGCAGGAGCCCGTTTTTTACTGTTTTTATGATGCGCAGGTTAGTACGGTTGCCGTTAACATTGTTGCCAAAGTCGCCTATATATACATAGGTTTCATCCTGTGCTATATCTTCCCAGTCCTGGTTTACCGTACCGGCTACGGTAAGGGTTTGGGTTATTTCGCCATTGGCAGGGCTTATTCGGTACAGGTTATTGTCGCCATCATCATTATGGGTATACACGCCGCCGTTCCATATAATTAACCCCGATGATTCTTCTACTGTATCGGGCATTTCAACCGATGCGACTACAGATACTGTAGACGATGGGTAGATGCATGAACCATCATTTTCGGTAGCATTTGCGTTGTAGTTTGAAGATAGCGGGTCAGTACAGCCGTATACCTGCGCATTTACATACGGTGTAAATAAAAGGAATGCCAAAAGGTGTAATATTAGTTTCATAAATTGCAATTATTATATTTATAAAGTTATTTAATCCGTACCTGCGTGACGCATAAATAAATCATAATTTTTTGGCCGATTATGCTTTGTTTTTAACAGGTTAGCGCACAGGCTGGGGTTTAAAATTCCTTACTAAACGTTAAATGGTTTTTGTGTGGTGGGAGATATGTTTAATTTCGATTTAAACATTAAAACAAACTGTTATGAACAAATTAATACGTGCGCTGATAGCCGGATGGGGTGCAAAAAAATTAGGTGGTGGCTGTATAGGCACCATAGTTGCATTTGTAGTAATATATTACCTGTTGGGGTATTGCGACAGGATGTAATATCCTTTGAATAGCATTATGGAACAGCCACAAAAAGCCGCAGTTGCCACAAGTTAATTGTGAAAATCAGGTGGCTATTTGTGGCAAATTTTATATTTAAGCGGCCAGGGCGTCTGTTATAGCTTTTTCGAGCGATAGGTATTTAAACTGGTAGCCTGAATCTATTATTTTACGTGCGCTTACGTGCTGGCTGTCAAACAGCAGTGTACTCATTTCACCCAGCACGGCTCTCATTACAAACTGCGGTATATTAGGCATAAAATAAGGCTTATCCAGTACTTTCGCAATGGTTTTAACAAGTTCATGCTGTGTTACAGGGTGGGGGGCTACCCCGTTATACACGCCTTCAAGCCCATTTTTAAGAATGTGCATGTACATACAGGCAAGGTCGTCTGCGTGTATCCACGATTGCACCTGTTTGCCGCTTCCAAAAGCCGAGCCTATACCCAGGCGTACCGGCCCGGCGAGTTCCTTAAGTACACCGCCCTTACCGCTTAGTACCAGGCCGGTACGCAGCTTAGCTACTTTTATACCCAGCGTGTTAATCTCGTCTGCCGCTGCTTCCCACTGTTGTACCACGGTACCTAAAAAGGAGCTATCGCGCTCAGGGCTGTCTTCATTATATACTTTATCCGTGCTGCTGGGGTAAACGCCGGTAGCGCTTGCACTTATAAAATGGTGTACGGTATTTTGGGTGTTTTTTAGCAGCGTGTACAGTACCTTAGTGCTTAGCACCCGGCTCTCAATAATTTCCTGTTTGTATTTAGTAGTCCACCGCTTGCTTATTGAGGCTCCTGCCAAGTGAATGATAACACCTACATTTTCAAGGCACTTTATATCAATATCACCTTTTATGGGATTCCAGTAAAAGCCTGTATAGTTTTTTTTGTCCTTTACCTTATCACGCGAAGTGGTAAGGTAATGTATGTGGTAGCCCTGCTTATGCAACACCTGGACGATATTTTTACCCACAAGCCCGGTAGCGCCGCTAATTAAAACCCTCATATCTATCTATTTTCTCGCTAAATTAAACCGTGGTTTATAATATATGGGCCAAATAACTTTTGTTTAACTTTTGTTTGTGATATTCCGCTATGTAACTATTGATGAATGCATAGTACACCCCTGAACATACAGCTAACGTGCGCTTTCGGTTTGAGTGTGCCTATTGCAAACCAGGTCAGTAAACCCTGAACACTGATGACTATTTGCGCTTAACGCTCCATTCAAAATCCAAAACGCTTACCACATCCCCGGATTCATCTACCCCGGTAGATTTCATCCAGAAGGTTTGGCCTTCGCCGGTTGCCAGTGTATGGGCTATAGCCTCGCCCACCAGGTGGCCATCGGTGCATGTAAAGGTTATTTTTCCCCTGGCTTTCTTGGTAAAAGTACTTTTATTATTAGCCACCAGCATCGATATTTTACGCCCGCTTTCGGCAATGTGCAGCATTACCAGCGCACCGGTAGTAAGTTCTGCCGCCATGGCCTGCACGGCAAAGTACATACTGTTAAAGGGGTTTTGGTTTATCCAGCGGTGCCTTACGCGCACGGCGCACAGCCGGCTGTCTATGTGCTGTACGCGCACCCCGGTTATATAGGCGGCAGGTAGCTTAAAAAGCAGGAAGGTATTGAGTTTAGAAGGGGTGAATTGCATATAAGCGTGGTTTTACAGCTAATATACGACATATTTTCAAACTGGTTAAATGTTAAAATTATGTTAAATCATACTACTATGTGATACAAACTACCTGATTAAAGATATATATTTGCATAAGAAATTAATGGTTATAAGATTATACTGTGTTAATACAGCTATTATAAGTATATGCAAAACGCCGGCATTGCATGGTTCAAGAGGAGTTAGTCATCAATCAGAATACCGCCTGCGGCCGGCAGCAGGCAAATCATCATCAAATCAAACCACGGGAGATTAATCATCAATCAAAAAACGAAACAGTAATGAAACAAATTATCATCACAGCCTTTGCAGCCCTTACCGGCATAGTAGCGCAGGCACAGGTAAAAGAAACGCGCATGGCGCACCCCATCAGTATGCTGCAGGTAAGCGACGGTATTACCGTAGTATTTAAGCAGGATAATAACGTACAGCTTGCAGCAGAGGCGGCAGACCGCAATACGCTGGATAACGTGGTTACCGAGTATAAAAAAGGCACGCTGCACATATACCTTAAGTCGCCTGATGAAACCGGTATGGCAACTGCAAACGGTGTTAAAGTATATATCAGCGGCGATGTAACAAGCGTTACCGCAGATAAAGGCGCTATCATAAAACTGGAAGGCGTACTAAATACTGCCAATCTTGATATAGCGCTTAGCTCCGGCGCTGTATGTACCGGGGAGGTTAACACCAGCGGTACCCTCCATATAACCGCAAAAGGCGGGGCAGGCTACCGGGGCGTTATTACCGCTGCCCATTTTAAGGGCAATGCAACAGGCGGGGCATATATAAAGGCTTCGGGACATGCGGATGATGTAAACATTGCATGCCAGGGCGGCTCGGTACAGGCCGGAAAGCTTTTTTGCAAAAAGGCTACGGTGCGGGCCACAAACGCGGCCTCAGTTAGCGTAAACGCTTCTGAATATGTGTATGCAGATGCCGACGGGTCGTCAGCAATCCGCTACTACGGAGAACCAAAAAATGCCGTTATTGGCACAAATAGTTATACAATTGTAAGGGAAACCGAAATGCTTACCCTTAACTAAAATAAATGAGAAATTATGAATGTTGAAAATACCAAAGCCCAGATGCGCAAGGGGGTACTGGAGTTTTGCATCCTCTCTGTACTAAGGGAAAAGGAAGCCTACACCAGCGAGATACTCGATACCCTTAAAAACGCCAAGCTGCTTGTGGTAGAGGGTACGGTTTACCCACTGCTTACAAGGCTTAAGAACGACGGATTGCTCAACTATCGTTGGGAAGAAAGCACTTCGGGCCCACCACGAAAGTACTACGGCCTTACCGATAACGGAAAAATATTTTTAAAAGAACTGAATAACACCTGGACGGAACTGAGCGACGCAGTTACAACAATTACCAGCCTAAAAGCACAAGATCATGAATAAAACAGTAAGTATTAATTTAGGGGGGATATTCTTCCATATAGATGAAGATGCCTACCAAAAGCTAAACCGCTATTTTGATGCGATAAAGCGTTCGCTTTCGCCCGATGGCAAAGACGAGATCATGAGTGATATTGAAGCCCGTATTGCCGAGCTGCTGTCAGAAAGGATAAAATCTGAAAAGCTCGTGGTAGGCCAGCGCGAAATAGACGAGATTATTACCATAATGGGCAAGCCGGAAGATTACCGCATAGACGAAGAAACCACTGGTGGTACTTATGATGGTGCCACAGGTAGTGCAGATAACACAGGGGCTGCCGGCAACAGTACAGGTGCATCAGGCTTTGAGTACTACCGTACCAAAAAGTTTTACCGCGATACCGATGGCGCCATGGTAAGCGGCGTGTGTGCGGGGCTGGGCCATTACTTCAGGCTGGAACCGCTATGGATACGCATTATATTTATCGTCGTGCTGATTGCTTCATTTGGTACTGCCGCCTTAGTATATATCCTTTTATGGATTTTAATACCACCGGCAATTACCACTACCGAAAAGCTTGAGATGCGTGGCGAACCCATAAACATATCTAACATCGAAAAAAAGGTTCGTGAAGAATTTGCGCAGGTGAGTGAAAGGTTAAAAAATGTTGACTATGATAAAATAGGCAGCAATGTTAAAACAAGTTTTGAACGTGTAGGCCATGGCGTAGGCGACGTGTTTAAAAGTATTTTTAAAGTTATTGGTAAAATACTGGGCGGGCTGCTTACCCTTTGGGCAGGCTTTACCCTGGGTGCCTTGCTGGTAGGCTTTATCATCGTACTTTTCGCCACCACGTCCGTTGCGCCGGGCTGGTATCCTTATGTAGAGTTAATTAACTCGGGCAGCGCCCCTGTCTGGTTAACCGCGGTAAGCCTTTTCTTTGCCATAGGCATACCATTTTTAGGCTTGTTTTTGCTGGGGCTAAGGGTACTTATACCAAACATGAAATCCATAGGCAGCACCGCGGGCTTTACCCTGCTGGTATTGTGGATAGCCAGTATTTGCGGATGTGCCTACTTTGGCATACAGCAAAGCGCCCAGTTTAGCAGTGAAGGTAAGGTAGTTACTAAAAGCGACCTTAATATTAGCAATGAAGATATTTTCAAAATAAAGTTTACTTTTGATAACTACTATGCAAAATCGGTAAACGATACCCGCACATTTGAACTGGTGCAGGACTCCCTGGGGCATGAGCTGATACTGAGCAATGAAGTACGCCTTTATGTACTGAAAGCCGAAGGAACTAAGCCGTATATACAAATAGAGCGTAAAGCACGGGGCGCAACTATAAATGATGCACGCGAAACTGCAAAAACTATAGATTATAGTTTTAAAGTTGAAGGAAATACATTAATTTTAAACAATTATTTACTTACCGATGCAGCCTCTAAATGGCACCAGCAGGAAGTAGAAGTATACTTATATATTCCGGAAGGCTACACATTTCAGGCAGACAGCAGTGTAAGGGACTATGACGCTACTGATAATGAATTCTTTGACCTGTGGTATGATAGCGACCAGCACACATATATGATGGGCGTGAACAAAGTAGAATGCTTTGACTGTGTGGAAACACAGGAAGGTGAGCCTACTGAAGAACTAGAAGTAGAAATAGATACCATAGTTGCGCCACAACCGCCCATGCCGTCAGAGGTTATACCTGCCAGCGAGGCACAACTACAGCAGGAGTTGAGAGCGAGGGAAATAGAGCTGCGCGAACGCGAAATGAACCTGAGGGAGCGCGAGCAACAGCTTAAAAATGCTAAAACAAACTAAAAATTATACATCATGATTAAAGTTATTCTACACCTTGCCAAGATTATAATAGCAGCCACTGCGGCACTACTGTTTGCATCGTGCACGGCAATAAACGGCAGCGGGAATGTAACCACAGAGAACCGTAAGGTTGAAGGCACGTTTACCAAAGTTTCGGTAAGCGGCGGGCTTGAGGCCTATATAAGCCAGGGCAACGTGGGCGAAATAACTGTAGAGACCGATGATAACCTGCAACAGTATATAAAAACTGAGGTTAGCGGCGGCGAGCTTAAAATTTATACCGATAAAAGCATAAGTCCGTCTAAGGCTACAAACATAAGGATAACGCTACCGGTTATAGAGGCTGTTTCGTCTGCAGGCGGATCTACGGTTAAAGGTAAAACAGTGTTTAAAAGCAATGCCATACTGCTGGAAAGCAGCAGCGGCAGCAACCTTGAAGTAAATGTTTCGGCGGTAAAAATAGATGCCGAATCGAGCAGTGGCAGTACCCTTAACGTTACGGGTACAGCAGATGAACTGATTGCCGAAAGCAGCAGCGGCAGCACCCTGAATGCGGGAGGGCTTACTGCCAAAAATGTAGATGCAGATGCCAGCAGCGGCAGCACCATAAATACGAAACCTGTAGAAAAGCTTACTGCCGAAGCCTCAAGCGGAAGCCATGTAGGCTATATAAAAACGCCGTCGAGCCTTAAAACAGATGTATCGTCAGGCGGGAGTGTTTCGCAAGAGTAAGTAAATTCAATCTGCATACGGAGTGCATAAAATACCCTTTTATTTTTCTGATTATAAAGCCTGCTTTTTTATAAAGGCAGGCTTTTCTTAATAGAATAAGTTCCGTTATATTAGCGTACTGGCCAGTATAACATGGCTCATTATCAGCAATCACGGTATTGAAGCAGCTAAGGAAAATTTTATCCGTGGAATGAAATACATAATGAATCCATCATAAGGGAAGGTTTAGGCAAGAACATGAAGTTTTATAGGACCTACAGCTACTCACACACGGACATGAAAAAAATAGCCATTAATGATTATGGCGTAAATCGCGATAAACTACACAGGCTGCTTACAATATACAGGGCACGGTTTAATGCCCTAAAATAATGGGCAACGTAATAAAAAAAATTAAGGCCATAAAATCAAGTTGCTCATATAGGCAGCTGTTTTTCGTTATATTTGCCTATACCAATAAAAATTACTGCTACAAACATGAAGAAATTTGCATTACTCGTGCTCTTGCTGGCTACCCCTCTGGCATTTGCGCAAAAAAGGGAGAAAATAAAAGGTTCTAAAAACGTAACCGTTACCCAAAAGGAAGTTGCCGCGTTTAACGATATAGAAGTAGAAGATAATATAGAGGCATACCTTGTGCAGGGCAGCACTACCGCCCTGGAAATTGAGGCCGATGATAACCTGCAGGATGTTATAACTGCCGAGGTAAAAGGCACTACACTACGGCTGTATACCACCAAGGAAATTAGCAGTGCCAAAAAAATAGCCGTGAGGGTAAACTGCACACCCCAGCTAAAAAAAATACTGGTAAAGCACAGCGCAATACTGTATGCGCTTAAAGACCTTGAAGCAGACAGCCTTGCCATAAAAAGCATTGATTATGCTAAGTTATACCTTAACGTAAAGGCGGGCGGGTATTTTAGCCTGAGCATGAACGATAAGTCAGAGGCGGAACTTAACCTTAAAACGAAGAAATCGGCTGTAGACATGAGCAAGAATGCAAAGCTGAAAGCCCTTATATCAAGTGCGGATTTTAAGCTGGATATGTACCAGAAAACCACCGCCGCCATAGAGGGGGATTGCCAGGCCGCTTTAGTGAGGCTGGACAACATGAGCGAATTTACCGCAAAAAAATTTACGGCAAAAACCATGGACCTTACTACGGAGAGTTATGCAAAAAGCAGCGTGATGGTAGAAGAGCAGCTCACCATGAGCGCCTCAGGAAAATCTGAAACATCGGTTTTCGGTAATCCTGAAAAGCTTATAATAACGCTTAAAAAGTTTGCCGATAGCGCGGTGTTGTATAAAAAAGAAGATACGGATAAGTAGCATTATAGGTCCATACCCGTGCCTGCTTACATCAAAAATCCTCATCAATAAGGCACTTATTAATAAGCGCACCTGCTTTATTGCCCGATGCCACCGCATTTGCAACAGACCGGAATAACGAAAGGCAATCGCCTGCCGCAAAAATTCCCGGAATTGAAGTTTCCTTGCATTTGTTAACCAGTATAAATCCTTTTTCGGTCATTTCAAGACCCAGTTTTTCGGGTATGCTGCATTGCTGCCTAAAGGGTAGCTGGGTATAAATAACCTCAGGGGTTTCAGGCAGGGTATCTTTAAAATTTATACTTACAATGTTGCCGTCATTTTGCGCAATATCAGTAATTTCATTTTCAATAACTAAAATGCCGTGGCTGTTTAGCTTTAAAACTTCTTCAGGGCTTAGGGTACTGGTGCCGTTAGTATACAGTGTTAGTTCATCGGTCCAGTTGCGTATCACTTTGGCCAACTCATAGCCCATATCCCCATTACCTATAACCGCTGTTTTAAGGCGTTTATGCTCAAATCCATGGCAGTAGGGGCAGTGCAATATGCTAATGCCCCAGCATTCATCAAAGCCGGGTATGTTAGGGATAAGGTCGGTAACGCCGGTAGCAAACAATATTTTGCGAGAGGTATAAGTAGTGCCATTAGCAGTTACCTCAAAGCTTTTTTCATAAGGGATTACGTCTTCAGCAAGCCCTTCTATAAAGTTAACGGTAGGGTAGGCCTGTACCTGCTCACGGCTAATGCGTGTAAGCTCAACGGGTGGCCTGCCATCATTGGTTATAAAGTTATGGGCATGCGGGGCTTTTTTATTACAGGGGTTGCCGCTGTCTATAATCAGCACTTTGCGTAAAGAACGCCCTAATGCCATAGCAGCAGAAAGGCCTGCATAACTGCCACCTATAATTATAACATCATACTTTGGGGTACTTTCTTCTCTTTGCATATATTAAAGTTACCAAAGAGAAGGGGTATTGCAATATGCTTTAACGAAAACTTATAAAGCTAACGTTTTCTTTTTCGTGTAGCCATATACCCTGTTACGGCTTCGGAAGTAGTAAGCCAGTTGCGGCCTTCTTTATAAGCATCTATTTTACCTTGCCGTGCCAGCAGGCTTACATATTCCTGACCATAAGGGAACCCCGGCTCTTCCACAAGTTTAGATATTTCTATATACTCATTATCATTGCCCGGCAGGGCATTTACATAAATAGTAAGCGTGCGTTCTAAGGCCTGCACCATAAGCAGCATTAATTTTTCATACTTGCCATTATTCGCCTGGTTAAGGGCATCATAGTATTTTTTGCGGTCATTTTTTAAAATAATCGCGGGTGGAAACCCCCTGCGCATAAGCAGCAGGTTCATGGCCAGGCGTACGGTACGCCCATTGCCATCAAAAAAAGGGTGTATCCATACCAGCTTATGATGAAAAACCGTGGCAAGCTCTATGTCATTTAGCCCTAATGGATTATCATTTACAAAAGTAACCAGTTCAGTAATCAGGTCACTTACTTTTCGGGCATTAGGAGGAACGAAGTTAGCCCCAGCAATCCTCACCCCCCCATTGCGCAGCCTGCCTGCAATGTCATCTTCTATACTGCGCAATACATAACTGTGCAGCGTAAGTATGTCAATATCCCTGAGTATATATTCATCATTAACAATGCTATACAGGTGCTCAATAGCCCGCTCATGGTTTTTAGCCTCAAAATGCTCTCTTAGCGATTTGCCCTTAATGGTAATGCCTTCCTGTAAAATCATCTGTGTTTCACGAAGGTTAAGTGTATTTCCCTCAATACTGTTAGAGTTGTAGGTCCACTCTATGGTAAGGCTTTCACGGATTTTACTTAAGGCAATAGCGGGTAGTGGCCTGCTTTTAGTCAGCAAGGCGTGTTTTTCATACAACCGGTCAAATTGAGGCTGTAGTTCATTGCGGTATGTTGTATCTATATCCCACATACCACAAAGGTACTAAATTTATTTTAGTATCGGATATGTATATAATTATATTTATCCGATAATAGCTACTCGATAATAAGTTCCTTTAGTTTTTGCCTGTAGGCCTCGAGCACTTTTTCTTTGTAGATAAATCCGTAATAGCGTTCATCTTTGAGTATGGGCAGGTAGTGGGTATGCGCCGCTTCAAATTTTTCCATAATCATTTCAAGCGAATCCTCTACCAGCGCCACATCATCCGGAACGGTTATCAACTCTTCCATCTTAGCATATTTCATCTTAAACGGACTGAACACCAAATGGCGTACCTTATCAAAATCTACCACGCCTATAAGCCGCTTTTTCTCGTTAACTACGGCAAACTGCGTATAATGTGTTCCCGTTAAAAGCTTTACCACTTCATCCGGTTGCTGTGTGGGCAGCAGGGTAGGGATGTCTGTGCAAATAACCTCCATAATATCAATGGTACCCAGTATGTTTTTGTCTTTATCTGATGTAAACACCTGCCCCTTGTTAGCCAGGTGTTTTACGTCCATACTATAGGTTTCAAACTGCTTTGATACCGCAAAGCTGATAGACGATACAATCATAAGCGGCAGCATAAGGTTGTAGCCTCCGGTAATCTCGCCAATAAGGAAAATTGCCGTTAGCGGTGCATGAAAAAGCCCGCTGAGTATACCGGCCATGCCTACAATTGTAAAATTGCTTACCGGCAGGTTAGTAAACCCAAGCAGCCCAAAAAACTTAGCTACCACAAAGCCTAAATATGACCCCACAAACAATGATGGGGCAAAGTTACCACCGTTACCGCCGCTGGAAAGTGTAAGGCCGGTAGCAATAGCTTTTATAAACATGGTACCCCCAATAAAGAGCAGCAATATCCAGGGACTTTTTTCAAAGCCTTCTAATAAGGTGTTATCCAGTAGTACTTCGGGGTGTGGTGCGCTCAGTGTTTTGATGCTCTCATAACCTTCGCCAAAAAGTGTAGGGAACAGGAATATTAAAAGGGCTAAGGGAATAGCACCGTATAGTGCCTTGCGGTAACCGTGTATTTTTAGTTTATGGAAATGCCCCTCTACCCACTGGAATGCACGTGCGTGGTACAGCGACACAAAGCCGGCCAGGATGCCTAACAGTATATAAAAGGGAATGTTGTGGTAATCAAACTCCTGCCGCTGCTTGAAGGAAAGTAAAACCTCTTCGTTAAGCAATATAGTAGATATGATTGCGCCCGTAGCGGAGGATATTATTATGGGGATAAATGCCGAGATAGAAACATCGGTAAGCACTACCTCTATAGCAAAAAGTACCCCCGCTATAGGCGCGTTAAAGGCAGCGGCTATACCGGCCGCCACACCGCAGGCCAGCAGCAATATACGGTCTTTGCGGTGCAGTTTATACTTACGCGCAAAGTTAGACCCAAACGCCGCACCCGTAATGGTAATGGGCGATTCCAGCCCTGCGGAGCCTCCCAGGCCCACTGTTAACGAGCTGGTTATAATTTGCGCATACATTTGTTTTCGGGGCATAATGCCGCCTTTTTTAGCCACCGCCACCAGTATACGCGAGCTGCCTTTTTCTATTTTGTTGTTAAGTATGCGTTTTATAATAAATACCGTCAGTACTATGCCTGCGATAGGCAAAAGGCTATTAATATATGGTAGCTTTAGGTAACCATTTATATAGGTGGCAAAACGGAAAACGTTATGGGCAAAGCTCTTTAATATAATTACTGCAAATGCAGTTGAGGCGCCCACGATAACACACGACAGGTATATAAAGTGCCTTTCATTCAAAAGGCTTTTAAGCAGGAACAATAAAGCTTCTAAACGGGCAAGGTTATGGCGTAACCAAAGCCGGGGTTTGGAGTCTTTTCGGGTAGACATGTAGTAAGTGGAATTAGCGAATGTTCAATAAAATGCTAATATACTCCAATTAAGAAAAAAATAATAGCTTTTTTATAAGTTTTTTAAGGCTTCACGTTTGCTCAGCGGCTTTAAATTTGCATTTATTACAAATGTTTTTACAGCTTCGGGATTGCTCTTTGCATACTCGCGCAAAGCCCAGCCTATGGCTTTTTGTATAAAAAATTCTTTCGAAGCGCTGTGCTTTTCACAAAGGCTAAAGAGGAGCAGCGCATCGGTCTGTTTTTTATAATCCAGCTGGAATATAATAGCGCTACGGTTCAGCCACATGTTACCTGAAGTTGAAAACCGGGCTATTACACCTTCCGTCTCTTCCGGGTAGTGTTTCAGGTAGCCGCCCAGCAGGTATTTTGCCATGGCATCAACGCTGTCCCACCATGATTTTGTGGTTAACAGGTGTTCAATAAGTTCAATATCTTCGGGAATAAATTTCTTATCAAGCTGTTTTATCAGTATGTCTATAGCCGTGTGGTGGTATTCGCGCTCGGGAAGTTCAAACAGCTTAAGGGAAATGTCGCGGGCATGATAGGTAACTTCCTGCTTATTAGCTGCATGCGCAGCTTTAAGGATGCTACGCCGCAGCGCTGCCTTTATACCTAAAAACGGGAAATGGTTTTTCATGTAAGCTTCCATAGCCACGGCATTTTCGGCGGATTTATTTTGGCTGAAGCCTCTTTGTAAATCGAGTATAAAATCCATGTTTATAATGCTGCAAGCTTAGTTACTACATGCTGCTTCATGTCCTCAAAAAAAGCAGTAAACTCTGCTTCATATTCAGCGTAAAACTCATTAAGCTCATTAATAGCGCTTGTCATTCCTGATTTTTTTTGGGTACGGTGATCCATTTGCATAAGCGTGCGCGCTATCCCTTCAAGGCTTGCATAACTCACCAGCCAGTTGTGCTGTACCATGTGCGGAACCATGCCCTGGCTGCGGGGCGGCAGTATAGCAAAATTAGTGTGTAGCAATGCATAGAACTCCCGGGCATAATCGGCAAGGGGTATGGCATGGTAGTTTTGCCAGTTCTTTGCCAAAAAATGGTCGTAAAAAATATCCATAATAACCCCTGCATAGTGGTGGTAGTTGGCATGCAGCCGCCTGGTACCCTGACGGAATATAGGGTGTGCATCGGTAAAAGTATCGATAGCGCGGTGCAGCATAATGCCCTTCTGTATTTCAGGGTGAAAATCAGTAGGCTGCCCGTGTATGCCGTCTGCTATAAAGTTGCCTATTCTTAAGTTGTCGTTGTCTCCTGAAAGGTAAATGTGCGCAAGGAAATTCATAAGCCCGAAGATAGTATATAAAGTCGAAAGAGGAAAGCCTAAAAGTTGAAAGTCCGGGGTCGGATGTCCGAAGTCCGATGTTTGTTGCGCTTTCCCTGCATCGGACTTCGGGCTTTGGACATCTAACAAAATCCGTATCTTTGCCACCACAAAAAGAATACAGATAACAATGACATTAATAAAATCAATATCCGGCATACGCGGCACCATAGGTGGCACTACAGGTGATAACCTTACCCCGGTAGATGCGGTAAAATTTGCTTCGGCTTACGGCACTTTCCTTAAAAATAATTCAGATAAAGATAAACTTACGGTTGTTATAGGCCGCGATGCACGCATTTCAGGCCCAATGATTCACAACCTTGTAGTGAATACGCTGGTAGGTTTAGGCATTGACGTAATCGACCTTGGCCTGAGCACCACGCCAACTGTAGAAATAGCAGTACCTCTTGAAAAAGCCGATGGCGGCATTATACTTACCGCAAGCCATAACCCCAAGCAATGGAACGCGCTTAAGTTACTAAATGAAAAAGGCGAATTCCTGAACGGTGCCGATGGCGCTAAAATTCTCGAAATAGCCCAAGATGAATCATTTACTTTTGCCGATGTAGACAGCCTGGGTGAAGTAACCCAGAATGATGCCTATATGGACATACACATAGATGAGGTGCTCGACCTGCCGCTCGTGAATGCTGATATTGTAAGAGAGAAGAAATATAAAGTAGTGGTAGACGGCGTTAACTCGTCGGGCGGTATCATTATCCCTAAATTACTGGAACAAATGGGTGTTGAAGTAGTACGGCTATATTGCACACCAAACGGCCACTTTCCGCACAATCCTGAGCCACTTAAGGAGCACCTGGGCGATATTTGTAAACTTGTTGTAGAAGAGCAGGCCGACTTTGGTATTGTGGTAGACCCCGATGTAGACCGCCTGGCCTTTATAAGCAATGATGGCGAAATGTTTGGCGAGGAATATACCCTGGTGGCCGTAGCCGATTATGTACTGGGCAAAACGCCGGGCAATACGGTTAGCAACATGTCATCAAGCCGCGCGCTGCGGGATATTACAAAAAAGCATGGCGGTACCTATGAAGCCAGCGCCGTGGGCGAGGTTAACGTGGTAGAACTGATGAAAAAGAACAACGCCATTATAGGCGGCGAGGGCAACGGCGGTATCATTTACCCGGAGTCGCACTACGGGCGCGATTCTATAGTGGGTGTAGCACTGTTCCTGACTTATTTAGCCGAAAATAATATTACTGATGTAGCGGCCCTGCGTGCAAGTTATCCGCAGTACTACATGAGCAAAAACAAGATAGAACTTACACCGCAGATAGATGTCGACGCCATTTTAGAAGCAATGACCGCCAAATATGCGCACGAAGATATTACCACTATAGATGGCGTAAAAATAGACTTTGCCGAAGAATGGGTACACCTGCGCAAGAGCAACACCGAGCCCATCATACGCATTTATACCGAAGCGCAGACACAGGAGAAAGCAGATGCGCTTGCGTTGAGGATTATAGATGAGATAAAGGCGGTAGCAGGGATTTAGTTTTAAGTTTACGGTAGACAGTTCACAGTTTACAGTCTGTCATCCTGAACGGAGCGCAGCGGAGGTGAAGGATCTCACAAAAAATAAGAACAGTTGTTGATAGTTATCAGCAGCTGTTTTTTTATATATTTGAATACCAATACAACCAATTATGAATAAGTTACTTTATCTACTCTTTTTTTTCTCCTTGAGTAGCATCGCTCAGCAACAGGACTGCGGCTGGTACGACACCATGAAACCCGAAGAGCGTATGAAGCAGTTTCCGTTTAATAAGGCGAGGCGGATTACCCTGGTTAGCTATCCCGGGGCAATGTCCCTAAAAAAGGCAGCGGGGAACCAACTTATATAAGAACATAAATATAAAGTGGGGAAAAGCTGACCACTATGGAAGCCTCGATAACTACAAGATTACTGACGAGAAAGAGATTACCGGAAAAGATGTAGACGACCTGAGTAACCTCCTTTTCAATTATACGATTAGAAAGGGTTATAAACGAAATGTAATTGCGGAAATCAAGTGCTATATGCCCCGGAATGGCGTGGTGTTTTATGATGAAAAGGACAAGGTTATCTGCTTTTTAGAAATTTGCTTCGACTGTAAACAGTACAATATTACCCCGGAGGTTGGAGATATTAATTATCTTAATAAAGTAGCCGACTGCGGTTTTGAAAGGGTTGACTACCTTAAGGAAATTTTCAAAAGAAACGGACTTAAGTCAGGCTTAGAGGATAATTAAAACAAACTTCCCTGAGCATCAACAGTATAAAATCCCGGCTTTAATTTACCTGTGCGCAACAGGTTTACATACTCGTGCGCCTGGCGGGTAGGCTCGGGTATACGGTGGTTTTTAACGCAGTTTGTAATAATATTTAGGCTATCCGGCACCGAAACCTTGTGTCCGGGTGAGATATAGACTTCTTTTACATCTTTCTTTGTCCGTAACGCATAGCCTAGCAGTTCGCCCGTGTGAGTACTGTTTATGGGGCTGTGGTTAAACTTCTCATTTCCAAGTTCAGGGAATTTCCCAAAGAGCATATTCTTGGCACAGCCTATGGCAGGGCAATCGGCGAGCAGGCCAAAGTGCGACGCAATACCCATGCGGCGCGGGTGGGTAATGCCCTGCCCGTCGAGCACCATAACGTCAGGTTTTTGCGGGACCTGCTGCCATGCTTCTAACAATGCAGGTACTTCCCTGAAGCCCAGGTAGCCCGGTATGTAGGGGAATGTTGTTTTTGCCTGTACGAGCGAATACGACTGCACCACCATCTGCGGGTAGCTTAGTACGATAATGCCGGCATAAACGATATCAGTGTCTTTATTATGGGATATATCTGCACCGGCGATGGTAGTGATTTGCTTGGGGAACGTTTCCAGTGAAAGAAACTGCCGCATGTGGTTTTGCAGGTCTGTTGCCTCGCCTACGGAAATGGTATTGTAATCAGGTATTTGCATAAAGGGTTATATGCAATTTTTATTCCATTTTTACGAGGTATATTTTTACCAAAGGCACAAAGATTTCACTAAGAACACAAGGCTTTGTGTGATTATTATACTACAATTAAGCCCACAAAGCTTTGTGAACTCCCGCTGCAAGCGGTTACCCAATTGTGCACTCCGTTTAAATCTTAGTGTGCCTTGTGGTAAAATTAAATGGAAAAACTAAAACACTATCAGGTTAATATCGGTATAATTAATGCTGAACCATTCGCCTATGCTGCGGTTGGTAAGCCTGCCGTGGTACATATACACGCCGTTCTTAAGCCCGGCATCGCAGCGCAGGGCGCTTTCCAGCCCACCGTCGTCTGACATTTGCAGTAAAAACGGGCTGATGATATTACTTACAGATAATGAAGCCGTTTTGCTATACCGCGACGGGATGTTTGGCACACAATAATGTGTAACATTATGCTTTACAAAAGTAGGTTTTTCATGGGTGGTAACTTCGCTGGTTTCAAAACAGCCGCCGGTATCTATAGAAATGTCTATAATAACCGCGCCGCGCTTCATACGCTCTACCATAGTTTCGGTCACTACAACCGGGCTGCGGTCTTTACCACGCATGGCGCCTATGGCTACATCACAGCGCATCAGGGCTTTAAGAACAGATTTTTCTTGTATGGTGCTGGTAAATATACGCTGGTTCAGGTTGTTTTGCAGCCTGCGCAGCTTGTTAATACTGTTATCAAACACCTTTACACTCGCACCCAGGCCTATGGCGGCTTTGGCGGCAAACTCAGCGGCGGTGCCGGCGCCAAGGATTACAACTTCGGTAGGGGGTACGCCGTTAATGTTGCCAAAGAGCAGGCCTTTACCCAGCTTCTGGCTTATCATAAGTTCGGCGGCTATAAGTACAGAGGCGGTGCCGGCTATTTCGCTAAGCGATTTTACGGCAGGGTAGGAGCCGTCTATGTCTTTTATAAATTCAAAAGCAAGGGCGGTTATCCTGCGGCTTTCCAGTGCCTGGAAGTATTCTTTCTTTTGGGTTTTTAGCTGTATGGCACTAATGAGCAGTGTTTCATGGTTCATCATTTCTATCTCCTGTACTGTAGGCGGCTCTACTTTAAGGATGATGGGGCAGCCAAAAACTTTTTTTGTATCATGCGTTATATCGGCACCGGCATCGCTGTATTCTTTGTCGGTATAACTGGCGGTAAGGCCCGCGCCGCTTTCTAAAAGTACCCTGTGCCCATGTGCCACAAGCGAACTCACGGCATCGGGCGTAAGACAGATGCGGCGTTCCTGGTAAGACGTTTCTTTTGGCAAACCTATAAAAAGCTCCCCTCGCTGCCGCGCTACTTCAAGCGTCTCTTCCTGCGGCAGCAGTTGTTGTTTTGTAAAAGGTGTTATCGACATGATGGCTATGAAAAAAACTGATACAATGTACAAAAATTTTGTGTACGCCCACTGCCTATTTTATTACAAGATTACGCCTGCCGTCGGGCAGGGTTTTAAGGCTTATGGCAGTGTGGTCCAGAGGGATAAGGTTTGGCGTTTTTTCCGGCCATTCTATCAGGCATAAATTACCGCTGTAAAAATATTCGTCAATTCCCATATCATACGCCTCCTCCTCGCTGTTAAGGCGGTAAAGGTCGAAGTGGTACAGTATGCGCCCATCGGTGGTGGCATATTCGTTTACCAGCGAAAAAGTGGGGCTTCCGGTCATATCGGTTACGCCCAGCTGCTTTGCCAGCGCCTTTATAAACGTAGTTTTACCGGCACCCATTTCGCCATGAAAAAGGATTATATTTTTTATGTTTTGTGCCAGCACCTGCTGTGCCGCGCTGTCTATTTCCGCAAGGGAAAAAGTGATTTCCATAATTTTAAATTCCAAATAACAAATGATAAATAGCAAATGAGAAGTTCCAAATCTCAAATTATAAACGACAAAACTCCGGGTCCGTTCACCAAGCAGGCGAACTGTAAAAATAAACCTGAAACTTTAAACCTGAAACAAAAATTACTTCGGGTTAAACACTAAAAACGGAATAATCATTTCCTCTAATGATATACCGCCATGCTGGTAGGTGTTCCTGTAATAGCTCACGTAGTGGTTATAGTTGTTTACATAGGCCAGGAAAAGGTCGTTCTTGGCAAAAATATACGAGCTGCTCATGTTTATGGTAGGTAGTTGTACCGCTTTAGGGTCTTTAACGTGGTACACATCCTTATCTTCAAAGGTAAGGCTGCGCCCGGTTTTGTAACGCAGGTTAAGGCTGGTGTTGCGGTCGCCTATTACCTTGCTCGGGTTTTTAACGTTAATGGTACCGTGGTCGGTTGTAATAATCAGGCGCATGCCCATTTGCTGTGCCTGCTGTATCATTTCAAGCAATGGCGAATTGCGGAACCAGCTCAGCGTTAACGAACGGTAGGCCTTATCGTTACCGGCCAGTTCTTTTACCACATCCATCTCTGTTTTGGCATGGCTCAGCATGTCTACAAAGTTATATACTATGGTGGTAATGTCGTTATTTTTAAGGCCCTTAAAGTTGTCTACCAGCTTTTTACCGTCTTTAAAGTTGGTAATTTTATAGTATTCCTGCTTCAGCGCGCTAAGGCCCAGGCGGCGT
This sequence comes from Flavobacterium sp. RHBU_24, assembly GCF_046613695.1. NCBI lineage: Bacteria > Pseudomonadati > Bacteroidota > Flavobacteriia > Flavobacteriales > Flavobacteriaceae > Flavobacterium > Flavobacterium sp. RHBU_24. The sequence continues at coordinate 73,865 of NZ_JBKJHD010000008.1, read as the reverse complement.
AGCTGCTCAGTAAGGAACTCGCCTTCATAGAGGTTTTTACCGCCTTCTTCCACGTCGTTTTTCCAGTACTGCGGATATTTTTTCTCCATTTCGAGCGGGGTAAGCCCACTGAAGATGGCGTTACGCGCGTACTGTGTAGCCGTAGGTAATATTGAGAAGTAAGCGCTCTCTTTTTCAAGCTTGTAGTGGTTGTTTACCACGCTTTCAAACGCCTTCCACTGATCCCAGCGCAGGTTGTCTATTACTACAAAAAGTATGGGCTGTTTCTTTTTAATTTCGGGGATAACCAGTTCGCGGAACAGGTTGTGGCTCAGTACCGGCTTATCGGCTTTTGGCTCAAACCAGTCTTCGTAATTACGCTCTATGAACTTGCCAAACTGAAAGTTAGCCTCCGCCTTCTGGCTTTCCAGTATTTCTACCATGCTTTGGTCTTCAATATTTTCCAGTTCCATTTCCCAGAATATGAGCCTTTTATACATGTCTACCCAATCCTCATAGGTGTTCACCATACCCATATCCATAGATATTTTGCGGAATTCCTTTTGGTAATCCAAAGTAGTTTTGCTCGATACCAGGCGCGAGTTATCAAGGTTCTTTTTTAGCGAAAGCAGTATCTGGCTGGGGTTGACCGGCTTGATGAGGTAATCGGCAATTTTAGAGCCAATGGCCTCTTCCATAATCAGCTCTTCCTCGCTCTTGGTGATCATGATAACGGGCACCGAAGATTTTTTTTCCTTAATCTCTGCCAGTACCTCCAGGCCGCTAAGGCCGGGCATATTTTCGTCGAGGAACACAATGTCAAAATTCTGCTCGTCAAACAGTTCCAGCGCGTCCTGGCCATTATTTGCAGTGGTTACCTTGTAGTTCTTTTTCTCAAGGAAAAGTATGTGGGGCTTGAGCATGTCTATCTCATCATCAACCCATAATATATTTATCTCATTCATGTGTATGAAAGAATTTTCGTTCGTATTATAACGTATGCAAGTTAGGTTTATTTGGCGATTTTAGTATTAATTTTTTTATAAAATACAGTTTGTTAAATTGTGTATTTATGATATATTTGATAAGGACAATGAGCCATTCGGAATTACATAAATATTTATTATTAGCCAATAACTCTAAATTTTGATGAAAAAAATCAGTTGGATTTTAATATGTTTACCATTAATTGTTTTTGGACAAGAAAAGTCCAAATTTTGGTACGAAAATGATTTTACTATTGAGACTCTTAAAATTCTGGCAACTGGAATTATAACATTTGTTATATCATATATCATATTTAAGTTAGAAAAGAAAAAGAAAGAAAAAAAGCAAATTTCATACGATAAAGAAATCAAAAATGGTCTTTTAGAGGTTGATAAGAGTATTCAAAATTATATAACTGTTAAATATAAAAATGATTCGACTGAACATCTATCCATGGTTGTTGTAAACATTGAAAATACGGGCGATTTGGTTGTGAAAAATCAACAAATTAGATTTTGGTTTGGTGAAAATAATAAGGTCATAGACACTTTTAATCCCCCTGCAAAACCTGAATTATTTTTGTCAGAGCTACATTCTTCCAAGCATTTTGAAAAAATATATAAAATTGGTCATTTTGAGAAACATCAATTAGTTAATTTTATTTTTATAATTGAAGGTAAAATAGATGACGTAAAATTAGAACCTTTTAATGAGGAGGGGAATGTAGAGTTTAATCCGCGAACAGTAAATAAGAAGAGAGAGGACAAGGTTGTCTTGCAAAGGTTTTTTATTATCGGTTTTTTTTATTTTACTATTCCTTCAACACTTTCTGGTATTACACAAATCGGAGATTTATTAGCAGCATTGATAAGCCTAATTTTCATAGTTTTGTGGTATCCTGTATTTTATCGCACAGTCGTTATTTTTATTGACTTGTTATTTTCAAAATCTAAAACTTCAACAAATGTTGTTTTTAATGGAGATAGGAATGTATATTCACAAGATATTACAGAACGTAGAGATATAAAATAAATGGTATTGTAATATCATTAAGTATCACAATTATTATTCAGCATACACCCCCGGATCTAAATAAAACATTTTTTTCCAGCTCTGGTGGCTGCCGTCAGTGCGCCATGGGTAGGGCACAAGCGTGGCAATGCTGTAGTCCAGGTGGGGTGGTTTAAAGTGAAAACGCTCCCATCCGGCAGGAGTGAACTGTAAACTTTAAATTTTTTTAAAACTTTCGGTACAAAATTACGCTACATTTTCGGGCAAAGTACTGACGCCGTTTGTTCAGTAAAACGCTTGCAGTTGAAAATTTTCCATTTTTGGCACTTTTCACATTTATTGCCCACAGTGTGTAAAAAATACCTACACAATGTGTAACAAACACCTTCACACTGTGCAATATGAGTGGATAATGAAAAAATGATGGATTATATAAAACAAAAAAGGCCTGCTTATCAGCAGACCCTTCCTTCAATAACCTAAGTAACAAAAAATAACGTTATCATTGTTTTTCTTCGGTGTTTGAAGATTTCCTGGTAGAAGTATTTTTGGCTTGTCTATCGGCTTGTTCTTTTTCGGCGGCAGCACGTTCTTCCTGTTCTTTTTTCTCAGCTTCCTCATTGCGCCTGCGTTCTTCCCGCGCTTTTTTAGCATCGGTTTCTACCTGACGCTCAGTTACCGGGGTGGGCATCTGGTCAAGGCGTTCCTGCTCATTACCCTGCTGCGCAAAGGCAGGCATTGCAAAACAAAATAGGAATATGGTTAGTAAATGCTTCATTGCTGTATTGCTTATTTTGTAAAATTAAACATTTTAAATGGGTGTTTTGCCACTCATATTGCTGATTAACCTATGTTTAACGTAGTATATTAATAAGCGTTAAAAGGATTACAAAAGCTTTGCAATGCACGTTAAATCATCCCAATTACACCATCACATCTCAGGATTTAGTATATTTGTTAAAATTATTACTGAGCGTGAGCCAAATCAATAAGCTAAAGATACTTAACGACCCTATTTACGGGTTCATATCCATAACCAACCCGCTGATATACGACCTTATACAGCACCCTTATTTTCAAAGGTTAAGGCGCATATCGCAAATGGGCCTGTCTTACCTGGTGTACCCCGGGGCGCACCATACCCGATTTCACCACGCCCTGGGCTGCATGCACATTATGCAGCGCACCATAGAGGTGCTGCGCTCTAAGGGTGTGTTAATAAGCAAAGACGAAGAAAACGCCCTGTGCATTGCCATACTGCTGCACGACATAGGGCACGGCCCCTTTAGCCACGCCATGGAACACAGCATTGTAGAAAACATAAGCCATGAGGATATTTCGCTGCTGTTTATGGACAGCCTTAACGAAACCTTTGAGGGTACACTTACACTGGCCATACAGATATTCCGGGGGCAGTACCACCGCAGGTTCATGCTGCAGCTCATATCAAGCCAGCTCGATATGGACCGTATGGACTACCTGAAGCGCGACAGTTTTTACAGTGGTGTGGCAGAGGGAAACATTAACAGCGAGCGCCTTATACAAATGTTTAACGTGGCCGGCGACCAGCTGGTTATTGAGGAGAAAGGCATCTACAGCGTAGAAAAATTTATCGTGGCACGCCGCCTGATGTACTGGCAGGCCTACCTGCACAAAACCAGTGTAGCCGCCGAAATGATACTTACCAAGATATTAAAGCGTGCCAAAGAGCTGACACATGGCGGTATAACCTTAACCGCCAGCGCGCCGCTCCAATTCTTTCTTGAAAACAAGATTAGCAAAGAAGATTTTAACGCAGCTATACTACAGCAGTTTAGCTACCTGGATGATTTTGATATCATCAGCGCTATAAAAGCCTGGCAGTTTAACGATGATTTTGTGCTCAGCGAGTTGAGCAAGATGATTATTAACCGCGACCTGCCTAAAATAAAGCTGCAAAATGATAAGGCGGGCAGGGAAGAGGTAACTGCCCTGCGTGAAAAAACTGCAAAAAGGCTGGGTATTAGCGAAAGGGAAGCACGATATTTTGTTTTTGAGGGCAAAATAAAGAACCAGGCCTATAATAAGGAGGGCGAACCCATACATATATTGCGAAAAGACCGCACGCTGATGGACGTGGTAGAGGCATCAGACCAGCTGAACCTTAAGGCATTATCTAAGCCGGTAACAAAGTACTACCTGTGTTATCCGAAAGTACTTTTTGAAGAGGCGGCGGTTTAATTTTATTTTATATTTTTGTCGGGATGAAATTTACAGCAGAACAAATAGCAGGTATACTGGAAGGCGACATTGTGGGCAACCCACTTGCCGAAGTAAATAAGCTGGCCAAGATAGAGGAGGGTACCCAGGGTACCATCACTTTTTTGGCTAACCCTAAGTACCTGCCGCATATTTATACCACACAGGCAAGCATTACCATAGTTAACCGTAGCTTTGAGCCGGAAGGCCAAATTACCACCACACTTATTAAGGTAGACGATGCTTATGCGTCGTTTTCTAAGTTGCTGGAGTATTACAACCAGGTAAAACTGATGAAAAGCGGCATAGAGCAGCCTTCATTTGTATCAGAAAACGTTTCTTATGGCGAAAACCTGTACCTTGGCGCTTTTTGCTACATAGGTAAGAACGTTAAAATAGGTAATAATGTAAAAATTTACCCTAATACCTTTGTGGGCGACAACGTTACCATAGGCGATAATACCATATTGTTTGCCGGGGTACGCGTGTATAGCGAAACGGAGATAGGTAGCGGGTGCACGATACATTCGGGTGCTATTGTAGGGTCAGACGGGTTTGGCTTTGTGCCAAATGACGAAGGTGTATACAGCAAGGTACCCCAAATAGGCAACGTTATTATAGAGGATAATGTAGATATAGGTTCGTGCACTACCATAGACAGGGCAACCCTGGGTGCTACAATTATTAAAAAAGGCGTAAAGCTGGACAACCAGATACAGATAGCCCATAATGTTATTATAGGCGAAAATACGGTTATAGCCTCGCAAACCGGTGTGGCCGGCAGTGCAAAAATTGGTAAAAATTGCGTAATAGGCGGCCAGGTAGGCATAGTAGGCCACATAACCATAGGCAACAACGTGCGCATACAGGCCCAGAGCGGAGTGGGCAAAAGCCTGCCCGATGGCGATATTGTACAGGGCAGCCCCGCAATGCCATATAACGATTTTAGCAAATCGTATGTACATTTCCGGAACCTGCCTAAGATAGTTGGTGCGGTAGAAGACCTTAAAAAAGTAAACAAGTTATAAAGAAGGAGTAAACTATAAAGACATATATGATGGTGAAACAAACCACAATAAAAAGTGAGATTTCATTAAAGGGCGTAGGCCTGCATACCGGTAAAGAAGTAACAATGACCTTTAAGCCCGCGCCCGTAAACAACGGGTTTACTTTTGTAAGGGTAGATTTAGAAGGACATCCGGTAATAGAAGCCGATGCTAACTATGTGGTTAACACCCAGCGTGGTACCAACCTTGAAAAGAAAGGGGTAAAAATACAAACCTCAGAGCATGTGCTTGCCGCCTTTGTGGGCTGCGATGTAGATAATGTTATCATAGAGCTTGATGCCAGCGAACCGCCTATTATGGATGGCTCGTCTAAGTTTTTTGTAGAAGCTATAGAGCAGGCGGGCGTAGAGGAGCAGGATGCCGAACGTAAAGTATATGTTGTAAAAGAAGTAATTTCGTTTACCGATGAAAACACAGGCAGCGAAATAATTGTAATGCCTGCGGACGACTACCAGATAACCACCATGGTAGATTTTGGTACAAAAGTATTAGGTACACAAAATGCCACCCTTAAAAATATAACAGATTTTAAGGCCGAGATAGCCGATGCCCGCACCTTTAGCTTCCTTCATGAGCTTGAAGCCTTACTGGAGCATGGGCTTATTAAAGGCGGCGACCTTAATAATGCCATTGTTTATGTAGACAAGGAAATTTCTCCGGAAACTATGGAGAACCTTAAAGTAGCCTTTGGCAAAGACAGCATAGCGGTAAAGCCAAACGGTATATTAGACAACCTTACACTACATTATCCTAACGAGGCAGCACGCCACAAGCTGCTTGACGTTATAGGCGACCTTGCCCTTGTAGGCATGCGCATACGGGGTAAGGTAATAGCTAATAAGCCCGGACATTTTGTAAACACGCAGTTTGCCAAAAAACTGGCCAAGATAATTAAGATAGAGCAGCGCAACCAGGTACCGGTATACGACCTGTATAAAGAGCCCTTTATGGACATCCATAAAATTATGGCCATGCTGCCCCACAGGCCGCCGTTTTTATTGGTAGACAGGATTCTTGAAATGAGCGCATCCCATGTGGTAGGGCTTAAGAATGTTACCATGAATGAAAACTTTTTTATAGGCCATTTTCCGGGTGCGCCGGTAATGCCGGGTGTGCTTATTGTTGAGGCCATGGCGCAAACCGGGGGAATACTAGTATTGAGTACTGTGCCAGACCCTGAAAATTACCTTACCTATTTTATGAAAATGGATAATGTAAAGTTCAAGCAAAAGGTACTACCGGGAGATACGCTGGTATTTAAGTGCGAACTTGTATCGCCCATCCGCAGGGGTATATGCCACATGCAGGCCAATGCCTATGCAAACGGAAGGCTTGTTGCCGAAGCCGAACTGATGGCGCAAATAGTTAAATCAAACTAAACAGAACACCATGAATCAACCCTTAGCATACGTACACCCCGGAGCCAAAATTGCCAAAAATGTAGTAATAGAGCCGTTTACCACCATACACAATAATGTAGAGATAGGCGAAGGCACCTGGATAGGTTCTAACGTTACCATTATGGAAGGTGCCAGGATAGGGAAGAACTGCAATATATTTCCGGGGGCTGTAATATCAGCCGTACCGCAGGACCTTAAATTTGGCGGAGAAGATTCGCTTGCCATCATTGGCGACAATACCACAGTGCGCGAATGTGTAACCATAAACAGGGGTACGGTAGCGTCGGGCGTTACTAAAATAGGCAGTAACTGCCTTATTATGGCCGCCGCCCACGTAGCGCATGACTGCCATATAGGCGACAACGCAATCATTGTAAATGGTGTATTGCTTGGCGGCCACGTTACCATTGGCGATTATGCCATTATAGGAGGCTTATCGGCGGTGCACCAGTTTATTAGCGTGGGTGCCCATGCCATGATATCCGGCGGGTCATTACTGCGTAAGGATGTACCTCCTTTTACCAAAGCGGCTAAGGAGCCGGTTAGTTATGTGGGTATTAACTCAGTAGGCTTAAGAAGAAGGGGCTTTACACCCGAAAAAATACGCGAAATACAGGAAATATACCGCATACTGTACCAAAAAAACTACAATACTACCCAGGCGGTAAGTTATATAGAGGCCGAGATGGAAGCCACACCGGAGCGTGATGAGATACTTTTGTTCATCCGTAATTCATCAAGGGGTATTATGAAGGGCTATACCGGTATATCGTAGTTTTTTCGGTTATTCGTGGATTTGTTGATTCGGTAATTCGGAGCTACAAATTACGTATAATCATTATTATCGAATTCAACAAATTAACAATAAAGGTACTGCGAGGTACAAATTACCAAATAACCGCATTACCAAATAAACAATAAAAATAAACATTATAATGGCAACTACATCAGATATCAGGAACGGTTTATGCATCAGGTTCAACCACGACATTTATAAGATAATAGAATTCCTTCATGTTAAGCCCGGTAAAGGCCCCGCTTTTGTGCGTACAAAGCTAAAAAGCCTTACTAACGGTAAAGTGCTTGACAACACGTTTTCAGCAGGCCATAAAATTGATGATGTACGGGTAGAGACACACAAATTTCAGTTCCTTTATCCGGAAGGTGACCAGTACCATTTTATGCATACCGAAACCTATGAGCAGATATCGCTGCACAGGGATATCCTTGATGCGCCGGATTTGCTTAAAGAAGGTGAAACCGTTATGGTTATCATCAATGCTGAGACTGAGGCACCGCTGTCTGTAGACATGCCCGCATCGGTAGTGCTTGAAGTTACCTATGCTGAGCCGGGCGTTAAAGGAAATACGGCTACTAACGCCACCAAGCCTGCAAAAGTAGAAACGGGTGCATCGGTAAACGTACCACTGTTTATTAACGAGGGCGATAAGATCAAGATTGATACTGCTACAGGCGCTTATATGGAGCGTGTGAAGGAGTAGTTTTTTACTGTTGATTTGTTAATTCGGTAATTCGAAACCTCAAGTCAACAATCCATGAATTAACAAATCGACAGAATAAATGAAATTTCCTCAGATATATGCGCTTAAGGATATCGCTGCCATTATAGGCTGCGAATATGTGGGAGATTCTAACTTCCCGGTACACGGCATGAACGAGATTCACGTAGTAGAACCGGGCGACATTGTTTTTGTAGACCACCCTAAATATTATGACAAGGCATTACAGTCGGCGGCAACTATAGTGCTTATAAACAAGCAGGTAGATTGCCCTGAAGGGAAGGCGCTTATACTTTCGGACGACCCTTTTCGGGACTTTAACGAACTAACAAGGCACTTTAGGCCATTTCAGTCGGCAAATCTGTCTGTTTCGCAGAGTGCGCAGATAGGGGAGGGTACAGCAATACAGCCCAATACGTTTGTAGGCAATAATGTTGTTATTGGAAAAAACTGCCTTATACACAGCAATGTAGCTATTTACGATAATACTGTTATAGGCGATAATGTTATGATACATGCCGGTACCGTTATAGGCGGCGATGCATTTTATTATAAAAAGCGTCCGGAGGGGTTTGACCAGTTGTTATCGGGTGGCCGCGTGGTAATTGAAGATAATGTGGGTATAGGCGCGGCATGTACCATTGATAAAGGCGTGACCGGCGATACCACCATAGGCGCAGGAACAAAAATAGACAACCAGGTGCACATAGGCCACGATACCGTTATTGGCAAAAAATGCCTTATAGCGTCTCAAACCGGTATAGCAGGATGTGTTATAGTAGAGGATGAAGTAACCATGTGGGGCCAGGTAGGCGTTACCAGCGCTATAACCATAGGCGCAAAAGCGGTTATACTTGCTCAGTCGGGCGTATCAAAATCGCTTGAGGGTGGCAAGGTATACTTTGGCTCCCCGGCAGAAGAGTCGAGAGAAAAGCTAAAGCAGATGGCACATGTAAAACGCATACCGGAGCTACTTGAAAAATTAAAATAGTATTAATGGCACCTAAAGAAGTTGTAGAAGCATATTACCGTGATATGTTTGAACCTATCGGCATTAAGCCTCACCTGCACCCTGAATGCAAGGTGTACTGGAACAATTCTGCCGGTTTTAAAGAGCTTACAGCAGACGGCCTTATCAGCATGATAGCGCACCTTAAAGCACGTTTTCTTACATCGCGCCTTGAGTTAACGCATATTATTGCTGAAGGGCAGCAGGTTGCCGTGCGTTATGCACATAACATTACCGCACCGGATACTTTAGAGGAAATAACATTTGCCTACTCTATGGCAATATGGGAAATACAGGACGATAAAATGTACAGGGGTTATATAGTGAGCCACCTTGAATAAAAGAAAGTTATGACCCCTAAAGAAATAGTAATTGCATATTACGAAAATATACTAAAACCCGATATGATACGCCCGTACCTGCATCCGCAAATGCGGGTTCAATGGACCGGCGAACGCGGGTATTTAGAACTTTCCGCAGATGAACTGCTCGCTATGATAGCCCAGTTTTCTGTCCGTTATGCAAGTGCGCGTTTTGAGCTTACCCATATTATAGAGGAAGAAAACAGGGTAGCAGTGCGCTATGAGCATTATGTATGCACGCTTGAGGAACCGGGCAAAGAAATACTGTTTTCAAGGGCTATTGGGTTTTGGCGGACAAAAGAAGAAAAAATGTATTTTGGGTATGTGTCGAGCTATAGGGTACAGTAGTATGATAAAAGCCCTAACTGATACAAAGCAAAAAAAGCAGGTATTACCTACCAGGATTACCTGCTTTTTCTGTTTTGTTACAAAGGTTATAACTTATAAAGCATGGACAGGTTACAGGCAGCTCCCTACAGTATCATTTTTCAGCACGCTCGATACTGTGCCACTATGGGTACATACAGCACTTTTTGTTTCTGCACTTGCGTTACTGGGCCGCAATTGCCATAAAACCCTCCCGCAGGCTGATTGTTTTATTCCTTTTGGCAGAAACCGGCTCTGTATTGCTCGATGCACTTCGCCTGCAGCCATGGGAGTACATGTACCTGTTTATATTCCTTTTTAGCGCCATATATATAAACCAACCACAAAAGTATTACCGGGCGTTGCTGTTAGTGTTGTCATCTACCTATATTTTTACCGGCATACATAAATTTAGTGGTGCTTTTCTAAACAATGTCTGGGATAGCTTTTTGCTGTATCGGCTGTTTGGTTTTACAAAGCCTCACATAAGCCCCGTATTGCATTATTCCGGGCTACTGCTGGGCAGTATGGAGTTTGCCTGTGGCCTTGCACTGTTGCTTTTTACAAACAAGCGTTTACCTGCCTGCCTGCTTATCAGTATGCATGCCGTTATCCTGATTGTTCTTGGCATTATGCTTAAAGGGCATAATTATTCTGTTTTTCCGTGGAATGTGCTTATGATGTTCCTGCTTATTTATATTTATAAAGAACAAACGGCGCTTAGGAGCGGTTTTTCAGGCTATTTAGCCCCACCATATTTTTTATTGTTTGTGTTTTGGTTTGCACTACCATTGGCAAACGTATTTGGCTACTGGGCACATTATTTGTCATCAGGTATGTATACGGGTAAAACCCCCCAAGGTTTATGTATGTGTTGATACGGCACACATGGCAAAGTTAAGGCCTGCATTTTTCATTAAAAATCATAATAAATATTGTACTTACGGAGCTACGATAAGTATTGCCCGGTGGTCAGAAAAGGAAACAGGCGTAATGCCCTTTCCTGAATTTTGGTATTATAAAAGAATTTTGAAAAGGCTAAAAGCAACATACCCCGGCAGTAACCTCATAATGTACTATAGTAAATATCCTGATAAAGGTGTAAAAGAAATTAAGTAATATTCTTGCAAAATAGCAGGAGAATTATTTAAAAAAACCTTCAGGGGTATTAGTTAAAAACCTATTTTTGTATCGCAAAAGATAAAAAACAATAATCAATATATTATGAGTGTTTTAGTTAATAAGGATTCCAAAATAATTGTGCAGGGTTTTACAGGAAGCGAAGGAACGTTTCATGCTACCCAGATGATCGAGTATGGTACTAATGTTGTAGGCGGTGTTACCCCTGGTAAAGGCGGTACAACACACCTTGACAAGCCTGTTTTTAACACAGTTAAAGACGCTGTAGAGATAGCAGGCGCAGATACTACCATTATATTTGTTCCGCCGGCGTTTGCTGCCGACGCAATTATGGAAGCCGCTGAAGCAGGTATTAAGGTAATTATAGCAATTACCGAAGGTATACCTGTTGCAGATATGATTAAAGCGTATGATTATATACAAGGCAAAGACTGCCGCCTTATAGGCCCTAACTGCCCGGGTGTTATTACCCCGGAAGAGGCTAAAGTGGGCATTATGCCGGGTTTTATCTTTAAAAAAGGAAAGGTAGGTATTGTTTCTAAATCAGGTACCCTTACATATGAAGCTGCAGACCAGGTTGTAAAACAGGGCCTTGGTATTACTACGGCAATAGGTATAGGTGGCGACCCAATCATTGGTACTACTACCAAAGAGGCTGTTGAACTACTTATGAACGACCCTGAAACTGAAGCCATCATCATGATAGGTGAGATAGGCGGTCAGCTTGAGGCCGACGCTGCGCGCTGGGTAAAAGAAAACGGTAACCGCAAGCCGGTTATTGGCTTTATTGCAGGTGAAACTGCCCCTAAAGGCCGTACCATGGGCCACGCGGGTGCTATTGTAGGCGGCGCAGACGATACAGCCGAAGCTAAAAAACGCATCATGAGAGAATGTGGCATACACGTGGTTGACTCCCCTGCTGAAATAGGTAAAAAAGTTAAAGAAGTATTGGGCTAAACCCCAACTGCAAACAAATAGTAAGAGAGCCGGGTGATTTATTTCATCCGGCTTTTTTATTGATTGTATATTGTATTAATGTGCAGCGTGTCACCCTCTGCCCGTAAAGGTACGAGTTGTAGTTTGCTTCGGCTTATATAGTAGGTATTGGTAAAAATGCTGTCAGTAATTTTAAGAATATCGCTCCGGTTAAGATACAAGGTATCATTTTTAATGGTATAATCTCCCTGATATGCGTCAGAACCATGATTCCAATGTGTTTTTGCAACAAATGTTTCGTTTTTATATAACGTAAGGTTGCCACCATATCGAACAGGAGATGTTGTTTCAATCTCCATTATAGGATTGATCCAGAATTTTCCATTGCCATCGCCTGAATTTAAAATTAATTTTGATAAAGAAAGGAAACTTATTAACGTTACAGGGACTATAAAGTCAGCTTCCTTCCTCCCTTTTATGGCGAGATAAATATTTTTAGTTATCCATATCAATGCCATTATCAAAATTATTACGGCTATAAAATAGAATACAAAATTAGTGTAAACACCTATGCTGTAATCGCCCACCGGTGCAATTACCCACACTCCAAATAAGCAGAGGCTGATAAAGATGCAGTAGGATATAGAAATTTTCATTAAAGTGAATTGTAAGGTTGGTGATGCATTCAACGTTAAATTGAACACAGTATTGCATTCATATAATATTTACTTCGCACTCTCATCAACCTCAATCTCCAAAGACAATGATTGCTGATAAGGACAGCAAGTTTAATCCCATGTAAAAGCACAGAATAACGGGTATTTTTTTCATTCAATATTCTTATAGCCGAGTAGCATAATCAATTATTATTAATCCGCGTTACCTTATCTATACCGTCAATCTTCCTGATGTTTTCTATAAGTTTTTTCAGGATTGTATTGTTTTGTACCACAACGGTAAGTTGCCCGTTAAACACGCCGGCATTGCCGCTAAGCGATATGCTTTGTATGTTTACGTGCATATTGTTAGAAATTACCTTAGTAAGCTCATTTGTAAGCCCCAGGCTGTCCATACCCTGTATTTTTAGCGTTGCCTTAAATTCTTCCTGGCTGCTGTCTATCCATTTGGCCGGGATAATGCGGTAGGCGTAGTTGCTCTGTAGCCTTATGGCATTGGGGCAGTCTTTTTTGTGGACTTTTATCCCCTCATTTATTGTTACAAATCCAAAAACCTCATCGCCCGGTATTGGGTTACAGCAACTGGCCAGTTTATAATCGAGCTTGTCTTCGTTTTTGCCAAACACCAAAAGGTCATAATTTCGGCTTATCTCGTCTTTTTGCACCTGTTCCGGTGCTACTACCGGCGATTTCTTTATCTTACCCTTAAAGAAGTTCATAAACGTATTGCTCTTAAGGGCTGCGTAGTCCTTAAGCTGCTGGTTGTCTATGGTACCTACACCTATCCGGAAAAACAGGTCGAGGCTGGTTTTTAATTTAAAGTAGTTAACCAGCTCATTAACTACCGCCTCATTAAGCGTTATTTTTAAGTGGCGTAACTTACGGGTAAGCAATTCCTTACCTTCTTCCGCAATTTTTTTAGTATTTTCGTTTAGTACATTTTTAATCTTGTTCTTTGCCCTAGCGGTGGTTACATAATCCAGCCAGTGTGAATTTGGCTTTTGGTTTGCCGATGTTATTACCTCTACCTGGTCGCCGCTGTTCAGCACGTGGTTAAGCGGCACAAGCTTGCCATTAACCCGCGTGCCCCTGGTATGTATGCCCACCTCTGAATGTACGCTGAATGCAAAATCCAGCGAAGTAGCGCCTTTAGGCAGCGATTTTATCTGGCCCTTTGGGGTAAATACATATATTTCCTTGGCGTATAGGTTAAGCTTAAAGTCTTCAACAAAGTCTACCGCGTTAGATGATGTGTTTTCAAGCGCCTCCTTAAGCAGGTTCAGCCAGGTTTCCAGCCCGTGTTCCTCCTCACTGCCGTTAGCGCCCTGCTTGTACTTATAGTGCGCCGCATAGCCTTTCTCGGCAACTTCGTCCATACGCTCGCTCCGCACCTGTATCTCTACCCAGCGGCCCTTAGGCCCCATCACGGTAATGTGCAGTGCCTCATAGCCGGTACTCTTGGGAGACGATATCCAGTCGCGCAGCCTGCTGGGGCTGGGGCGGTAATGGTCTGTTACTATCGAATATATTTTCCAGGCAAGAAATTTTTCGTCATGGGTGTTTGACTTATAAATAATACGCAGTGCAAACTTGTCATATACCTCGTCAAAGGTTACGCCCTGCGACAATATCTTTCGCCGTATGGAGTAAATAGACTTTGGCCTGCCCTTTATAGTATATTCTATGCCTTCCGCGGTTAGCGATGCCTTCAACACGTCGGATATTGCCTTTATATAAGCATCCTGCTCTTCCTTGGTTTCCTTTATCTTGCCCAGGATGTCGTTGTATACTGCGGGTTCGGTATACTTAAGGCCCAGGTCTTCCAGCTGGTTTTTAATGTTATACAGCCCCAGGCGGTGTGCCAGCGGGGCATATATATACAGCGTTTCCGAAGCTATTTTTGCCTGTTTGTCTTCTACCATGCTGTCCATGGTCTGCATGTTGTGCAGGCGGTCGGCCAGTTTTATAAGTATTACGCGCACATCATCATTAAGGGTAAGCAGCATCTTGCGGAAGTTCTCTGCCTGCATGCTTATTTCCTGGTCGGTTTTTACCTGGGCTATCTTGGTGAGCCCCTCTACAATCTGAGCCACCTTAGGGTTAAACATCTTCCTGATGTCCTCAACGGTAATGTTTGTATCTTCTACAACATCGTGCAGCAGGGCAGAGGCTATAGATGTGGCGCCAAGGCCAATTTCTGACGCTACAATTTTGGCCACCGCTATAGGGTGGAAAATGTAGGCCTCGCCACTTTTGCGGCGCTGGTCTTTATGGGCATCAACGGCCACATCAAATGCCTTGCGTATCAGTTTCTTATCTTCCTCGGTAAGGGTCTGGTAACTAATGCGCAGTAGTTCTTTATATTCTTTGGCAATTGCCTTATTTTCCTGCTCGGTATCAATCTCTATCATACGGTCTGTCATCTGCATTAAAAGTACGGAAAATATTTATGAATTACAAGAGCGGAATTGCGTTGCACGGTAGGTTATTTGGATATTTTACAGGAGTAAAATAAGATGCGTGAAGCAAAAAAAGCCCCGCAAAATGCGGAGCTCTTTAGCAGACACTGAGAAAAACAAAAAATAATTAGTTTATACCTCCTGATACATTGATTATCTGGCCGGTAATCCATGCGGAAGCATCGCTGGCAAGGAATGTAACGGCGCGGGCTATATCGTCAGGCTGGCCTATGCGGCCCAGTGGGGTTGTGGCAACTATAGCCTGTTCAAACTCGCTGCCGGAGAAGCCAGAACTTTTAGTACCTTCAGTTTCAGTAAGCCCCGGGGCCACCACATTTACACGGATCTTTTTAGGCCCAAGTTCTTTAGAAAGGGCTTTAGAGACAGTATCAAGCGCGCCTTTAGTGGCAGAATACACGGTTGAATTTGCAAACGGGTTCTGGCCCACCACAGAGCTGATATTGATAATGCTGCCTCCGGTTTCAGGAAAATGCTTAACTGCGTGCTGCGCTGTAAGTATAGGCCCGTATACATTTGTAGTAAACTGGCGGTCATATTCTTCGCGGGTTATCTCTTCAAGAGCGCCCCACTGATAAATACCGGCGTTGTTTACTAATATGTCTACCCTGCCGTATGCTTTTACCGCTTCGTTAAACAGGCGTTTTACATCTTCAGCTTCAGATACGCTGCCCTGTACGGCAATTGCCTTTCCGCCGCCGGATGTTATGTGGTTAACGGCGTTATCTGCCCCTGCCTTATCTGAGGCATAATTTACTACCACTGCCGCTCCGGCCGCAGCTAAATCTTTTGCTATTCCGGCTCCTATGCCTTTGCTGGCGCCTGTTACTATGGCTACTTTGCCTTCTAACTGTAAACTCATGGTTATCGAATAATTAATTTATATATTTATATTTATCTATGTAAATAAGTCAAAAAATAGGCAGAAAATCCTGCCCTTGTTTGCTTATAATTACACTGCAATATTACGAAATAAATAAATACATTTAAATTTTTCTATATATTATTTTCAACCAGTGAATTTAAAAAAGTTATGTAATGGCCAAATACCTCTTTATCAATACTGTATTTAATATTACGTCCTTCTTTTTCGGGTATGAGCAGCCCGGCATCAACAAGCTGCTTAATGTGGTGCGATACAGATGGTTGCGCAAGGTCGAGCATATCGCAAATTTGTGCGCACGGCATCCATTCCAGTCGTTTTACCTCCTGCATTATACGCAGCCTGTGCGGGTCGCCCAGTGCTTTTGATATGCGTTCTATTTCTTTTGGCTTCATATTCAGATTGAAAAATGCAAATTTATCAATTAAAATCGTGATTACCTAACGGCAGTATTTTTCCAGCAGGCTTTTTTCGATTCCCTTTGCCACAGCGCGCTTATAGAACAGCCCGAAAATGGGCGCTATGGCCTTTGCAGCAGGATTAGAAAAATGAGTGTCGCCCCAGGTGTACATTATCGCGGTATGGTAAATATTCTTAGGGATTTGGTTTTTAGTTACTGTAAGCCCATCGTTAACCATACCAAACATTGCCTTTAAAAAATCTTCAAATTTTGGCTGGCCCGGCGTAAGCTTTACCCTGAAAATAATATCTTCAGTACTGTCGTTATAAAAACGATGGTGGGTGCGGGGCGGCACCACAAAGCTTTTGCCGGGTGGCAGATGCAGCTTTACACGCCCTTCCTGTAACCCAAGGCTGCCTTTTACAGCAAAAAATTCTTCCGAAAATTTAGTATGGTAGTGCAGGGGATTACTGCCTCCCGGCTTCAGGCATACCTCAAAGTGCGTATAGGCACCATCCGTATCGGCAGCACTTTGCAGTATAGTAGTATACTCGCCGTTTATGGGGTTGTGGTATGTTTTAGGGTTAGCCATCAGTCGCAGCTAAATTCGCACACTATCCTTTGCAGCTTATTATCCTTAAAATAAAACTTCCATTCGCAATCGGCTTCTGCTTCCGGAGGCAGCAATGAAATCACCTGAGTAGGCTCGTCATTTTCATCGTATTCTGTTACCATAATAAGCGCCGCATCAGGGTAGGTTTTGCTAAAGCTTTTAAGGGTAGTGGTATGGTCAAACCAATCGTCTTTTTGCTGGAAGTACATATTTTTTCGGGGTGTAAAATCAAGCTCCCTAAAGTTCATAATACCGTTGTCCATTTCATAACGGGCACCTTTGTAATATACCATTTTTACATTGGCTTCGTCGGCAGTGCCGCAGGTCTGTCCCGGTTCAGCGTCTGCAATGCGGTCGGCTTTTTTATATATTTTCTGGAAGTCGCTGTACGATACCGTAAGCGGCAGCCTGTTACTCACCTTTGCGGTTTCCCAGCTAAAGGTTTCGTCCTGAGCATGGCAGGTAAGTGTTAATAAAAGTGCAGAAAGGAATTGTAAAAACTTCATGGTGTAAATTTACTAATATCTTCTTCAGGATTCTAAGCCGGCCTGAAAATCAAGGAAATCTTTTTTGTGCGTAAAAAACTGTTTGCTTACCGACTCGTTAAACAGCCTTAATGCATCAAAAAGTATACCCAGCGCATTTTGATTATAAGTGCCACCGGCAAAATAAATATAATTTTTATCAAGGTACTGCTGTATCTTTTGTACTGTTTCTTCAGGAATATAATCTTTATATGCAGCTTCTGAAATGTATTGCTGCATTACTTCCTTAAGCTTAAGTTCATGGGGAAATAACCGCCTCAGGTTGTTTTCAATTTCATTTATAACGGTAGAAGTATTTAAAAACTGCACGTGCTTGTACACGTTGTTTATACAGGTAAATGCTGTAGCCTGAAAGTCGTTAAAGCTTATGTAGGTATCAAGTAACAGCTTGTATTCTTCCGCTGTGCCTTTCAGCCGGGCTTTACTGTAAAAATACTGCACTATCTTAGTGTTATTATCGTCTATCGCTGCCTTAAATTGTTGTAGCTGTTTTTCGAGTTCCGGCAAAAGGCTGTCAATATCCGTTTTGCTGTAACGTTTGCCGTCGTAATCAAATGATTTAACACCTGTATTGCCGGTTTTTACCTGCTTTAATATTTCAATATCATTTTCTATTCCAATAGCGTTATATACCAGTTCGATTTTTTCATTACTGAACAATTCAATTGCGCTTGTAACTGTGCTTTGGCCCTCATAATCTGATACGTTTATTTTGCTGAGGTTGGTATCATCAAAATAATTGTTATACATTTTTGAAAACGAGTTATTCCCGCGCTCTTTAGTATATTCCTGTTCAAAATCTTCATACGTATGCCAGCTTACTGCCCCATCATAATTTACCGCGCTAAACAGCTTTTCGGTAATGTCCCGCTGCATTTTTTCAGGATTTGAAAACAACGTCATTGCGGCAGTGCCGTTTTGCTGCTTGTCGGGCAGGTTCAGGCTTATTAACCTGTTTATGCGGTCTTTGTTGCTGGGGTGGCTCATCCACTGGGTGCCTATCTCTATTTTAGATTTATTAAACCTGCTTCCATGCTCATAGGTTAGTAAAGGCAGGCCGTCTTTAAATGGCAGGTCAAATTCTTTTGCCAGTACCGACATGGCAAAAAACTGCTTGGGGAATATATTTTGCGGCTTCAGGTTTTGGGACGCCCTGTTGCCGTAAAAACTGTAAATTTCATTTAATGATTTGCTGGCCAGTTCCATGCGTACCAGCGAAGTTATAAGCGTTTGTGGCCCGGCGATGTTTGCAGCCACCTCATCCGCATGAAACTCCATCTCGCGCGAAAGTGCCATATAGCTTATATTTACCACCTTATACACCTGTTGCAGCGTAAGCTGTATACCATATACTATGCGCATGCCTGCTATTATGGGCAGCGACATTGCCGCGTGTATATTGGCCAGTTTGCTTACAATATTAGTGTATCCTTCATTTTGGTACAGCATGTTGTGTATTATATAATTTACGTTATACACATAACTGCCTACCTTCATGCTGCGCTGCGAAAAATGCCCAAACTCATGGGCTATAATGCCTTTAAGTTCGTCTACTGTTACGGTATTCATTAGCCCAAGGCCGATGTGCAGGTTTTTGCGTACGGGCAGGAACATACTCCAAAATCCGGAATCGTAAAATACAGAGGCGTTTACCTCGTGGGAGATATAAACTTTTTTAGGAAAATCAGTACCGGCCTGTTCTACGACGCTGTCTATAAGCGCAAATATGCCCGGCTCTTCGTTACGGGTAATTTCGGTAAAGCCGGAAAGGTCGGTTTTATTGCGGGTAAACATAAATTTAATAAGGAAGAACAGGGTAAGCAAACCTACACCCACGCAGCCCAGTGCCAGCATTATGGTAATGATGCTTACATGAAACGATAATATATAAATGGCAGCATAGCCGCACAGTATGGCAAGCCCCACCGCGAGCGCCATAAGCGCTATGTAGGTTGCTACAAATAAAACAATAGATAAAATAGCCCGGTAGGCTTTCTTTTTAAATTGGGGGGTAACGGCTACATTCTGCATACGCTAATTGGTGGTTGGTTAATTATTATTTAAAATCGCGCTGGCGTTTCGCTTCAAATATAAGTATAGCGGCAGCAACCGAAACGTTCATAGAGTCGATAGCGCCCTGCATAGGTATGATAATGTTTTGGGTAGCGGCATAGCGCCATGCCTGGGTTAAGCCGGTAGCTTCGGTGCCCACCACAAGGGCGGTACCGGTAGTATAATCCTGCTCATGATACAAGGCGGAATCCTGTAGGGTAGCGCAATATATATTTATATTTTTTGATTTAAGGTAGGCAATAACTTCGTCAGTAGTGCCGGCTGCTATCTGGTTTGTAAAGAGGCAGCCCATACTGTTGCGTACTATGTTAGGGTTATAAAAATCAGTTTTGGCATTGGCAATAATTACCGCGTCAAGGTTTGCCGCGTCGGCAGTGCGCAGCATTGCACCAAGGTTACCGGGTTTTTCGGGTGCTTCCATCACCAGGATGAGTGGATTTTCTTTCAGTTGTAAGTCTTCAAGATTAAGGCTTTTTGTCTTGGCAATGCCTATCACACCCTCGGTACTGTCGCGGTAGGCCAGTTTTTGATACACTTCGCGGTTTATTTCTATACGCTCGGCATTGGCTCCGGCCAGCTGCGATACCTGCTGCTCGCTGAGCATATCGTGCACAAACAGCACCGTTTCTATCTCGTACCCGCCTTTACGTGCCAGTTCCAGCTCGCGCTGGCCTTCTATTAAAAAAGTACCGCTTTGTTTGCGGGCCTTGCTTTTTTCCTGAAGCTGTACAAGTTGTTTTATAAACGGGTTCTGGGCGCTGGTTATTTGTTTCATGGTTAAGTATGTGCGACAAATTTACCTTAAAAATTTTAAATACAGCCGTTCCTTCACTTCCATAAAACTGCGGTGGTTTAGAGGAAACTCCAGCAGCACGTGCCCAAAGCTGAGCAGGAACAGCCATTTAAGCCCGGTTTTATAATCTAATATATACAATGCCACTGAGGCTACCCATACGGCGATTATCGCCACGAGGTTAATACGTTTTGTATTATGCCATTGTATTACCGATGTTTTGCTGAACCAGTTGAGGTAGTGGTAGGTGTATGCAAAGGCAATAAAACGCATTACCTTGATGCCTGTGGTGGAGAAATAAATCATCAGGTCGGCATTAGTTAGGGAGGAACCGTCCGGAGTAGGTAAAATGGTGCCGTTTTGTGCGCCAAACATACCAAACAGCGCCATGAGTACTTTGCTCAACTTCCTGAAGCTACTATAGTTATTTTGAATGGCTTCTCCGGCTATTTCCATATTAAGTCCGGTACCTGCAAAAAGTGTTACAAGCGCACAGGTTACAAACACCCCTAATGATATTTTACCCGTAGTGCTGCTTGATTTCAGTGCGCCTATCAGTATAAAAAGGCCCGTAAACACAAACACGTGTATTATGGTAGGCATTAGGGTAGAGAAAATAATGCGGAAATACGTATTGAGCCCAAAATAAAACAGTGCGCCTACAATGGCAAACAGCATGGTAAACACTACTTTTTGCCTGTTGTTTTTTAACGTAATAAACCCCAGTGTACCAAAAAATACTATGAATGTAAGCAGCGGCACGTACCTCCGCAGTGGCGATTTAGTGAGTATCAACAGGCCTATTATGGCTATTAGCAGGTAGATAAAGCCATACTCATACCGGTTTTGTGTAAAGTACTTTTTTTTGTGCAGCCAGTTTATTTCAGTAAGATAATGCAGCGGACCCAGGAACGCGTACACAAACAGGAAGGTACTAAACGGCAGTAAAAATGCAGGCACTAATGACAGCAGCATCAGTGCTATATTGAGCCTGTCGGTTTCTAAAACAGTAAGCCTTCTCATAATTCTCCTGCATTTTATGGCTTATAATATTCCGCGTGCCTTTATTTCAAGGTATTTATTTATGCTTTCTACGGTAAGATTTTCCGGTTTTGTAAGCACCGAATGGATGCCATATTTTTTAAGTTCCTGTACAATGAGCCTCTTTTCAAAAGCAAATTTCTCGGCAATTACCTGGTCATAAATCTCGCGGGTGTTTTCGGCCTTTTTCTGTATGAGGTGGTCCAGCTCTACATTCTCAAAAAATACCACCACAAGCAAATGGTTTTTAGCTATGCCTTTAAGATAGTTCATCTGCCGTTTAAGTCCGTCGAGCGTTTCAAAGTTGGTATATAAAATAACCAGGCTGCGCTGGGTAATATTCTTTTTTATTTCGGCATAGAGCCTGCTGTAATCGCTTTCAAAAAAGTTGGTAGTTACATTATATAACCCCTCCTGAATTTTTTGCATCTGTATGGGGCGCCTGTCGGCAGGTATAAAGTTCTCTACCTTTTTACTAAATGAGAACATACCGGCTTTGTCCTGTTTTTTAATGATAACGCTGCTCAGTACTAACGATGAGTTTACGGCATAGTCCAGCAGGCTCAGGCCGTTAAACGGCATTTTCATTACGCGGCCTTTATCTATGGCCAGATATACACTTTGCGACCGCTCATCCTGGAACTGGTTTACCATAAGCTGGTTTTTCTTGGCCGTAGCTTTCCAGTTAATGGTGCGAATGTCATCGCCGGAAACATATTCCTTAATCTGCTCAAACTCCATGGTATGGCCCAGGCGGCGTATTTTTTTGATGCCGTACTCAAACAACTGGTTACTAAAAGCCATCAGTTCATACTTACGCAGTTGCTGATATGAAGGGTAGGTGGGTACCATGGCACCTTCGCCAAAGGCAAACCTCCGGGATACCAACCGCAGCGGGCTTGATACATAAATGTTTAATTTGCCAAAATGGTATTCGCCGCGCTCTACCGGGCGTAAAAAATAACCAAAGGCTATCGCCTTACCGGCAGGCACATGCTTTACCAGGCTAAAGTCGCGCACCTGGAACTGAAACGGCATTTCGTCAATAACCTTCACGCGTACCGGAAAACTATAGCCGTTTTCTACCGTTATGGTAACCTGGTTATCGTCGCCGTTACTGAATTTTTCAGGTGTTTTTCGGCTGGCCTCCATACGGTGGTTGCTTAAAAAAACAAGCAGGAAATCTACCAGGACAAAACCTAAAAACAGGTAGGTAACAAGCCAGGTAGCCTTATATAACGCCGGAAAAAGATAGGACAGTAAAAACAGCGCCAGTATACCCATAAAAAGGTAAAAGGCGAAATTATTAATATAAATCCCCTTGATAAAAGCGTATATGCGTTTTAAAACATCCATTAACGCGGAATTTCTACGGTATCTACTATCTGCTTGATAATCTGCTCGCTGGTAAGGCCTTCCA
The DNA here is from genome assembly GCF_046613695.1 of Flavobacterium sp. RHBU_24. Lineage (NCBI taxonomy): Bacteria > Pseudomonadati > Bacteroidota > Flavobacteriia > Flavobacteriales > Flavobacteriaceae > Flavobacterium > Flavobacterium sp. RHBU_24. The sequence continues at coordinate 50,928 of NZ_JBKJHD010000008.1, read as the reverse complement.
TCTCACGTTCCGGCGCTACCACCACGCGATGCTGCAGTACCGGTATGGCGGCATCTTTAATGTCATCGGGCGTTACAAAATCGCGGCTCCTTAGCGCAGCATAGCCTTTTGCAGCGTTCAATATGGCAATTGACGCCCTTGGCGAAGCGCCCAGGTACAGGAACGCATTTTCGCGGGTGTTAACCACTATCTTGGCGATATATTCTATAAGCTGCGGCTCTATCACTATTTGTTTTACAATATGCTGAAAGCTGATAATGTCCTGCTGAGTAAGTACCTTGCGGATATTGCCTAATTTATCGTGGTCCTTAAGGGCATTTTCACGCTGTAATATGGCTATTTCCTCATCAATTTTAGGGTAGCTGATGTTTATTTTGAATAAAAACCTGTCCAGCTGGGCTTCGGGCAGTCGGTAGGTACCTTCCTGCTCTATGGGGTTTTGTGTGGCAATAACCAGGAACGGTGCATCTAAAATATAGGTTTCGCCCTCTACGGTTATCTGGCGCTCCTCCATTACCTCAAACAGTGCCGCCTGTGTTTTTGCCGGGGCGCGGTTTACCTCATCTATAAGTACAAAGTTTGAAAAGATAGGCCCCTTTTTAAAATTGAATTCTGATTTTGAGAGGTCAAATACCGATGTGCCCAGTATATCGCTCGGCATAAGGTCGGGCGTAAACTGTATACGGCTAAAATCAAGCGAAAGCGCTTTGCTCAATAGCTTTGCGGTAATGGTTTTTGCCACGCCGGGCACCCCTTCAAGCAATACGTGGCCGCCGCTCAGTATGGCTACAAGCAACTGGTCTACCATTTTATGCTGGCCTACTATTACAGAGCCTATTTCATGTTTTACGGCTTCTATACTACTGCGCAGGGCGTTAAGGTCGAGCCTGGTACTAAAGTTAAGGGTCTCGCTTTCGGGTACGGCCACAACAGGTACTTCAGGCGCTTCGGGTACTCCTAATGTGTCTGGCACCGGGGGCACTATATTTTCTAACGGGCGGTGCTCATTGTTTTCCGGTTCCTGGCCGGGGGCGGTGTTTTCAAATTCTGTCATAACCTGAGTTTTTCTATGGCTTTATTTATGGCTGCCAGATCATTGGCAGTACTTGTAAAATTATTGCGGTGCTTTTTTATCAGGCCTACCGCTGTGGTAATATCGTTTATGGATTTGCCGCTTTTAAGGTGCAGGCGTTCGATAAATTTTTCGTCAAGGCTAAATGTGTCAATAAGATACTCATTACGCACATGCTCCAGGAAATAGATAATTTTTTTATCAATTATGGTATGGTGGTCGCCTTCCTGAAAGTACAGGTTGCCTATGGTCTTAGCAAAATCTATAGTAGTGTTTGTAACCGGGTTGATAACCGGCACTACCCGCTGCCGGCGCCGTGCGTTAAAAAATATAAATATAAGCAGCGCCAAAAGCCCAAGGTACCAAAAAGCCCTGAATGCGGGCTGGTTAAGAAAATAACTTAGTTTAGACCTTTTATCCTGGTAGGTAGCGTTACCCACCTGCCACAATACCGCACCCTTAGGTATGCCTGCTAAAACGGACTCTGTATACTTATAATAATCATCCTTAAGCAGGTAGTAATTTGTAAAGGCGGCGGGCTGGGTGTGCAGTATAATGCGGCCATAGCCAAATTTTGCCTCTACAAAGTTAGGTAGCATGGCTTTCTTATTTTTTTGGTAGCCTTTTATAGTGATGCTGTCATTGCTAACCTTAAGGCTGTCGAAATAAGTAAACAGCCGGCCTTCGGCAAACTCATATTTCATGCTGTTATTATCGGCCAGGCTAAGGTTTAGGGTATCCCGGTTTTTGTGTGTGGCCACTGTAAGCCCCAGTGTGTCAAGTATTATCTGTGGGAACTCGGGCATTGATAAGAAAACCGTATTGCCGTAATCGGCATAATTAAGCAGCGACCGTGCCGACTCATCATCCATTTCATTCTCGGCCGTAATTTTCAGGTAGGTGCCTTTTACTGTGTAATCGCTTTGGTCGTAATCATACAAGCCGTCTATATATTCGTAAGGCGATGTATTGAATTGCTGTATGTCCTGGCCTTTAAAAAAATGTTTTGCTTCACGGTCAAAAATATACAAACCCAAAGGCCTTTTATCCGTTACGGATGCAGAGAAGGTCCAGTCTATTTTTTTTGGTGCCGATGCCTCCGCGGCGATAATTAACCCTATTAGCACCACCAGTACTGCCGAAACTATAATTATTGTTTTGCGCATGTTAAATGGTGTTTAAGGTTTTTTGAAAGGCGGCTTCGGCTTTGCCGAAACTTTTTTCGTCAATGGGGAACTCCCCATACCAGCTATGGTCGTATACATAAGAGAGGTACTTAAAATCATCCCTTAGGGTATTGTCTTTTATTTCATAATAATAGTCGCTGTTGGTTTTTTCCCAGTTCCAGTCTATAATATTTCTGGCAGCCATTTTTTTTAGCAGCCACAGGTAATAGTAGCGCAGTGCCAGCCTGTAATCGTTATTTGCTTTTGTCTGGCTTATCCGGGTTGCAAAATCTACCTCATGCAGGTTTTCTACGGTAAGGTCGTTGCTCACAATACGCTTAGACGACCGGCCAAAAATCCAGTAGCCCTCTTTTTGCAAGATGGCACGGGCTATAAAATATACTACAACCAGTAATACTATAACAGCCATAATTTCATAAATAGGGAAGCTGCGCCCTGTATTGCTGCGTGTACGGGTTTCTCCTTTACTGCCAAAAATAGCATCTAATACGCTGCGTATCCAGCTAAAAAATTGTTGCCCCCAACTGTCTCCCGCCTTTTCTTCTTTATAATTGAAATCGTCGTCGGTATAGCGTTTTTTAAAATCCCTGTCAAAAGATTTCTTTACATATACCGGTGGAGGCGGAGGTGTTGCCGCAGTTTGTTTTTCTTCGTAGCCGTCTTCTTCATAATTGCCGGAACCATACCCGTCAACAGTTGCAGAATCGCCTACCACAACAGTGTCAACATCTGCATCCTGCCAGGCGTAGTTAGATAGGGGTAATAATAAAAAAGATATATAAATAAGTATTCTGGTCACTTTAAATAGGCTTGGTTGGTTTTAAAGGCTTTTTAGGGCTTTTTTAATTTTGCGATGCACTATAAACGGGTAGATAAGATAATACCACGAAATTAGTGAAAGCGTAGATAATATTATAAAAATGTTTAATACCATGGGCATTTCTTTGCTGTAGCGGGTTACAAAGCCCTCCAGTATGCCGGCAAAAAGAATAAAAGGAAGCGTACTTAACCATATCTTGATACCGTTTTTAAACCCTGTTTTAAGCGAGTCTATGCGTGAATAGGTTTTAGGGAACAGCAGCCCGGCGCCAAATATAAATCCCGCCGCAGCGCATATAACTATAGAAAATATTTCCATAGCGCCGTGTATCCAGATACCACGCACGCTGGCCCAGAATACACCATGGTCATAAAAAAAATACTGAAATGCCCCAAGCATAATCGAGTTTTCAAATAGTTTCAAGGCAGTGCCAAAGCCACCTAAAAGTCCCAGGGCAAACTCTACTGCCGATACCTGAAGGTTGTTAAGGGTAATACCTATAGCGCTGCTCCAGCCGTCTGACGATTTGTATACCGCCACAGGGTCTCCGTTTTTAATATTTTGCAGCGTTTCATTAACATATCCGTCTCCAACAATCATTCGTAAAAGAGAATCGTCATATGAAGCAGAAAAGGCGCCGATACCTGTAAAGAGTGTAAACAGTAAAAAGGCATACAATATGTAGCGGCGGTTTTCATAGACTATTAACGGCACTTCTGTTTTAAAAAAATGTATGAGCCTGTTTTTTTCTTCGCGCTTGGTTTTATAAATCTTTTGGTAGGTTACCGCCGCAAGGTTATTAAGGTATACCACGCTTTTGCTTTTTGGGTAAAAGCTTTGTGCATAGGCAAGGTCATTAACCAGCTGGATATAGAGGCTGGCAAGGTCGTCAGGATTTTTTTTAGCTTTGCTAAAAATAGCCTGCTCAAATTCCAGCCATTTTTCTTTATTTTGTTTTATAAAAGCAACTTCTCTCATAGTAGGGCTAAAAATATAAAATTATGTCGCAACTAGCTATAACAACTACACAAAATGTTAATATAAATTTTAATACCGCGGGGGTGGGCGAGCGTGTTATTGCGTACCTTATAGACTTAGCAATATTTTATGCTTATTACTTAGTGGCTTATTCGGTAATTTTTGAATTGACCGGCTTTAACAGCTATCTTGCAGAGCAGGATTACTGGACTCAAAAATCAGTATATGGCCTATCTTGGCTGCCCATGCTGTTTTATGCGCTATTGTGCGAAACCTTTCTTGATGGGCAAACCATAGGCAAAATGGTAATGAAGATAAAAGTTATAAAAATAGACGGCTACCAGTCTTCCTTTGGCGATTACCTTATCCGGTGGATTTTCAGGATTGTAGAGGTTACCCCTCCAATGAGTATCATCGGCCTCATAGCAATGATAGTTAATAAAGACGACCGCCGCCTGGGCGACCTTGCCGCCGGTACCGCCGTTATATCGCTTAAGCGCGACATAAGTATCAACCACACTATTCTCCGCGAAATAGATACCCGCTACAAGCCTGTTTATCCGCTTGTAATAAAGCTTACCGATAACGATGTACGCATTATAAAAGAAACCTACGAAGCCAGCTACCGCCAGGCCGACTTTAACATGATGCAGAAACTACAGTATAAAATAGAGACCGTAACAGGTATAAAATCGGTAAGCGCTAATGCCACTGCCTTTGTAGATACGGTTTTAAACGACTATAATTTTTATACCCAGAACATGTAAACTTTAACAGTTAAATAGTTAAAACTTAAATAATTTCTTTTGTATATTGCCGTTAAATAATTCACAACAAAAACGACGGAAGGATATGAAAAGGAAAATGATTTTAACATTTGTCGCGGCATTGTTTTTTGGGATAGCAGCCAGTGCGCAGGAGAACGCTGAATTGAAAGAAAATTCTGAATTAACTGATAATAAATCGGTTAATGCAAATGAAGATGAGGTAGTAAATGTGGTTTCGCACAAAGTTCTGATGGGAGAAACCGTTATGTTAATCGCAAAAAAATATCACATTACCCCTAAGGATATTTATGAGCTAAACCCCGATGCAACCAAGGGGATTAGTTATAATATGATGATAAATATCCCTGCCGATAAAATAAATAAAAAGTATGACCGGAGGGCAACAACGGGCCACTTGGTTTCCGATAAGGGCGAAGAATAGGGAAAAATTGTTTTTAACGTAAAATTAGAAATAAAATCAGGCATACAGCCGTTACAAAATGTACCTTTGTAACGGCTTATTTATTATAAAACACACCGCACATGAAATTTATTTTGGTATTTGTTTTTGCATTATTTCTTTTTCCATCTGCTGTTAGCGCGCAGGGCCACCACAGTCATAAGGTTGAAAAAGGCGAAACAGTAGTAAGCATTAGCAAAAAGTACCAAATAACGCCTTACGATATTTACCGCCTTAACCCCGATGCGCGCAACGGCATACAGTTAGGCAGCACACTGCTGATACCTGACCCGCCCGTTAAGCCCCTGCCAGCAGGTACACCGGTAAAAGAAGTACCCACTAAAGTTGTAAATACAATACATAAGGTAGAGGCTAAAGAAACCTTGTACAGTATATCAAAAAAATATAATATTACACCAGAGGCGCTTGAAAAGGCTAACACGGCGTTGGTTAAAGACGGCCTTAAAGCAGGCGATGAACTCATTATTCCCATAAAAGGGAGTGGTGTTGCAGCACAGGCTGCCGTTGCCGAAAAGCAAATTGCAGCCGGGAAAGGGACTACATACATGTACCATACGGTTGAAGCGGGTGAAACGGTATACAGCATTGCAAAAACCTATGGCATGACCGTTCAGCTTGTAGAAGAGCTAAATCCCGAAGTTAAAGATTCGCTTCCCTTAGGGTTTAAGCTTAAGCTAGCAAAAAATGCCGTGATTGCAGAAAGCAAAGTACCACAGGTAGCGCCTGTAAATACCGGGGTTGTAAAGCCGTCTAACCCCCCAGTTGAGGACCTGTATATAGATTATACCGTACAGCCGAAAGAAACCATATACAGCCTGAGCAAAAGGAGCGGCCTGACCGAGCCCGAACTGATAAGTCTTAACCCCGAAATTAAAGACGGCCTGCGCGATGGAATGGTTATAAAACTACCTAAAGACAGCGGTACCTTTATACCGGGCCAGGTAGCCAGCCTTCAATCATCATTAGTAAAAACAAAACCAAAAAAACTGGCGCTTTTGCTGCCGTTCAACACCTATAGGATTGAAAGCGATACTGTAAGGGGTAAACTGCTGCGTACCGATAAGCTGCTTAACCTTACGCTCGATTTTTATGCAGGTGCGTTGGTAGCGATAGATTCTGCCAAAACACTTGGCCTGCCGCTCGATGTAAAAATACTTGATGCGAAAGAAACCTCACCGCGCAGCAGTGATGTAGCTACCCTTAAAGGACAACTTACAGGCGTAAACGCCGTAATAGGCCCATTCTTCCAGACAAATACTGAGAGTGCTGCCCTGCTGATGCCCAATGCTGCAGTAATTTCTCCCCTCGCTAAAGATACCGGCAGGGCATTGCCAAACCTGTATTACTCTATACCTACTGACGATATAATGCGCAAGGCACTGTTTGATTACATACGTAGTAAAGAAGGCAATGTAATAGCAATTATAGATAAAAAGAAAACCGCTTCTCGCGATTTTATAAAGGCAAATTATACGGCATTCCGTATTATTGACGCGGGCAGTACTGCCGAGGCGATAAAAGCCCTGCTTGTAGCAGGTAAAACAAACTATGTAATACTGGATGCCGAAAGCCTGGCCCATATTAGCGGTGCGTTACGTATTCTTACTGATGCCCAGAAGGACTATACCATACAGCTTGCGTTGCCCGATAAAACCGAGCGTTATGACCATGATGAAGTGGCGCTTGATAAGCTTGTAAAGTTAAAGTTGCTGTATCCCTCCATCACACGCGATGATAATGACGCGCAACACGAGTTATTTGCCAAAGTATTCCGGGAAAAGAACGGCTTTAACCCTACAGCCTATGCTATAAGAGGTTTTGATATTACCTTTGATACCATACTGCGCCTGTTTCAGGAGGAGGATTTTAAAACTACCATGGCGCAAAAAAACAGTGAGCAGGTAGAAAATAAGTTTATGTACCTCTCACAAGCCGGGGGTAACTACAATAACGGCGTTTACATTATGCAGTTTGAAGAAGGCCTTAACGTAATAAAAGCACAATAATAGCATGACATCTAAAGTAACTTACCTGGGCGATTTACGCACATCATCGATACATATACAGTCGGGAAGCGAAATAATTTCAGACGCTCCGCTGGACAACAACGGTAAAGGCGAGGCATTTTCGCCTACCGATACCGTAGCAAATGCATTGGCAAGCTGTATGTTTACTATAATGGGCATTAAAGCACGCGACATGGGTGTGGCGCTGGAAGGCAGCACAGCCGAAGTAACCAAATTTATGGCAGCCGACCCACGCCGTATTTCGGGTATAAAAATTGTTTTCAGCCTTAAAAGTGATGCAGATGAAAAAAGCCGCATTATACTTGAACGTGCCGCTATGACGTGCCCGGTACACCAAAGCCTGCACCCCGATATAGAAAAAGACATTACATTTAACTGGTAATCACCAGGCAGAAATAATTACAAGATTAAATTGCATGTTTGTAAAGCGAACTGTAATAACTTTAAACCTGTAACCTGAAACTTTTCTTGGACGACCAAAAACAATTTCTTATAAAGCTTGCACATACAAAAATGCCTTTTGGTAAGTACGAGGGTAAGTACCTTATAGACCTGCCCGAATATTATGTAGTGTGGTACAGTAATAAAGGCTTCCCGGCAGGTACACTCGGCCTGCAGTTGCAGCTTGTTTATGAGCTTAAGCTAAACGGGCTTGAAAATATTGTTCGCAACATAAAAGCGCAATACCCTAAGCCGTGATTAAATGCAGCAATTGTTTAATTTTTTAATGTATTCATTCTCTTATAGCTGCCATAAAAGGTTATCTCATAAATTGTTATATTAAGTCATTGTTACATTGTTTTATTCCTTTCGCAATCAATTAATTTTCGTACTTTTGCCACGTTTTTTTGCAACAACAACACAACTACAGGAGTAAAAACAATGAATCAGACTAAGTATATTTTTGTTACCGGAGGCGTTACTTCTTCCCTTGGGAAAGGGATAATTGCGGCTTCGTTAGCAAAATTATTGCAGGCAAGGGGCTATAGGGCCACCATCCAGAAATTTGACCCTTATATTAATGTAGACCCCGGTACGCTCAACCCGTATGAGCATGGCGAATGCTATGTAACCGATGATGGTGCGGAGACCGACCTGGACCTTGGCCACTACGAGCGTTTTCTTAACGTGCCTACATCGCAGGCAAATAACGTTACCACAGGCAGGGTATACCTTTCGGTTATCGAAAAAGAGCGCCGCGGCGAGTTTTTAGGTAAAACGGTGCAGGTGGTTCCGCATATTACAAACGAAATAAAGGAGCGCATGCAGCTTCTGGGCAACACCGGCAACTATGATATTGTTATTACAGAGATAGGCGGTACTGTGGGTGATATCGAGTCGCTGCCGTATATAGAGTCGGTAAGGCAATTAGTATACGACCTTGGCGAGAGCAACAGCATTGTAATACACCTTACGCTGGTACCCTATTTAGCGGCGGCAGGTGAACTTAAAACCAAGCCTACGCAACACTCGGTTAAAACTTTAATGGAGAGTGGTATCAAGGCGGATATACTGGTATGCCGTACCGAACATGAACTTAGCTCTGACCTTCGCCAGAAGCTTGCGCAGTTTTGTAACGTAAAGCGTGAGGCGGTAATACAGTCTATAGACGCTTCCACAATATACGATGTTCCTAACCTTATGCTTGAAGAAGGGTTGGACAAAGTAGCCCTTAAAAAACTTGACCTTCCTGAGAAAAACGCACCGGACCTTAGCCAGTGGAACGAGTTCCTGTTCAGGCTTAAAAACCCTAAGCATACCGTAAACATTGGCCTTGTAGGTAAGTATGTAGAGCTTCAGGATTCATATAAATCAATACTGGAAGCCTTTATACACGCTGGTTCTGCAAACGAAACCAAGGTAAATGTAATAAGTGTGCACTCTGAGTATATTGATAAAGAAAACGCAGCTGATAAGCTGGCAGGCCTGGACGGTATACTTGTAGCGCCGGGCTTTGGCGGCAGGGGTATAGAGGGTAAGATAGAAACGGTGCGCTACGCCCGTGAAAATAATGTACCCTTCCTGGGAATCTGCCTGGGTATGCAAATGTCTGTTATAGAGTATGCCCGTAACGTACTGGGCTGGAAAGAGGCAAACTCTACCGAGATGAACGAGCACACGCCATACCCGGTTATAAACATTATGGAGGAACAAAAAAACATTACTGATATGGGCGGCACCATGCGCCTGGGTGCATGGAAATGCCAGCTTGATGCAGGTACGCTTGCAAGCAACATATATAACGGGCAAAGCGAAATAAGTGAGCGCCACCGCCACCGCTATGAGTTTAACGGCGCTTACCTTGGCGAGATGCAAAAAGCGGGCCTTAAGCCATCGGGCCTTAACCCGGATACCGGCCTTGTAGAGGTTATAGAGCTTGATACGCACCCGTTTTTTATAGGCGTGCAATATCACCCTGAATATAAGAGTACCGTGGCAAACCCTCACCCGCTTTTTGTGGGTTTTGTAAAGGCTGCAGTACAGAAAAAGAACAAATAGCACGTGTAACAAAAGTAGCCTGATGCTTACTTATAGTGCAGAACTAAAAAAATAATGGAAGAAAAAAAATTAGACGTTAAAACAATTATTGGTTTCGGTCTTATCACGCTTTTGTTGTTATACATGATTTATAACAATACCGCCAAAAATGAAAAAGAAGCGCTTGAAAAAGAAAAGCAGGAACAAATAGATAAGGCTAAAAAAACTCAGATACCAGAGGAGGCTACCGCAGCTGTTGTAGCAGATACCACTGTAAATGATTCTGTAAAAACTGCAAAGCTTAAAAGTACGCTGGGTGCTTTTGCATATAGCGCTGCACTTCCATCGGCTAAAAGTAACGTTACCGAAATTAAGAACGCGCTGCTAACTATTAAGGTGGCAAATAAAGGTGGTTATATACAAGAACTTACCCTCAATAACTTTGAGCAGTTTAAAAAAGGCTCAGGGCAACGGGTTGAGCTCATTAACAAAGGTAATGCCGCACTCAACCTTCAGTTAAAAACGGCTGATAACCGCCTGCTTAACACCAGGGAAATGTATTTTGAACCTGTATATACTAAAGAAGGCCAAAACGAGGTGCTTACCATGAGGCTTAAAGCGGGTGCAAACCAGTTTTTAGAATATCGTTATGTGCTGAAGCCTGATGAGTATATGATGGATTTTTCTATCCGTTCGCAAGGTTTGGCACAAGTTGTTGACACATCTAAACCGGTAGACCTGGATTGGAGCATGAAAACCTACAGGAATGAAAACAGTGTAACCTTTGAAAACCGTTATACAAACCTTGCCTATGAGTATGAAGACGGTAAGAGCGATAAGCTCGGCCTTGGGAAATCTGAAAGCGAAAAACCGGAGGATGTAAGCTATGTGGCCTTTAAGCAACACATGTTTACGTCGGTTTTATTAACCGATACGCACTTTAAAACGGCCGACCTTACATCAGAAAACCTGGTTGCAGACGAAACTAAAGACACGATTTATACCAAAAACTTCACTGCAAAATTACCGCTTGAGTTTAAGGGTGGCGAGCTTAGTTATAACATGAACTGGTACTACGGCCCGTCTGACTATAATATACTTAATGGATATGACAGGAACCTTGACGAAATAGTACCATTGGGCTGGGGTATATTCGGCTGGATAAACCGCTGGATATTTATACCGGTATTTAGTTTGCTTAGCGGATTTTTACCCTATGGAATTTGTATTATTATATTTACCATACTGGTAAGGCTGGCCATGTCTCCGGTTACTTATAAATCATACGTATCCCAGGCTAAAATGAAAGTGCTTCGCCCGGAAATAACCGAGCTAAATGAGAAGTATAAGAACGATGCCATGAAAAAACAGCAGGAAACCATGAAGCTGTATAATTCGGCGGGTGTAAACCCTATGGCAGGCTGCTTGCCGGCATTAATGCAGATACCTGTGTTCTACGCGCTGTTCCAGTTCTTCCCGTCGTATTTCGACTTAAGGCAGCAAAGTTTCCTTTGGGCAAACGACCTTTCGTCGTATGACTCGGTACTAAAACTTCCGTTCAGTATCCCTTTTTACGGCAACCACGTTAGTTTGTTTCCTATACTTGCCTCGCTTGCCATTTTCTTTTACATGAGGATGACATCCGGCGACCAAAGCATGAGCGCTCCGCAGCAGGAAGGCATGCCGGACATGAGCAAGATAATGAAAGTAATGATTTACCTTTCGCCTATAATGATGCTTATATTTTTTAACAGCAACCCGGCAGGCTTAAGTTTATATTACTTTATATCTAACCTTATTACAATTGGTATCATGTATGTTATTAAAAACCATATTGTAAAAGAAGACAAGATACACGCTATCATCCAGGCGAATAAAACCAAGCCCAAAAAGCAAGGCGGGTTTTCTAAGCGCATGCAGGACATGATGGAGCAGGCGCAGCAGGAACAACAGAAGAGACAATTAAAGAAATAATGTTGATAAAAAGCACCCTGCGGGGTGCTTTTGCATTAATTTACGTTTGGCATTGTTTTGGTATCCGGTAAACAATAAAAAAAGTATATTCAGGTTTTATCCAAAAAGACACAAAGTAATGATCAGGAATTTTGCAACAGTGCTTTTAGCCATCATGGCCATAACTACAGCCGCAGCCCAGGCTGTTAACCAAAAAGATGCAAACGGTAACCGCCACGGACTCTGGAAAGGTACGTATGATAGTGGCAACCCCCGCTACGAAGGCACTTTTGAGCATGGTAAAGAAACCGGCACCTTTAAATTTTATGATGATTCTAGGTCCAATACATTAGCCGCAACGCGCGTTTTTGCTAAAGACGCCTCGTGCTATACCACATTCTTTGAGCCCACCGGTACCAAGGTTAGTGAAGGAAAGGAAGTAAACAAGCTACGCGAGGGCGAATGGCTGTATTACCATTTTAAGGCAAAAACCATAATGGCTAAAGAAACCTATAAGCAGGGCAAGATTGAGGGTGTGCGCAGGGTGTATTTCCCAAGCGGTATAGTAGCCGAAGAAACGGCTTATATGCATGGCGTTAAAGAAGGCCCGTATAAAAAATATACCGAGAAAGGCATAGTGCTTGAAGAAGCAATATATAAAAATGATAACTATGAAGGGCCTGCCATATACCGCGACAGTAAGGGGAATATCGCATCGCAGGGCGTGTATAAGGCAGGGCGTAAGAGCGGCGTATGGAAGTTTTTCGAAAACGGAAAACTAAAAGAAAAAAATATGGATATCAGCGCGCGTGACGCGGCGATTAGGGCGGTGAAAGAGAAAACAAAGAATTAATTTTTTATTGTACCTTTGCATCGAAATTTTTGAATGTATTTAAGATGAAGCGTGTAGTTGTAGGTCTTTCGGGTGGAGTAGATAGTAGCGTGGCAGCCTACCTGTTGCAGGAACAGGGGTATGAGGTTATAGGCCTTTTTATGAAAAACTGGCACGACGATACCGTTACCATATCTAACGAATGCCCGTGGCTGGAAGACAGTAATGATGCGCTGCTGGTAGCTGAAAAGCTGGGTATACCGTTCCAGACGGTAGACCTTAGCGAGGAATATAAAGAGCGTATAGTTGACTATATGTTTAACGAATATGAAAAAGGCCGCACGCCAAACCCCGATGTGCTGTGCAACCGCGAAATAAAATTTGACGTTTTTATGAAAATAGCCCTGAGCCTTGGCGCCGACTATGTTGCCACAGGCCACTATTGCCGTAAAGACACCATTATAAAAGACGGGCAGGAAGTACACCGCCTGCTTGCCGGAGTGGATGGTAACAAAGACCAGTCGTACTTTTTATGCCAGCTCTCACAGGAGCAATTGGCGAAAGCCTTATTTCCAATAGGGGAACTGACCAAGCCACAGGTACGTGAAATAGCCGCTAAAATGGAATTGGTTACGGCCGAGAAAAAAGACTCACAGGGGCTTTGCTTTATTGGCAAGGTACGCCTGCCGGAATTCCTTCAGCAGCAGTTGCAGCCTAAGGAAGGCGTTATCTATGAGGTAAATGCGGAACTTGAAACTTACAAAGCCGAAGTGCCACAGTTTACATCGGTAAAAGAGCAACTGGCATACGAAGCCGCTAACATAAACTACACGCCAGATATGGCTAAAGTGGTGGGTAAACACCAGGGCGCGCACTACTACACCATAGGCCAGCGCAAAGGCCTTAACGTGGGCGGTACTAAAGAAGCGCTGTTTATAATCGCTACCGATGTGGAGAGCAATGCCATATACACCGGGCAGGGGCACAGCCACCCGGGCTTGTTCCGTAAAGCGCTGTTTATCCAGGAAAGCGAGATACACTGGGTGCGCGAAGACCTGGCCTTAACCGATGGACAAACCATGGACGTTATGGTGCGCATACGCTACCGCCAGCCGCTGCAAAAAGCCAGGCTGCACAGGTTTGACAACGGTATGTATATATCGTTTGAGGAGCCGCAGAGCGCCATTACAGAAGGCCAGTTTGCCGCATGGCACATCGGGGATGAGCTTGTGGGTAGTGGGGTTATTTCTTAAATAAAAATTGTATATTTGTTATTATGGAATCATTTCAGATAGATATAATTAATCCTAAAGCTTTAAATCTGCTTAAAGAACTTGCAGAATTAAAACTTATTGCAATTAAGCCGGCTAACGAAAATAAATTTTTAAACGTCGTTGAAAAATTACGCAATAAAGCTTTAAAAAATGTTCCCTCAGCTGAAGAAATCGCAGCTGAAGTAGAAGCCGTAAGGTCTGAAAGGTATGCAAAATAAGTTAAGGCTTATTATTGATACTAACTTATGGATTAGCTTTCTGCTTACGAAGGATTATGCTAAGCTTGACAGACTTTTCGATACCAATACGCTAACTTTACTTTTTAGCGAAGAACTCCTGGCAGAATTTATCGAAGCTGCCCAACGACCTAAATTTACCAAATATTTTTCGACCAGAGATTTAAAAACGCTTTTAAGGGAAATTAATAATCAGGCAGAATTTATAAATGTTGTCTCTAGTGTTACACTATGTCGCGATGAAAAAGATAACTTTTTGCTTGCGTTAGCCACAGATGGAAATGCTGATTATCTTATAATAGGGGATAAAGATCTTCTTATTCTAAATAAGATTAACGACACAGAAATTTTAAGCTTTACAGATTTTTTACAAAAATAGAAAATAGCCATAAATGCTCCACAACCTCCATACCCACAATTTTACCAATAACCCTGATGTGATTGAAGTCGTAAACTGTTATCCCTATGAAGATATCAGTTCAACATATTTTTCAACGGGGATACATCCGTGGTATATTGATACTGAAAAAGTTGATGAACATTTAGCGATTATAGAACAACGCCTGCCATTGCGCAACTGCCTTGCCCTTGGCGAATGCGGGCTGGATAAGCGCATCGAAATTCCGCTTGATGTTCAGGCCGAAATTTTTGAAAAGCAATTATTATTGGCAATAAAATATCAAAAACCCGTAATTTTGCACCTTGTTGCCGCCTTTCAGGAACTTATTGAAATTAAGAACCGGCTGAATGTTAATGTTCCCATGATTGTACATGGGTTTAGCAAGAACGCACAGGTGGCAAAGCAACTGCTTGATAACGGATTTTATATCTCATTTGGCAAATACCTGTTGCGTAACCCGGAGTTGGGCGACGTTTTTGCGGGAGTACCGGACGATAGGTTTTTCCTTGAAACCGATACGATAGAGGAGGGAATAACCGAGGTATATGCGAAGGCAACGCAGGCACGAAATATTGATATACAAACGCTCACTGAAATAGTAAGCAATAACTTTAATACCGTTTTTAAAAATGGCAGTATGGCAGGAAAGAGCTGAACTTTTGTTTAAAAAAGAAGGGCTTGAAAATTTAAAGAAATCGCATGTAATGGTGGTGGGCCTTGGAGGCGTAGGATCGTTTGCGGCCGAATTCCTTGCCAGGGCAGGTGTGGGTACCATGACGATTGTAGACGGGGACACCGTGGATATTACCAACATTAACCGCCAGCTACCCGCGCTGCACAGCACAGTGGGCCAGCCTAAGGTAAAGATTGTAGGCGACAGGCTTATGGACATTAACCCGGAACTGAATCTTATACGCGTGGAGGAATTCCTTTCGCCGGAGCGGGCCTATGAGTTAGTTACCGAAGAATACGACTATGTACTGGATTGCATAGACAGCATTACGCCCAAATTAAACCTCATTATGTCGGCAAGGCGTAAAAAGGTTAAGATTATAAGTAATATGGGCGCAGGGGGCAAATTTGAGGCTTCTAAGGTGCGTGTAACCGATATTAGTAAGACCGATGTATGCCCGCTGGCCAAAACTGTGCGTAAGCGCCTGCGTAAGGAAGGCATTACAAAAGGGGTTAAAGCAGTATATTCGGTAGAAACACCGGACCAGACCAGCCTTAAAATGACCGACGGCAAGAACTTTAAGAAATCATTTTTTGGCACAAACAGCTGGATGCCTGCGTTATTTGGCCTCCATGCCGCCGAAACCGTGGTAAAGTATATCATCAAGAAAGCGTAAGATACTTCGTTAATAAATCTATAAGCCCCCGCCATCGGCGGGGGCTTATAGATTTACCTATTCCCCATCCTTGGGAGGGTTTAATCCATCGTCACCCGGTGCCAAAGGCTTTTGCGCAGCAGCTGTCTTGGGTTTTGGTGCGGTATCTGTAGTACGCTTTGGTGTAGTTGCAGTAGTTGCTTTGGGCTGTGTTTGCGTAGTTCCCTTAGCAGTTGTACCAGTTGGCTTAATTGTCGCGCCTTTAGGTTTGTTAGTGGTGCTTCCGGAGGTTGTACCGGTTTTAGGTTTAGTGCCGGTAGCGGTCTCGGTTGTAGTTTTTTGAGCCGTACCTGTAGCGGGTTTAACAGAGCCTGAAGCAGTAGGCTTTGTAACAGTAGCCGCAGTTTTAGTAGTATTTGTTCCGGTTGCCGGTTTTTGTGCTGCCGGTTTTTGAGTGGCCGTTACAGGCGTAGAACCGGTTGCCGGAGCAGCACCCTCCACCGACAGCGCTTCTATCGAAAGTTCCTGGTTGTTTACAGGAATGTAAATATCCGTTTGCCACTGCGATGGCCTCTGGGTTTGCGCGCCTGTTTTTACATAAACTTCTACATAATTCAGCGTGGTGTTTTCCACAAGCGCTTTTCCATTTATATAGCTGCCTGCTTTGCGCCAGGCTTCGGGCAGGTGCGAGTAATCTCCTTTTAGCGTGGTTTTAAGGGCAGTAAATGGCTGTAGCCGTCCTCCGGCATACTCACTGCCTTCGGCGGTATAAATTTCGTTCTTTATAGGTATGGCAAAAGTATATGAAGCTGTTTTTGCAGCTTTATTGTAATTATTGTATATAATAAACGGCGCGCCGGCCTGCTCCATTTTATTCTGTGCCGTAAAGGCAAGAAGTTTATTAAAGTTGTCAGTGGCTTTTGCGGTGATATTTTCAACACTGCCCTTTTGGGTATGGCCTATATAAAATACGCCATTTTTAGTAACAAGGCCTTCAATATCGGTAGTATAGTTACGCAATTCGGTTACTAAAAACGCCTGCAGGTTAGTAAGCCCCGCGCCCAGCGTTTTCTCAAAATCAGTAGCCACATTGCTTTGTAATAAAGACAACGCCTTTTCTTTAAAATTGCGGGTTCCGGTAAGGCGTACTTTTACATGCGTGCTGTTATTAAGGGTGTCAGTAAAAGTCCATGTAATAGTGCTTTCATGGCCATTATACATTACGGTTTGCTTAACGGAATCACTAACAAAAATCTTATCAGTCGTTATCTTGCCGGAATAATTATTTTTTTGCCACTGCATGTAGGCGCCGTTGCCGGCCGTGTTTTTAGAGAAGTTATAAGTGGCCGTAGTATCTGCCTGTGCCAGCAGGCCCAGGTTTTGCCAGTTTTTATAGTCAGTAATATAACTAAATAATACGGGTTTAGATACGTTAATTACCTTTTGCTTTTCTACGGTATACGTGCCATCCTGTGTTGCAATAAAAACAACGCCGGAAATAGAGGCCAGGATTAATAGCAGAAAAACATATTTTAAAATCTTCATTCAGCACTTTAATATGATGTAAAATTATAAATAAATATACAATGTACTATTTTCATGCCGTTTTTTATTGAAAATATAAACGTTCATATTCGGTGGGAAATTTTATAACAATCAAATGAGTTTTAGAAATTTATATTAAAAGTAAAAAATGCCCCCAGGACGGGAGCATTTTTTTTGTCCTAAACCAACTACAAAATAACTAAAATTGAATTTCAGTTCCCAATTCAGGGGTTTTGTTTGTTGTTACAAAGGTCAAATATTTTATACTACTGCAAAATACCCATTAGTGGGTATTTTATGTTAAAAATCATATTTCTTTTCTACCGAATAGCGCATCAGTTCAGATTTGCCCTGCAGGTTAAGTTTTTTAAGTATGTTTTTGCGGTGTGTATCTACCGTAGTTTTGCCAATAAACAATAGTTCAGAAATTTCCTGTGATGTTTTTCCTTCGCCTACCAGCTTAATTATTTGCTTTTCGCGCCTGCTTAGCAATACCTCATTAGCACCTGATTTTGGTTCGGATTTAATTGACTGGTCAAAAAAAGTTTCGCCCCTGTGAACGGCGCGTATTGCTTCAATAACCATTTTTAACGAAGAATTTTTGAGTATATAGCCAGATGCCCCTGCCTGCTGCATTTGTAGTATGGCCTCTTCCTGCTCAAACATACTAAAGGCAATAACCTCACACGCAGGGAATTCCTTTTTTATAATACGCGTGGCAGCAATGCCATCCATTATCGGCATGCGGATATCCGTAAGTACTACATCGGGTTTTTTTGCCCTCACAATGTCTAATAGCCGTTCGCCATTATTGGCTTCGCCTATTACTGTAAGGTCGGCTTCATAATCCACAAATGCCTTTATGCCGTCTATTAACGCCTGGTGGTCTTCAGCTATCGCTATTGTAATCATAATGGTAATTCTATTACTATGGTTGTGCCTTTATTTGGTGTGCTGTCTATTTCAAATGTGCCGTTTAGCAGCATTACTTTTTGTTTAAGCATTGTCAGGCCGGTTCCGCATGCGCAGGCTTTTTTTGGCATAAAGCCTTTGCCGTTATCTTCTACAATAATGTTTACCGTATGCCCGTGGTTAGTAAGCTGTATGGTAGCTTCGGTCGCATTGCTGTGCTTTACAATGTTAGTAGCAAGTTCCTGTACCATGCGAAAGATAGTAATTTCCAGCGAATTATTAATACGCTCTTCAAAACCGTAGCTCAGCACCTGAAAATTTACAGACTCTGTAGCCGATAATTTACCGGTTAGGTTTTTTAGCGCGGGTATCAGGCTGTTGCCGGGCAGCGTACCGGTGCTTTTATCAGATGCCAGCCGCCTTACGTTATAATAAGCTTCATCTATAATACTGTCAGTACGGTCAAAGATCTTATTCAGGTCGTCTTCGGGTATGTTGCGGCGTATTTTAAGGTTTTCAAAATTGTGCTTAAGCGTAGAGAGCATACTGCCCAGGCTGTCGTGCAGCTCGCGGGTTATCGCTACACGCTCCTGCTCCTGTACCAATATGAGGTTATCAACAGCATTAAGTTCATTTTCCTTAAATGTTTTTTCCAGCTTATACCGTTCAATATTAATTGATAAGGCCTGTATTTGCTTTTTTAAGCGGATAATTGTCACCGCAAGTACGCTGATAAGCGTCAGCGTAATTAAAATGGCCAGCGCATAAGCGGGCACTTGTAGTAAGAATAGTAGCATATTTTTTTTGTTTTGCTAATTCTCCGGGTCTAAAGATATAGCCATACAAAAATGCAAAATATGCCATTATTAAAAATACCCATATATAGGTATTTTTAATGTTACTAAATGTAAATTTAACTGGTTTGGTTTTTTGTGACGTATTTTATAACAAAAAGCATAGCGATAAACAGCAGGAAAGCTATTAGTATATAGTAGCTGTTCTTATAATACTTTTTATGCAACGGAAGGTCTTTACGGTATACATATACCATTACGGCTATAAATACTACAGTAAATAAACCTGCAAAAACCAGTTGTCCGGTGGTAAACATGTTGAAATCTTTTTTGCAAAACTACAATATAAAGCCTTATTTCGGCTTATTTTTAAAGCATTAATACAGTATAGCCATGAAAAAACAACTTGAAGCCGTTACGCTTTTCCACACATCTTTTAAGCTGGGGGTGGCAGATGCCCCGCGTGCGAGCCTGGGGGAGCATATAAACCTGCTGCGCTACAACCTGATGAAAGAAGAAAATGAAGAATACCTGGAAGCCGTGCAAAATAATGACCTTACTGAAGTTGCCGATGCACTGGGCGATATGCTTTATATATTATGTGGCACTATAATAGAGCATGGGCTGCAACATAAGATAGAAGATGTGTTTAATGAAATTCAGCGCAGTAACATGAGTAAACTGGATAGTAACGGGCTGCCCATATACAGAGAAGATGGTAAGGTAATGAAAGGGCCAAATTATTTTAAGCCAAATTTTGAGGAGATTTTGAAGTAGTGGTCAGTGTTCAGTCGCGGTAGGCAACAACATCACTCATACGGATACATTCTACAATAAAAAAAGCCCGTAAAATTTAAATTTTACGGGCTTTTCATATAGTATTCTTCACGAATCAGGTTTGCTTACTAACCACTAACCACTGACCACTGACCACTGACCAATGATTATATCTTCACCGTCCAGCCAAAGCTATCTTCGGCCAGTTTGTACTGTATATCGGTAAGCTTATCTTTAAGGAACAGCGACAACGGACTTTCCTGTTTAGGAAGTTCATAATATGTATCCTGGAAGCTAAAGCCCGAAATAGGGTTTATTACCGCTGCGGTACCCGCACCGAATATTTCCTGCAACGATCCGTTTTTCATTCCTTCAACAAGTTCTGAAACCAGTACAGGCCGCACTTCTACAGCTATCCCCAGGCTCTTGGCAAGATCTATAATACTCTTGCGGGTTACCCCATCAAGTATACGCTCGCTTGTAGGTGCGGTATATAGTGTATTGTTAATGCGGAAAAATACATTCATGGTACCGGCTTCCTCCAGTTTGGTATGTGTGGCGTCATCCGTCCATATTACCTGCTGGTAGCCCTGCTGGTTTGCAAGCCTTGTGGGGTAAAACTGTGCCGAGTAGTTTCCTGCTGCCTTAGCCGCGCCTATGCCGCCGTTTGCCGCACGGCTGTAGTGCTCTGCTATTAGTACCTTAACCTCGCCCTGGTAATATGATTTTGCCGGAGACAAGAGTATCATAAACTTGTAGTTAGCCGATGGCGCTGCTATAACGCCGGGGCTGGTAGCTATCATAAAAGGGCGTATGTAAAGTGATGTGCCTTTACCTTTTTTTACCCAGTCTTTATCAAGGTTTATAATGTGCTTAAGGCCTTCCATAAAAATTTCTTCGGGCACTTCGGGCATGGCAAGGCGCGCCGCCGACTTATTGAACCGTATAAAATTTTGGTCAGGGCGAAAAAGCCACACATCGTCCTGCTCATCTTTGTAGGCCTTCATACCTTCAAAAATAGCCTGGCCGTAATGAAACACCCTTGCAGACGGATCCATCATAATAGGTTCGTATGGCTTAATAACGGGTGTGCCCCATTCGCCATTCTTATAGTCGCAGTACAGCATGTGGTCTGTAAATACACTGCCGAATGTAAGGTTATCAAAATCAACCGAACCAATCTTAGATGTTTCAGACTTGTGTACTTCAAAAGTATAAGTTGGGTGTTCGCTCATTATTATATTGTAGTTAAAGATTAGGTCGTGCGTTATCGCAAATTTAATAAAAAATCATGTTATTGGGGATTTTGCACACCTAAAATGAAAAATAAAAAAACAAATTACTGAAACAAAGAAATATAAATAATGAATTTGGCATTTGCCTATTTCAACTTTCTGTATAAATTTGTAACACTACATGATAAATATGTTAAAAATGAATAAGATACTGTTTATTGCCGCAATAGCCTTTACTGCTACTGCCTGCAAAAAAAATGATACCGAAGTAAAAACCGGGGATACTGTTATAGAGGGCAAAGCCGATACCGTAATGATAGACACGGATACTATATCTGCCATGGATATAAAAAAAGCGGAACAACCGGGTACCCCTCAGGAGATTAAGGAGGCAACTGAAAAGGGAGAACCTGCTAAACTTATGGCAAATCCTGATGTGGCAAACCCCGCGGCGGCCGGTAAAAAAGTTAGTGTAGCTAAACCGGAAGAAAAGGCAGGCTATGCCTCCTTTGGCGATAAGATACTGGCGGATAATGCGCTTACTAAAGAGCAGATGCTTAATAAATATAAAAAGCTGAAACAGGGCGACACCCTAAATGTAAAATTTAAAACTAAAATAGCCGACGTATGCAAGAAAAAAGGCTGCTGGATGGCGCTGGAACTTCCGGGTACCGAATCTGCTTTTGTGAGGTTTAAAGATTACGGATTTTTTGTGCCGCTTAATGCAACGGGTGAAGAAGCCGTGGTAAGTGGTAAGGCTTTTGTAACCGAAACCAGTGTAGACGAATTAAAGCACTATGCTAAAGATGGCGGCAAGAGCGCTGCGGAAATTGCAAAGATTACCGCGCCTAAGGTTGAATATGGTTTCCTTGCCGACGGCGTACTGATAAGCAGGTAATGAAGAAATTTATTTTTCTTGCCACGCTGTCCATCACGCTGTTTTCTTGTAAAAATGAGGCATCAACACCTGTAACTACCATAAAAGACACCGCTAACTGCGCCAAACCAAAAGGCAAGGAATTTGAGATGTACCGGCTAAGCGAGATGGCCGCCCTTATGGAGCAGATGTATGTAGAAAATTCACAGCTTAAAGAACGGATAGAGAAAGGCGGGGCGATAGGCAAATTCCCGGAGCATATTTTAAAGATTCATACCGCGAAACTTACCGACCCTGATGATAACGATGCGTTTTTTAAAGATAATGCTGCCAAATTTATCACTGCCCAAAGGCTTATATATAGCGATACCATAAATGTAAAGCAGCATTTTAATGAAGGTGTGGATGCCTGTATTACCTGCCATAAAGGCAAGTGTGGCGGCCCGATAGCGCGGATAAAAAAACTTTACATTAAGTAATTTTGAAAAGAGAAATAATAGTTACCGATGATGGCTCTGTAACCATCTACCTGCCTGAAATGCAGGAAACGTACCATTCTAAGTTTGGCGCCATACAGGAAGCTAACCATGTGTTTATGCAAAACGGGCTCGCCTTAACTAAAGGGCAGCCCGTTGCTGTTTTAGAAATAGGATTTGGCACAGGGCTTAACGCGTTTATAACGCTGCTTGAGGCCATAAAATCGGGTCAGATAATAGATTATACCGGAGTGGAGGCTTATCCTGTAGAACCGGATGAATACGTTAAACTTAATTATGCCCAAGAGCTGGGCGATGGCGAGCATACAGGCATTTTTAACCGTATGCACAGCGCGGAGTGGGAAGTAGTAATACAACTCACAAATAACGTTACTTTAACTAAGCAGCAAAAATTTTTTCATGACATTTGCGACGTTGAAAAATACAACCTGATTTACTTTGATGCCTTTGGCTACCCGTCGCAGCCGGAATTGTGGAGCGAGGAACTTTTTGCAAAGATGTATGCCGCTTTAAAACCCGGAGGCATTTTAGTAACTTATGCATGCAGAACAGTTATTCGCAATGCTATGAAAACAGCGGGGTTTATAACTGAAAAGCTTCCCGGCCCGCCGGGGAAAAGGGAAATGCTAAGGGCGATGAAAAAGTAGTTTTTGTTATAATAATCTATATTTTAAATTTTTAATTGTAGAAAATTACCAACTATTTCGTTTTCGTGAAATATTTTTCATAATTTTGCGTTCATGTTCTTTATCACCTAACCTCAATATTATATATAGTATGCCTGCATCCATGTTTAGTTACACAAAAACAGTGTTAGAAAGCGTAAGCTTTGACGCATCACTTTTTTGTAAGGAAGTAGAAAAAGCGTTGAAAATGTTATTGCCTTATGAAGTGGAACAGCTTATAGAATGGCTGCACAGCTTTACGGTATCCAGGCCTGAATTGCAGGTTTGCCTTACATCTGTAGACAAACAGTAAGTTTAACCATATAAAACAAAAACGGTTACCCTGAAAAGGTAACCGTTTTTGTTTTATATTAAAAGGTAGTTTATGTTACCTGTCCGCGCCCTGGCGCTCTACCATCCATTGCGGGTATTCTTTTGCCAGTGCGCTTACCGAATCAATTTTTGCCAGATCCTGTGCAGAGAGGTCAAATGAAACAGATTTAAGGTTATCTTCTAACTGTGTTATGTTCTTAGCGCCTATAATAGTGCTGGTAATTCCCGGCTGCTGCCTCACCCACGCAAGCGCTATCTGTGCCGCAGATACATTGTAGGTTTTAGCTAATTCAGTAGTTACGTCAATAATATCATAAGCCTTATCCTTATTTACCGGAGGAAAGTCAAAAGTATCCCTGCGCCCCCCTGTCTTTTCGGTTTCACGTGTGTATTTTCCAGAGAGGAAGCCCCCTGCAAGCGGGCTCCACGGCATAATGCCCAGGTTCTGGTCCTGTGCAAAAGGCATTATTTCGCGCTCTATATCGCGGCCTGCAAGCGAATAATAATATTGTAACCCTATAAATTTATTCCAGCCGTTCATTTCGGCTATGCCGTGGGCCTTCATAACCATCCAGGCCGGCCAGTTGCATACCGCTATATAACGCACCTTTCCTGAAAGCACAATATCGTTAAGCGCGCGCATGGTTTCTGCTACCGGCGTGCGTTTGTCTACGCCATGAACATACAGGATGTCAATATGGCTTAGCTGCAGCCTTGCAAGGCTTTCTTCAACCGAATTGAATATGTGGTAGCGGCTAAGGCCTATGCTATTCGGTTTTTCGTCCATACGCCCCCGCACTTTTGTAGCTATAACGAGTTCATTGCGGTTAGCGCCAATGTCTTTAAGGCTTTGGCCCAGCAGGGTTTCACTTTCGCCATAAGAATATACATTTGCGGTATCTATAAAGTTAATGCCTGATTGTATAACGGTTTTCATCAGTTCGTTAACTTCGTCCTGTTGTGTGCGGCCTATATTTTCCCAAATACCCCTGCCGCCAAAAGTCATGGTGCCAAAACATAGCTCTGACACAAGCAGCCCTGTATTGCCTAAATAATTGTATTTCATTTTAAAGGTGAATTTTATTGTACAAAATTATCAGAAAGAAATTAAATGCCGCCTACGCTAATCAAACCATTATTTGCTAAATTCAAATAACCTGTAGCTACAGCGAATTGCTAAAGGTTTCGTCCAGCAGGTTAGTAAAGGCGTTTTTAATGGTACCGTCGCCATTAAGTATAATGGTTCGGTTAATTTTTGTCAAAACCCATTCCTGCCTTAGCTGTTCAAAGTCTGTGGCGCGCAAATGCCCTGCGTTGACTGCTCCATGCAGGGGCAGGTTTTTTTTCCACTCTGTATCATTATCTACATTTATGGCTATAAATGCCACGTCAGGATGCTGTTTTTTTAATTGTGCAACCCGGTTATATACCTTTCTAACCTGTACATGTGCACAGCTTGTCCAAAAAAAGATTACCGTTTTCTTATCAATGTCTGTAGCGATGTTAAAAGGTTTGCCATTTAAATCTTCAAGGCCAATATCCGGCAATTTACTTCCGGGATTAAGCTTTTTTATAGCAGCGCTTATCTGCTTTATTTCGTTTTCATTACTGTCATCAGTAGAAAGCTCGTCATAGCGCTGCAAAAATCTCTGGTTGTTTGCAATGTTCTGGTCTTCCAGGAGATAAGCAAAGGCAATATTGTTAAGTGCCTGATTTTTAACATCCTGGTTTTTAAATAACGAATCTGCCACATTAAGCCTGTTAATGTTGTACTGTAGCGTGTTTTCTTTTACAATGCCATGTTTTTTGGTTTTGCTAAACGCAAGGTTGTTTATAAGTCCGTTACTATAGCGTATAAACGGCGAAAAATTGGCCAGCCGTGCGTCGTTAAAATCAATTCCCTTGCGGAATTCATAATAATCCTTTGGCAACTCCGGCCGTATATCTTTTCCTGTTCGTCGTGCGTGTATATAAGGATAATATTCTTTTTTTGTATAATAATTAAGGTTAAGCCTGTTCAACGCAAAAAAATCAAACTCATCGCTCCACGCTATGTCATCTTTATTTTTTTCATAAAAGGTTTTCCTCAATTTGTATAACGAGTCG
This sequence comes from Flavobacterium sp. RHBU_24, assembly GCF_046613695.1. NCBI lineage: Bacteria > Pseudomonadati > Bacteroidota > Flavobacteriia > Flavobacteriales > Flavobacteriaceae > Flavobacterium > Flavobacterium sp. RHBU_24. Next base: position 25,354 of record NZ_JBKJHD010000008.1, on the reverse strand, counting down.
ATGGTTTTAATAAATCCCTTACAATCATTGGCATATAAAGCATAGGAATTTTTTCTGTCAGTATCGCTAAGCAGGTACTGCTCCATCAAAAAATTATTTTTCCTGTCTCCGCGGCCGCTAAATACTATCGATTCGTCAAACTTGCCGGCATCAATGGCTACAGTAAGGCTGTCATTTTTCTCAAAGTATACAAACTGGTAATCAGGCTCATGCTTAAAGGTGTAAAGGCCGGGAGCAAGCGAATCGAATTTTACAAAAAAACGATTATTTTTGTCGAGTTTTATGGTATCTATTATAGTATTACCGTTACTAAACAGCAGGTAGGGCAGGCGCGGGTTTTTAACCTGGCCGGCAAAGTAAGCGGTATAGTTATCATTACCCCCGCAGGAAGAAAGAATAACAAGTAGTGTGAGTAGTAAGGTAAACTTGTAGAATTTATACATTCCTGATTTGCTAATTATGCAACATGCAAAAATATTTGTAATCTTTTGGTAACGTTGTTAAAGCATAGTTAAATTACGCATAACGTATGTTGTGCGGGCAGGGGTGGCACAGGCAGTTATTTTTTTATATTTTTGCAAAAATTTTTTATACATGCTATCAGTTTCAAACCTGTCGGTACAGTTCGGCAAAAGAATATTGTTTGACGAAGTAAACACCACCTTTACACAAGGCAACTGCTACGGCATTATTGGCGCTAACGGAGCCGGTAAGTCTACATTCCTTAAAATACTTGCGGGAGAAATAGACCCAACATCTGGTCACGTGCACCTGGAGCCGGGCAAGCGTATGAGCGTGCTGAACCAGAACCACAATATGTTTGACGAGCAAACTGTGCTTGAAACGGTAATGATGGGCAACAAAACCCTGTATGCCGTTAAAAAGGAGATGGATGAAATATACCTGAAGCCTGATTTTAGCGATAAAGACAGCGAGCGCGTAGGGGAGTTACAGGTAATTTTTGAGGAAATGAATGGCTGGAATGCTGATTCTGATGCTGCTACATTGCTGTCTAACTTAGGAATAGGCGACGAGCACCACTATACTCTTATGGGAGATATGGACGGTAAGCTTAAGCTGCGTGTGCTATTGGCACAGGCGCTTTTTGGCAACCCGGACGTGCTGATAATGGATGAGCCTACCAATGACCTTGACTTTGAAACCATTGCCTGGCTGGAGAACTTCCTGGCAAATTATGATAATACCGTTATAGTAGTATCGCACGACAGGCACTTCCTGGATGCCGTATGTACACATATTTCAGATATTGACTTTGGTAAAATAAACCAGTATTCGGGTACCTACACTTTCTGGTATGAGTCGAGCCAGCTTGCCGCCCGTCAGCGTGCGCAGCAGAATAAAAAAGCTGAGGAAAAAAAGAAAGAGCTTCAGGAGTTTATTATGCGCTTTAGCGCAAACGTTGCTAAAAGTAAGCAGGCTACCAGCCGTAAAAAAATGCTTGAAAAGCTTAAAGTTGACGATATCAAGCCATCAAGCCGCCGTTACCCCGCCATTATTTTTGAACAGGAGCGCGAGGCCGGCGACCAGATACTTAACGTAAAAGACCTTTCGGCATCGGTAGAGGGCGAAGTGCTGTTTAAAGATGTAGACCTCAATATGGCTAAAGGCGACAAAATCGTTGTTTTTAGTAAAGACAGCCGTGCTACAACTGCGTTTTATGAGATACTGAACGGTAACATGACAGCCGACAGCGGTACTTTTGAGTGGGGTATAACTACCAACCAAAGTTACCTACCGGCAGATAACCACGCGTTTTTTGAAAATGACTTAACATTAGTTGACTGGCTGCGCCAGTGGGCTAAGACCGAAGAAGAGCGCGATGAGGTGTATGTGCGTGGCTTTTTGGGCAAGATGATATTTAGCGGCGAGGAAGCCCTTAAAACCGGCCGTGTACTGTCGGGTGGTGAAAAGGTGCGCTGTATGCTAAGCCGCATGATGATGCTCCGTGCAAACGTGCTGATGCTTGATGAGCCTACAAACCACCTTGACCTTGAGAGTATTACCGCGTTTAACAACTCGCTTAAAAACTTTAAGGGCTCGGTACTGTTTACTACGCATGACCACGAATTTGCGCAAACCGTTGCAAACCGGGTAATAGAAATTACACCTAAAGGTGTTATAGACCGCTATATGACCTTTGACGATTACCTTGACGACCCTAAAGTACAGGAATTGAGGAAGAAAATGTATTCTTAGTAAAGCTTCTGAGCTTCTGAGCAGCTAAGCTACTGAGCGGCTTAGCTGCTTAGCGACTAAGAAGCTAAGATGCTGAATAAAAAACTCCCGTAAGTTTAAGGCTTACGGGAGTTTTTTATTCATATAAATTAAGCCTGCTGCGCAATGTGTTTAGCTCTGTCTGCAGGCTGCCTATTTTATCCAGCAGGTGTACCGCTACCGCCAGAGCTTCGCTATCCAGCTTAAAATCGTTGTGCAGTCGTATCAGTTTTTCTAAATGGGGCAGGTGGCTCACGGCGATATAGGCTACATTTTCATGTGTTATAATCTCCACAACCTGTAATTCATACAGCGCGTTTATAAATGATGCTTCCACATGGTAATGGATGCTAAACGTATCTAAGGGTATAAGTTCGGTATTTTCCATGCTTAGTCTTTTTTGGCAATTGCTGCCAGTTCGGTAAACAGTTCTTTCTCTTTATCTGTTAGTTTTTCAGGTATCAGCACCTGGTAGGTTACATACAGGTTGCCAAATTCTCCTTCTTTTTTATATATGGGAAAGCCCTTTCCTTTCAGCCGCACTTTTGTGCCATTCTGGGTACCTGGGGCAACATTTAGTTTAATTTTACCGGCCATTGTGTCTACAAAAATCTCTCCGCCCAGTATCGCGGTATAAAGGTCAAGCTCTTTGGTTGTATAGAGGTCGTCTCCGGTTCGTTTAAAGCCGGCCGTGTTGGCAACATTAAATGTAATATATAAGTCGCCGTCAGGCCCGCCGTTTGTACCGGGGGCGCCCTGCCCACCCAGTTTTATGGTTTGCCCGTCGCCTATACCTGCCGGTACTGTAATGCGCAGGCTTTTTCCGTTTACAGTAAAAGTTTGTTTGTGCGTAGTGTAAGCCTCATCAAGGGTAAGGTTAACTTCAGCGTTATAATCCTGGCCTTTGTATCCTGCCCGGCTGCGTGAATTGCCTCCTTGCCGCCCGCCGAACATCGACCCGAAAAAATCAGAAAAATCTCCTCCGCTAAAGTCATTGCCAAAGCCTTCAAATCCGCCACTGCCTCCTGAGTAAGCACGTTGCTGGTTTTGCTGCTGCTGGTATTTTTCATACTCTTCGCCACGCTCCCAGTCCTTACCGTAGCGGTCATATTTTGCCCTTTTTTCGGGGTCGCTCAATACGGCGTTAGCCTCATTTAGCTGCTGGAATTTTTGGTTGGCCTCCTTATCGTCAGGGTTCAGGTCGGGGTGCAGCTTGCGGGCCAGTTTTTTATAGGCCTTTTTTATATCTTCCGGAGCGGCTGTCTTATCAAGCCCCATCACTTTATAGTAATCTGTAAACGCCATGTTGATGTGTTGTTTTGTAACATAAATTTACAACTATTCCTTACTAAAAGAAATGATGATTATGATGCTTAATACATTTTAGAAATAATTTAACGCAAAAAATCCCGTAGCGGTTAACCGTACGGGATTTGGTATGTATAATAAAAAGTTATTCTTCGCCTTCTACTTTATAGCCGCCTATCATCAATATATCATAAAGTCCAAATACAATCATCTATATCGTAACAATCAGCAGGTAAAACTTTGCAGTTATAGAAGCAATCAGTACGAAAGAAAATCCGATAAGTAAGGATAACCCACCTGCAAAGGTGCGTGTCAGATAAGGAAGCTTATCGCGTTTAATTTCATGGAATAGTAATGCCGCCTCCATTAAAAAATAAGCAATGCTAATACATACTATTAAAACATAATGCTCATAATATGAAGCAAAGGCCAGTCGACTTTACACAGCCAAATGGCAATTACAATTAAAATGATGCCACGTGTTACTATCCAGAATGGTGCGGTTTGTTCGAAAAAGTTCCTCATCCCGGGATTTTATTTAAAGTAAGAAAAACTTTCTTCATTCTCTAAATTCAGCAACGTTTCATAAATTAATTTAATTACGTTTTCAACATCATCCCTGTGCACCATCTCTACTGTGGTGTGCATATAGCGCAATGGCAGTGATATAAGTGCCGAGGCCACACCGCCGTTACTGTAAGCAAAAGCGTCGGTATCGGTACCCGTTACACGGCTCGATGCCAGGCGCTGGAAAGGGATTTCGTTTTTATGTGCAGTATCCAGTATAAGTTCGCGCAGGTTGTTTTGTACTGCAGGGGCATAGGTAATAACCGGGCCTTTGCCTATCTGGGTTTCGCCCTCAATACGTTTGTCTATCATAGGTGTCGTACTGTCGTGGCACACATCGGTAATAATGGCAACATTAGGGCGAAGTGTTTTAGTAATCATTTCGGCACCCCTTAAGCCCACCTCTTCCTGTACAGAATTTGTTATATATAAGCCAAACGGTAATTTTTTGCCATTTTCCTTAAGCAGTCGGGCTACTTCGGCAATCATAAAGCCGCCTATGCGGTTGTCTATGGCGCGGCAAACGAATTTATTTTCGTTAAGCACCATAAAATCATCAGGGTAGGTAATAACACAACCCACGTGCACTCCCAGTTTTTCTACCTCTTCTTTGGTAGAACATCCCAGGTCTATAAATATGGTCTCTATTTTTGCAGGCTCCTCTTTACTGCGGTTGCGGGTGTGTATGGCCGGCCATCCAAAAACACCTTTTACAATGCCGTTTTTAGTATGTATGTTTACACGCTTACTGGGCGCTATCATGTGGTCGCTGCCGCCGTTGCGTATAACGTATATCAAACCGTTATCGGTAATGTAGTTTACATACCATGAAATTTCGTCGCTGTGGCCTTCTATCACCACTTTGTAAGGGGCATCGGGGTTAATAACACCTACCGCTGTGCCGTAGGTATCTGTAATAAAGGTATCAACATAGGGTTTAAGATATTCCATCCATATTTTCTGGCCCTCGCTTTCGTAGCCGGTAGGAGACGGGTTGTTTAAGTATTGCTCTAAAAATGCCATTGAAGCATCGTTTAGTATGGTTTTTGAAGACATAAATTTAATTTTTGGCTAAAATATAAATAACATAGCAGAGTTATAGAATTATATATACATTTGGATACAAATTTATGAAGATGAAAGCGCTTTTATTTGTGGTTTTGTTTTTGTTTTCGGGGCTTTGCGCATCGGCGCAGGTTACGGAGCAGGATAGCATAGCTGCCGACTCAATTTTAATTAACGCCCAGCTGCGGGAAATTGTGATAAGCAATGTAAAGGATTCGCTTACCGAAGAGGATAAAAAGCAGCTGTACCTGCTGCGCCGCCGTGTGCTGAAAGTGTACCCGTATGCAAAAGTAGGCGCAGAGCGGCTTAATGCGCTAAATGCCAACATGGCAAAGCTAAAATCTGAAAAGGAAAAGAAGCGCTATGCCAAGATGGTAGAGAATTACCTGCAGGATGAATTTGAAGGCCAGCTTAAAAAATTATCGCATAAAGAGGGGCAGATATTGGTAAAGCTTATTTACCGCCAAACCGGCAAAACCACCTTCGACCTTATTAAGGAGCAAAAAAGCGGCTGGAAGGCATTTTGGAGCAACCGGGTGGCGCGTGTCTTTAAAATAAACCTGAAAACCGGCTACAGCCCCGGTGCGGTGCCTGAAGATTACCTGATAGAGGGCATATTGATAAAAGCATTTGAAGAACACCGCCTTGTAAAACAGGACCCTGCTTTTACTATAGACTATGTAGCTATAAAAAAAGCGTGGAGGGCAAAGAGCAAAAAATCGGAAGGATAAATTGATTTAGAATTACATATCTAAATTACTTTTTAATAAATAAAATGGAGCAGGTTTAAACAAAATAATTGTTTAAACCTGCTCCATTTTATTTATTCCCTGAAAATAACAACCTCTAAAGCCCCTTAAAAATACGATTAAAAGCACATATTCCTCAACACGCTACCGCATCGTTTAAAGTTTTTAAAGAAAACGTTTTCGTTTATTCAGGTTTACGGCTTGTATAGGTCGCCACTGCAATTGCCGATGTACAGCGGAATAACGTAAATGCCCCACTTTTTTAATAATCCCCCTGCCTATACAATACTACACACTGTAGTACTGATGTGGTGTTATTGTGTAAATCCAATCAAATAATTGATAAATTCGTAATGATTTCGTGTTTGAATATTGAATAATTATAAAATTAAGATATTAAATACAATTATTTAAAAATCAATTTTTTTCAAATACAACTATTCTAAACTTTATTTTTATGAAACAAATCTATTTGTGTATCGCGGCGCTCGCCATCGGGGGATGGCAGGCCGCGGCCCAGACACCGGTAGCGGTTGGGGCAGGCAGCTATGCTTCTTCCACGCCCGCGTCTGAAAATGTAGACTGGAACAACGATGGGGTGGGAGACATCTTCCCTTTTATTAACGACCAGACCATTTATGTACAGTCAGGCGAAACAAGGCCCATCCCAACAAATGACTGGTGGACCAGCCTTTTGGTAGAACAGTACAGCGGGCAATTGTGGGCGTATCCATTAATGGTAGATGCCGACAATTTCGGGCCAAGTATTTATTTTCCTACAACGTTTGCCGCTAATGGTGATAACCTGCTGCCCGGTACAGCGTTACAGGTAAAAGCCACGGGTTACACACCGGAAAAAGCCATTGCTAAAGACTGGAACGACTGGGCAGTGGTAATGGGCATGCCCAATGCCGGTGCTACTAAGAACATTGATGTAACCATGGCGCACGGTGTGCCGTTCGTTTGGCTGCAAACCACAGGTATTAACCCTGAGCTTTCATTTACCGCCGGGGCCACTTACCTTACCGCTGCGGGCGCGCCGCTTACCTTTCCTACAACTGCCTCATTTGTAGTACAAAGCGACGGCCGCTACTTTGGTATCCACATGCCGGGTGGCACCGTATCAGCTGCTATCCAAAACCAGCAGTATGTGCAGGTAGACCTTGGCACGAGCCAAACCGTTAACAAAGTAAACTTTACATGGGAAACCGCATACGCTAAAGGCTACACCATACAAACGTCTACAAACGGAACCACCTGGACATCGGTTGCCAATATTACCAATGGCGACGGCGGCAGTGACAGTGTAACCTTTGCTAATACCACAGCGCGCTACGTGCGTGTTACCCTAAACGAGCGTGGGACTATTTATGCCTTTTCGCTGTACGAATTGCAGGTGTATAATACCAATACATTGCTTTCGCTTAACAAAACGGCTACAGCATCGTCTTACGAAGGAGCGTTTACCGCAAACCTGCTAACCGACGGCGACCTTGGTACACGCTGGTCAAGCGACTCTTCGCAGGTAGAAAAGCTGGTTATCAATACCGGTAACACTAACAGCTTTTTTGTGGTATCGGCACTGCACAACCCAGCTGAGCTTACTACGTACGAAACCTACGCCTTTAACCGTGTTACAAATACTCAGGTAAATTATGACTATACGGCATCTACCGGTAAAGTTGCCACCACGTGGAATGTAACCACTACCAACCTTAAAGGCCAGGCAAATGGCAGCACCGTTCAGGGCTTTTTGCCACACCTGTACCTTGATGCGGCTAATACGGTTAGCTTTGCCACAAATACCTACACTACTACACACGGCACTTTAAAAACCGCTACGGGTACAAGCTTTACCTTTACTTACGATTTTAAAGGAATATTGCCAAACTATAATGCACCGTACCGAAATACTGCCGATGCAACACCGTATGATGCAAACGTGATGTTTGACCTGCTTACCACTTTTAGTAAAAAGCAGGGTTACGGTGGTGATACCTACTGGGGCGGTAAAGATTTGGTTAACTACGCCAAGTATATGCTTATGGCTAAAGAAATGAACCACCAGGCATACGAGTCGCTTAAGGCTAAAACAAGGGCGGCGCTGGTAGACTGGCTTACCTATACACCGGGTGAAACCAGCAAGTTTTTTGCACGTTACGACCGATGGAAAGCTGTGGTAGGTTTTGACGAATCGTACGGTTCATCGCAGTTTACCGATAACCATTTCCATTATGGCTATTTAATACAGGCCTGCGCGCTGTATGGCATGGTAGACCCGCAGTTCCTTACCGATTACGGCGACATGATAAAAGTGGTGGCAAAACAATATGCCAACTGGAACCGCAGTGACACCTTCCTGCCGTACCTGCGCACGTTTGACCCATGGATAGGCCACAGCTATGCCGGTGGTACCAGCTCGGGCACCGGTAACAACCAGGAATCTACCTCTGAAGCGATGCAGTCTTGGACTGGCTTATTCCAGTTAGGCGATATGCTTAACGATGAATCGATAAGGGATGTGGCGGCATTTGGCTATTCAGCCGAATCGTATGCTACGTTGGAATATTGGTTTGACTGGAAAAACAGGATTTTCCCATCCAATTATACGCATGACATAGTAGGAATATTGTTTAATGGCGGTATGGCCTATGGCACTTACTTTAGTGCCAGCCCTGTACACATCCACGGCATACAGTACCTTCCGGTAAACCCGGGCTTCCGCTACCTGGCACGCGACAGGAGCTGGGCGAATACAGAATATACCAATATGAAAACCGAAGCACAGGCTGTAGACGGCTATACTACCGAATACCAGTTTGGCCGCGACTGGGCTAACGTGGCGCTTGGCTTTAAGCTGTTGTCTAACCCGCAATACACAACTGCCTATATCGCTAATAACATGGCTTCATTTGCTCCAACGAGCGATAACTATATCATGAGGGATGAAACAGGGGGGATGACCTACTACTACGCGCATGCCCAGCAAAACCTTGGCTATTTCTCTGAAAACTTCAGGACCGATTTCCCACAAAGCAGTGTGTTTGAAAATGCCTCAGGCGTCTTTACTTACGCGGTGGCTTATAACCCTACCGCTACGGCAAAAACCTGTACCATTTACAACAACAGCAATGGGGTAGTGGCTACCTTTAGTGTACCCGCACGCACGCTGGTTACTTACCCTACACTGCCTGCAACAGGCCAGCAGCCTGCGGGTTGCTATGGCTTATCTCCGGTATCGGCTACCGCTACTTCGGGTGGTACAAGCATCCCTGCGGCTATAGACGGCAACCATGGTTCACGATGGGAGAGTGCCTTTGCCGACCCTCAAACCTACACAGTAGACCTTGGTATTGTAAGCCACGTAGATAAAATCACCCTTGACTGGGAGGCTGCGAGCGCTAAAGATTATACCCTGAGCGGAAGTGTAGACGGTACCAACTGGACGTTGTTAGACACCCGCACCAACATGACCTCTGTAGATCACCGTATTGATATTAAAGACGGTATAAACGGCGAGTACCGCTACCTTAGGATGGTGGGTACTGCCCGCACCATACCTTACGGATATTCTCTTTACGAATTTGAAGTTTGTGGTTCCGCATCGCAAAGTACAGCAGGCTATGTGGTGCTTCCTGCTAAAGTAGAATCTGAAGCATATACTGCAATGAGCGGTATACAAACTGAGGCCACAAGCGATACCGGCGGCGGCCTTAATGTAGGCTGGATAGAGGCTGGTGACTGGATGGACTATAAAGTAAATTCGCCCACCGCGAAAACCTATACGCTGCAGGCACGTGTAAGCAGCCTGTATGCCGGTACATCATTCCAGATTCGCAACAGCGGAGGTACTACACTGGCTACCATCAACGTGCCTAATACGGGCGGATGGCAAACCTGGCAAACGGTTACCACAAGTATAACCCTGCCTGCCGGCAACCAAACGCTAAGGTTTTATGCTGTAACTAATGGCTTTAACATTAACTGGCTTAACTTTCAGAATGTGGGCGCGCGCATGGCAGCACCGGATAGCGCATCAGAAGAAGTTACCATCCTTTCATCTCCGGAGCTGTACCCTAACCCGGCACACGGCGTTGTGAAGTTTGTTTCTGATAAAGATACTGAACTGAATATCTTCAGCATCAGTGGCGCCCTGGTTAGCACCCATGCCATAACTAAAGGCGAAAACACCATTGCCATTGATGGGCTTTCGGCGGGAGTATACATGCTAAGGGCCGGGGAGAAAAACTACAGGCTTGTAGTAAAATAACCGATTTTAATACCTAAGTAATGTAGCAGTCCCGGTAACTACCGGGGCTGTTTTTTTATACCTTTATTTACCACTCCGGTGTAGCACATGATATTACTTTATCCCTATTTTTTGCACCTACATAGCCGTAGCCTTTCTGGTAATAAAATATAAAAGTTACCTTCTCATATCGTGCCTCAACCGCCATAAGGTTGCTGTAATTGCAGTAAGGGGTTTGCAATTCGGCATGATACGAAAGCAGGGTATAGGTTACGTCTTTTTTTTCAGATTGCCAGGTATGGCCCTGCTCAAAAAACTGGTCGTAACGCACGGTTTCCGTTTCGCAGCAGGCATCATATTGCAAGACTTTACCATCTTCCTCCCTAAGGTACATGTGATCTATGGTGCCGTTTTTCCAGCTTTGCCTAAAGGCTTTATAGGTCTTTCCATTTAGGGTTATATCGCCTTTATATTCTTCAACGTACCAGGTGTCAGACCATAACAACTTTTTCTTTTTAATAAGCGGAAAGTAATTTCCGTCTTCGTCGCCCCCGCAAAAGCTTTGTCCTTCGCTTTGCGCTATTGCCGGTACGCAGCATATAAGTAAAAAGAAAAGCAGTAATTTTTTCATGAGCATCATTTTTTACTAAATAACTGCAATTTATTATACTATGCAAGTAGTAGGTAAAATTACCTGATTTGATAATTCAGGTAATTTCACGCTAAAACGCGTTTAACAAATTTTTAATATTTGTACCGCATACAAAACCAATCAGATTATGAATTTAAGGATTTCATTTATAAAGCGATCAGACCATAGGGTTATGGCAGAAAGCATATCGAAAAAGGCAATGGCTTTTCCTGATGACAGGCTATTTAACTGGAAGGAAATAACTGAAATACTGGTTTTTGTAAGCCGGTACATGGATTATAAAGGATGGATGTCGCCCATAACGGCAAAAAAACTGGAATGGGAAATAAAAACTCTCCTTCCCTATACAGTAAAAACACATTATGATGTAATGGTTTGGCTTGACAATAACTTTAAGCGATAGCCAACGTATGTTTACAATAAAATACAAACAGGGTTTCGATAAAGAATGCCTTACCTACACTTACAAATGGGAGGCTGTAAGCAATACATCGCTTAAAAATAAAAAAACGCTTGACCGTACTAACGGCGCAGAGATACTGCGTTTTATAAACGATTTTTTCAGTTCGCAAAACCTTTCGAGCCTAATGTCGTTTAAAAAAGCCGAGAGCCTTATTTATAACCACCTGCCCATTAATATTAAAGACAAAAAAGAGATTACATTTTGGTTACTAAAAAACTGGGATACCGAATTCTATATATAGCAGGTCAATACACCCCATAATACCAGGTACGGCGCTCACCTCGCTGTGCCACCAATCACCTGACCGAAGAGATAACCGTAGCCCACACTACGGTTATTTTGATTTATAGCACAGCAATGCGAATCACCTTCTCTTCATTACAATTTCTAAACTCTTATATTCCTTAAGCCCGTCTTTTTTATCAAACGTTTCCATTTTTCGGGTTTTGCCATCTACAAAGGTATACACCTCCCGGAATTTTACAGGCTTACCGGTAACAACGTCGGCCATTTCGCCGGTAGAGATTATGGCTTTTACCCCTTCATCATAATGCCCTTTGGCTACCATCATGCCTGTACCGGTATTGTCTATAAATGTTGAGGTAAACATCCCGGTCTTGTTGTTATAAGAAACCGTACTTTTACCCTGCCAGTCCATACCCATCATATTACCATTGTAAATCGCTTCCTGGTAACGGCCGCCCAATACCATATTTACATTAGCGGTAGCGCTGGCGGTTTCGGCTTTAGCATCGGGTCCTTCCCAAAACGTCATGGTTACATCCCATGTGCCGGTTTCTTCGGCCAGGAGCTTGTGCATTTCTCCGGGGGCCATATATTCTGCCCACGCCCTGTTTACTTCAGCCGTATCTACAGGCTTGGGTACAGTATCAGTTTCCGTTATTACAATAGTATCGGTTTTGGTAACCGTATTGGTTTCCGTCTCTTTTTTGCAGCCGGTAAGGCAAAGGAGGGCTAAAGTGCCACCTAAGATTACTTTTTTCATAATGGTTTGTTTATTAGAATGTTTCACCCTAAAATTATGAAAAAAGCTACAATATTATCGTAATAATATGTTAATCCTCAGCAGGTACACTTTCATACGCGCCCATATCCGGAGTGCTGCTTCGGGTGGTGCCGGTAATATCTGTAGTAAATAACGTATCAACTTCAGGGTCTGCCGTGCCTTCGGGGCCATCTCCTTCAGTACCGGTTATCAGCTGTAGCTTGTTGTTAGGTGCATCTATAAAATCGGGCTTATTGTCAGTGGTGTTGGTAGCAATTTTACATGCGGTATATTCTACCATATTTGTAGTATCAGCTGCATTTGCAGTACCCGGATACAATGGGTTGCTATTAAGCTGGTTGCCCAAGTCTATTAATTTTAGCAGGGAGTTGCGGTAATTAATATGGAAGTCCGTACCACCACCCTCAACTTTTTCCATTGAGACACTTAGGTTTGATGAGCCATACATAATGCAGTTTTCAAAATTGGCCGTAAGGTCCTGCACGGTTATGGCAGTTTCGCTTACCTGCTGGTAATCGTTTAGCAGCAATGGCACCTGGTTGTAGCTGTTAAAATAATTACCGAATGTGCTATACTTAAAGTTATAGGTACCGCCACGTGTAAACGCTACTGCTGCCGTGCCTGCGTTATTAGCCACAAAATTTTCCCCTGAGATTGTAGCGCCCACAGCGAGAATGCCAAAGTTAGCGCAGTTATATATCTGGCTGTTATTTATGGTAAGCTTAGGGAAAATACCCGCTTGTTGTGCCTGCGCGAGTATGCCCACACCCGCATTTTTAAGGGTAAGGTGGTTTATGGTATTTTCCTGGTCAGACATTACAATTATAGCGCCCCACTGCCCGGGTATGTCGGCAAAATCAGTTTCCAGGCGGTCGCCTTCAAAAATCACCTCATTTTCCATTGCATCGGTGTTGGAAAGGCCACCGTTAACTACCAGCTTGCCGCCCTGTTTTATAATAAGCCCTGAATCGGCATGAAAATGTACGCGCGCGCCGGGATCTACCGTAAGGGTTTCGCCGGTGGGTACCGCCCCATACCCATATATTACATAAGGCTTTGTGTTATTCCAGTGGTATTCGTCATCATGGTCTAAATGGTCAAGGTTAAAGCCATATACATTTAACGTATCGTTATATGGTATGGTTTCATAGTTTCCCTCCTGGTCGCGTTGCGGGTATAGAAAGTATGCATCCTGCACCAATGTAACTAATTCTACCTTCTGCGTTTCGCCCGTGCTGCTAAACTGTATGTTATCGGTATATAAAAATGTTGTGGAGTTATTGGCATACTCTGTATAATCTATTGTGGTTTCAATAAACACAAACATGCTGTCTTTTGCCAGTAGCTCTACATTGCTGAATTCTTTTCCGGGAATACCGTCTACCATAAGGCGGTATTTAGAGTTTTGGCCCTGGCCAAGTTTTATGCTGGGTATGCTGATATCCTCATTACTGTGGTTGTATACTTTTAGCGTGTATGTGCTTGAACCAATGTTAGTAAACACCGTGTCTAAGTATACGGTATCGCGGCTAAATTCTAAACCGCCGCTGCTGGGCTTAAATTCAAAATCATCCCGGCAGGATGACAGCGTAATACAAAAACCAATGAGCAGCAGGTATATAAGTTGGCGCATAGCAAATAACAATTTTTGGTAAAAATAGCTAAAATTTTTATTAGTCAGTAAGTAAACGCTGTCGCGGAGGTTTTAGTTTATACATAAGTCAAATAAATGCGCGCCCGTCCGCTCAATCCGCGTCATTCGCATTCCATACTTTCGTATTTTTGCAAAAATATTTTACCAAATGGCATTTGATAAAGAAAGAGCGCTTAAACTGTGCAACGACTATAGCAAAAATACCCTTATGGAAACACTGGGCATTGTATATACTGATGCTGCCGAGGGCTTCCTGCAGGCTACTATGCCTGTAAACCCAACCGTACACCAACCTATGGGCTTACTGCACGGCGGGGCAAGCGTGGCCCTGGCCGAGAGTGTGGGCAGCGCGGCATCGTTACTGTTTATAAACCCTGAGGTACAGGAAGTGCGCGGCATAGAAATATCGGCTAACCACCTGCGCAGCAAGCGCGAAGGCATGGTTACAGGTACTGCCCGTATTGTACACCAGGGCAGGAGCATACACCTGTGGGAAATAAAAATAACTGATGAACAGGACCGCCTGATATCGCTGTGCAAGATTACTAATATGATACTGCCGAGGAAGAAAAGCAGCGGTCAGTAGTCAGTGTTCAGTCGCAGTTTGCAGCAATAGGCATCGGACTTCCGACCTCGGACTTCTGACAATCTCAACAAACAACTAGATGACCGATATATTTTTAAAATTAAAAAAGCAATATGAGGCTAAGCTGCCGTTTGCGGTATATGCCAAGCCGGGCAGCAGCAGCCTTACAGGGGTTTTTCAAACAACACCTGAAACTTTTACTAACGCGGAATTGAACGGCAGCGGATTTATCTTTGCGCCTTTTACCGATGGTGAAACCGTATTTATACCTTATGATAAAGCGCAGATTGTGGTGGCTGAAGTAAAGGAGAACGATGGCACTATTGCAAATCACGCCCGTGCTCCCGAAATAAATATTGAAGGAAAACGTGATTTTGAGGCTTTAGTAACCAAATGTATCGAAGTAATAAAGCATAACGGTTTTGAAAAGCTGGTGGCATCCCGTACCGAAACGGTAGAGACAGTAAGCAGTGTGGAAGGCATCTACAAAAAGCTTTTAGCATTGTACCCTAATGCGTTCAGGTACGTATTCTATAGTCCGTTAAGTGGATTATGGATGGGAGCGACACCTGAACAGTTACTTAAGGTCGAAAATAATGCCGTACATACGGTAGCTCTTGCCGGTACGCAGCTGTATAACCCTGCAGAAACTACAGTATGGGAGGAAAAGGAACAGCAGGAGCAACTTTTTGTAACCAATTATATAGTGAATCACCTGAAGCCTTTTTCGGAATCTGTAGTTACAACCGAGCCTTATACCTTTAGGGCCGGGGGAATAGTACATATAAAAACAGATATTAGTGCAGAACTTAGCGAAACAGTCAGCCTTGCCGATGTAATTAAAACGCTGCACCCTACGCCTGCAGTATGCGGCCTACCGAAACAGCAAGCTAAGGAATGGCTTTTACAAAATGAAGGCTATAACCGGGAATACTACAGTGGCTTTTTGGGCGAACTGAACCATGATTTTGCCACCAGGCAACCTAAAACCGACTTGTTTGTAAACCTGCGCAGCATGAAGTTGTCAGCAGGAAATGCACAACTGTTCGTTGGCTGCGGTATCACTAAAAACAGCGACCCCGAAAAGGAATTTTTTGAAACGGTGAATAAAAGCATGACAATGCGGCGGGCACTCTGATTTGAGATTTTAGATTTTAGATTGGGCTACAGGGCTTCTGAAAAACTTTGTACCTTTGCATCGGCTAAGCAGCTAAGTAGCTAAGCCGCTAAGAAACTTAAAGCATGAAACTCGATATACTTGTTTTTGGTTCCCATCCTGATGATGTGGAACTTAGCTGCGGGGCAACCCTGGCAAAAGAAATTTCACTGGGTAAAAAAGTCGGTATTGTAGACCTTACGCGTGGCGAACTGGGCACCCGGGGTACTGCCGATATACGCGATGGAGAAGCCGCCGATGCCGCTAAAATACTGGGCATTACCATAAGGGAAAACTTAAGGTTTCGCGATGCATTTTTTACCAATGACGAAGCCCATCAGCTGGAGGTGATAAAAATGATACGCAAATACCAACCGGAAATTGTTATTGCCAACGCGGTAGATGACCGCCATATAGACCATGGAAAAGGCAGCAAGCTGGTTAGCGATGCCTGTTTTCTCTCCGGCCTGCGCCGCATAGAAACTGTTTTGGAAGATGAAAACCAGGAAGCCTGGAGGCCAAAGCTAGTATACCACTATATACAATGGAAAAACCTGGAGCCCGATTTTGTGGTTGATGTTACCGGCTTTATGGATATAAAAGTTGCCTCGCTTATGGCATATAAGTCGCAGTTTTATGACCCTGACAGCAATGAGCCGGTTACGCCCATAGCTACAAAAAACTTTAAGGACAGTATACTTTACCGTGCAGCCGACCTTGGCAGGCTTATAAATACTGAGTATGCCGAAGGTTTTACGGTAGAAAGGTATTTGGCAGTGAACAGCTTAGGAGATTTGATATAAAAAATATGTTTTTTGCTTGCAAACGTAACAATAACGTAATATATTTGCCCTCGCAAAACAGATGGTGGTTTTAGCTCAGTTGGTTAGAGCGCTAGATTGTGGTTCTAGAGGTCGCCGGTTCGAGCCCGGTATTCCACCCTTAGCCGAAACCCACTCCCAAAAGGGGTTTCGGCTTTTTTTATTCACTTTCGAGACGTGTAGCTTTTATCAAACGACAATGTAAAACTACCGTTATGACACAAACTTTTAACGGGTGTACCCATACTGAACCATGGGCATCACCTAAAGACTGGCGTACAACTACCGCCAAATCCGCACTTAAAAAATCATCTTCAACCGCTTTTTTCTCGGCATCCGTCAGTAATTCAAATTCGATTTTACTGTTCCTGTCTGCAAAAATTTCTTCTTTGGCCGCAAGCAGGTTTTTGAGGTGCGCAATAAGGTTGTCGTACTCTTCCTGATTGAATTTATCCTGCAAGTCCTGTTTTGCTTTTTCCCGATGGGACAATGCGGCAAGGTCGGTGGCCAACTGTTGTTTCAGGCGTTTCTGCTCGGCTTCAGATACGCCGTCGGCAAAGTACTGCTTGTTGAATTCGTCCTCAATTTCCTTGCGCGATTTGCCTATCCGGGCAAGCTCTGTATTATGTGCTGCCTGCCTGAGCATTGCCTCACGGTCAAAATCGGCCTGTATATCCTGAAGCCTTTTTGATTCGGCTTTTGTGTAAATCGTTTCGAGCGCCAGTGTATGCCTGCTCTCCTCTATTTCAATAAGGTTGTTGATGTGCGCGTTTTTCTCTCTCCAGGCTTCTTTTACGTGCTTCCAGTATGCCTTGGTAAGTTTATCGGCATTGGGGTCCTGAATTTTAGCGTCTACCTGGTCCAGCTGCGACTGCTCTATCAATTCTTTTTGCAAATCAGCCAGTTTTCGCCTGTGGTTTTCATTCTACAGGGCTTCTTCCTTATCAAAACCTTCAGTCATTAGCGCCAGGCGGTCATCAATGGCCTTGCGCTCCAGGTCTAAATTATCCTCAATGGCTTTTTTTGCCTCATCCTGTGCTTCCTTGCGTGATTTTTCGCGAAGTTTCCGGGCTTTCTCAGCGGCGCGCTCGCTGGCTTTGTCTTTTCCTGCATCGCCGGGAAGTGTGGCCGTACCTTTAGGGTCGGCATCCACTTCTATTTTTGCAGTGTAATTAGCGGCCTGCTCTTTTAAAAGCTGGTCTATTACTTCCTGTATTTCCTGTTTTGCGCCCTCTTTATTTTTTAGCGCGGTTTGTAAAATTGCATATGCGGTGCTACCGGGCATTGTGCCGCCACCAGTTTTTGCAACATTCCACAGCTGCTCCATATAACTGATGTTATCCTTAAGGCTTGACTTTTCCACGTCCAGCAACTGGCCGTACAGTTCTGTAATTTTAGAGGCCACCGCTTTTGCCCTGGCAGATTTTTCGAGGGCAACGATATATTCATCAAGCAATTTTTTACCCTCCTTGGTTGCGATATTTTCCAGGGTAAGGCCTTTCAGCATTTCCGGGTTCAGCGCGATGATTTCCTCCAGGGCTCTTTTGCGGTCCTTTTCAGACCGGTTCATGTCATTTGCAACCTTCAGGCGCATGGCCAGCGCGTCTTTTTCTTTCTTCACTTCAATTGCGGCATCGGCAATTACATCATTAAACATTTTGGCCTGTCTGGTGGCTTTATCCTCACTGTCGGCAAAGACAATGTATGCAGCCGCCACAGCCGCCACGAGGCTTAAAACCAATCCCCACGGCGTGGTTTTCATTGTTGTGGCCATTACCCGGATGGCCTGTGTTGCACCCTTAATATTCCCGGTTAATAGCATGGTTACGGCGGCATAGGCCTGAGACGCCACAATGCCAATATTTTCCATTACAACCTTTGCTTTTAAGCCCAGCGTATATAGTTTTGATGCCTGCCAGGCTTCGGTTGTGGTAAGGGCGATGATTTTCATCCATGTTACATTGGTAACCAGGGCGGATGACACAACAACAATAGCCTTCGCCAAAAAAACAAGTGTGTTCCGGAAAGCGGTCATTCCGCCACCGGTATCTTCGATAGCGCCCACAAATTTTGCAAACTTGTCTACCGCCGAAGTAATGAATGCCACCACGCTATCTGAAGTAAACCAGCCCACAACCGTTTTTTTTCAACCTTTCGAGCGTTGCTGCCAGGTTGTTGTTTTTCAAGTCATATTCTTCGGTAAGCGATGTGGCCTCGCTCATGGCAGTACCGGCAAGGCTTATTTTATCCCGGAACTTCTGCACGTTGTCTGAAGCCGCGCCCAACACCTGTTTTACCTGCTGATCGTTCAGCTTCAGATAATCCAGTATTTTAGAAAGTTCTGTCGCATCCAGCCCTTTAAGCGATTGTGCAAACTGCAGGAAAAATTCTGTAGGGTCGGTATTGATGAGTTGTTTCAGTTCTTCTGCCGGGCGGCCCATTACCTTTGCGAAAGCAGCGTAATCAAGGGAAGCAATGCCGATTAATTTGCCGTAATTATTTCCGGCAATTTCAGCCATAAGGCCGCTTTCTTCAAAAGCTGCACCCAGGCCAAGCGCCTGCTGGATAGAAGGCTTGAGCTTTCCGGGGATTGTGCCCACAGCCTGGACAAACTCTGCCACGTTATGGGCGCTGGCGGTACCATCGGCCCCCAGTTCATTTAAAGCGGATCCAACGCTTTCAAATGCCGGTTCAACACCACTGTTGCGCAGTTCTTCATACAGCCCTTTAATTTTTCCCAACTTATTGGCCACTACTTCAGGACCGCCTTCAAAGGCATCGCCCAGGGCAACGGCCGATTTGTTCATTACTTTAACGAAGCTGGCAATTTCTTCCTTTGCAACTCCCAGTTCCCCGCCTACGGCCGCAATATTTAAAAGGTCGGCACGGGAGGTACGTGTTTTAAGCAGGCCAAATGATTTGGAAAGTTCGTCTACTTCTTTCCTGGTCATGCCGGTGGTCTTTTGCACATTTACATATGAATCAGACAATTTACCGTTAAAGTCGAGTATTTTTTGTACAGAGAGCACCATACCGGTACCCGCGGCAATAACCGATGCACCCAGGGCAGCGTATCGGTTAAATTTATCGGCCAGGCCGCCTATGCTCCAGCTGGCTTCTTTACCCTTGCCTTTGAGCTCGTCCATCCTGGCAGTGACTTTGCCCAGCTCGGCGTTGTATTTTTCAAAGTCTGCCGTACCCGGAACTAAATGGCGTAAGGTTGCCTGGAGCATTGTAGCTTCAGTGCGCAACTGCCCCATTGTTTTGTCGGCCAGGCTAAGCTCAGATGTTAGTTTTTTTATACTGGCATCGTTTTCAGTAACGGCGGCAGTGTTTGACCTTATGGCTAACGAAAGTTTCCGGTATTCCTCGGTATCGGTTTTCTTCTGTCGCTCCAGTTTTTTTAACTGGGATTCCTGTTCCTTCAGTTCAGTTCGCAGCTTAAAATTCGCCTTCTCAAGGTCCAGAATTTCCTTCTAGGCCTCATTGCCATTGATAATTATGGTAAGCTTAATCTGCTCGTCTGAAATGCGCCTGGCCATGGATAAAATTTTACCCGTAAAAGAAAGGCGCGCCGATTAGAAACGCTGTAACATGAAAAAAGCCCCAAGAGTGGGGCTTTAACTAGATATTGGTAATAGATTTTAAAACAAACCTAAGGAAAAGTTTGCTATCATTATGCCAACGATTTGCACCCCTATGAATACAACATTTCCAATCACGAAACTTTTTAAGCGCGATATTTTTAAAATGTCCGGCATTGTAAATATTAGCCAAGTCTCTAGAAAAAGAAAATCCAGTATTAATGTTATAGAATTGGCAATGAAAAGCGGATTTACCAGAGCCAGTGGAATAAAGCAAATAATATGAAAAAGTGACATTGAAGCATACATATAAGCACTACATGAAATAGAATGTTTATAGTTCTTTTTTCCGCGTTTCATTAGCGAGAAAATACATCCAAGGATTACTATAAGTATTATGTCTATTGCATATTCAATTATTCTATCCCAAAATTTGTTCCCTTCAATTTCAGAAGCTGCTTCATAATACGCAATCTTTAATTCGGATGGCGTATCCTTTTTGCTAAGTAATTTTTTTACATCATCAGCAGTCCTAATATTCAATTTTGACTCCAATACTAATTGAAGGCCTGACATCCCATCAACAATAAATTCTGAATACATTTCTAATTCGGGATTTTCGTCCATACGGGATTCTAAAATGTATAAAGCGAGTTGCTGATTTGTACTTTGCTGAGATATGAAATTATCTTTATAAATATACTTATCCATAATATATGGTAAAATATTATGGATAGGATTATCATCTATTGGATTATTCTGCCATTGTTTTGACTGTACATAATATATTAAATACGCAGCGGATTTTTCCCCTGGGGGCAGATTTAATTCCTTAGATAAGGGTACTGCTAATGCCATTATACCTATTACATAGAATATTGATCCCAGCAGAAGGGATTTAGATCTTATTTTTCCCTTTATTAGATCAAAAGGAGTTACAATAAGAGGTGCAATTTTCAATATATAATTTAATATGGGGAATGCACATATCTGATCCCAAATTTCTTTAATGTTCCCCTTTAATTTAGAGTTTTCTTTTTGAAGATAAGTTAATTGTATCAATATAAAACCCAAAATCAATAAAACAAGTACTGATTTCCACAAGGAACTCAATAAATAGTGAATGAAATTTGCGAGTTTTAAATACCCATAGTGATGCAATACTATAGGTATAATCGCAAGTAAACATCCACAACCCCCATAGCTTGACTTAGATCCGGAATTTGGTTTTGTTTGTGAAGTTTTATCAATTTCAGATTTCCCCATGGTAGAAATAAATAGTTGGTTTTCAAATATAATTAATTGTTGGTGTGTACGTTACGGTTTTTTACAAATGTTTTAACAAAAGGAAAGTATATTATAGATATTGAAGTTGAAATGTTTTTGTAGGTATGTTATGTAATTACAGGAAGCAGTAACCGTTTTTTAAATTATGGTACCCTGGGAAATCTTGGCGGATGGGGAAATTCGGGCGGGTGCTCCGGTGGACGAAACAATTCTATGATTTTATCAATCCCCAGTAATTTTCCAATATCACCAATTAGTCCAATAACTTTCCAGCCATACCAATCCTTAGTTGGTATTAAAAGTACGATTACAGCAACTACAAAACACCATTTTGACAATTTCCTCATGCTGTTTATGACCCAAACATACCAGCGACCACGGTCGGCTAAGTATAAAAGTAAAAGCCCTATAGCTATAAAAACCAGCGCAATCAGAAAACTGTAGTCATTTATATAGTCAAAAATTCTATTCACTAGTTCTAACATATTAATAATGAAAAACAATGCAATTTATTAATTTCGGGTAAATTAATAAATCCCCATTCAAGGGGATTTTTAGTTATGTACAGGCAAATGTGAGCGTCATGCAATGATGCCGTTTATCTATATTAATGTACCGGGGAATAACACCCCGGAAGCAACGCAGAGCTTCCGTATACTGCGCCTCTTTATGATACTTAAAGCAAACGTATACCACGCGTTCATCAGATACCACAGCATCAACACTGTTAACCTGGCCCAGTAACGCCACAGGCAATTGCAGGGCTGCGGGCAACGCACCTAATACCGGCATACGGCCGAAGTTAGGGACAAAGGATGTTGTGGTCATTTTTAGGCAATCCTGTTAAATAGAGGTTCGGCATTGGCAAAATCAATGGTAAGGTGAGCATCATCGCCCACAAGGATGAGTGTGCCTGAGCGCAATTTCCAGAGGCTGCCGGGGTCGGCCTCATTGCCGCGATCGTCTTTTAACAGGAGTTCGTTTCGGTACAGGGCTTCAAAAGAAAGTTCCTCGAGTACTTCATCAAAAGTGTCGAGTCCCTGGCGGTACATTCCCAGGCGATAGGCATCGTAAAGGATGTGCAGGCCAATATCCGGGCGAAGGATGGCCAGTGGCGCATTCTCGCTGAAGCTGCGCGACTCGGGGCCACGCACCAGTTCGAGTACTGAACAATCGGCATGGGGGTTTTGCGTACCGTCCTGGTACAACAAAACAAGCGTTGTTTTTGCATCCATAACCTACAGGTTTACAGATGCTAAGTTAAATAATTGACTCTTAATTACTACAGCGTTAAAAAATAGCTTGGTTTGCGTGCGCTTGCGGCGCGGGTTGACATTAATAAATGCCTTTTTTTCTGTGTTTAGCATAACATAAAAAGGAATAATGGTGGCGGAGCTGCTAAACACAGTCACCTAAGTGAAGTAATTCCCGGGGCATTACTGACACCGGACTCCGCCATTATTATTATAAAGATATGTCTCCTGATTTGAGTTCAGGCAACTGTATTTAGCGAGGCTAAAATATGAATAAAAATGAAATTTCCCGCATTGGGCGAGAGAATATTTTACCAAATTGTCCTATAGTGAACCCTTGTAAATACTAGGCTTTTTAATGATGAAAAAAAAGTGTCCTAAATTAAAATTTTAGAATACTGATTGTTAGTGTTTTATATCATATGGCTTTCTTGTTATTACATAATCTGTCCTATTGTAAAAGAGTTGCAATAAAGACCTTTACATCAAGACATAAATATGGTGAATGTTTTGATTTTTAGTGTCCTATTATTCGAACTAAAGTACCAGTAAAACCCGGAACCTTTTTGATTCGACAAGACCTTAAGAGAAACCAACCACCGCGAGATCACTCAAAAAAAATTAAAACGATGATTTTACAAACAGCCAAACAATGGCTAAAATCAAACACGGCAGCTGCCCTGATCTGGGTAAATGCCAAAACTACGCAAGTAGGAAACTGGGCGCAAAAAACGGCAAAAAATATCGGAAACTGGATGTTGGCCGATGTTATTGTCGGATGGATTAGCGACAATCTGAAGGACGTAATCGATGTTTGTATAACCGCGTTGCACCTCAAGTAACGAAACCCAATCTCCAACAGAAGGCCCGATGAATCATCGGGCCTTTTTTTTGCGCCGTTTTTGGTGTCCAGCTCCCTACAGATATGTAGGAGTTTCTAAAATCCGTCCTTCAGACCAGTTGAAACTCTCGATGGCAAATTTTAAATCAAAAAAAATGAAAACCAAAATTAGATTTGCCTTAAGTATCAACGTAAAGATTACTGAAAAAGATTTCAAAAAAGTGCTTAAGCTGTTGAAAAAGCTATCGAGAATAATTCTCTAACCAGGATGAATCCCGGCAAATTGTCGGGATTTTTATACCCATTAAAGGGTATTTTTGTTTGTTTGTCAGAATAATTTTAACATTTAATTTTTTTTTTGAGTAGCTTTGAGGGAACTGATTTACAAACAACAATGAATGATATAGCCGGACTTCTAATCACCGAGTTGAATGAAATTTCAATCAAACTGAACAACCATACTTATAGCAGAGCAGACGAACAGTTTGATATATTAAATATATCCGCACCTCCTATAAACAGAAAAATAGTGTTGGGCTTGATTAGTTCCCTGGTGAAAAAGCTAGAAAAATTTGATATTGCTGAAGGCGACGATGATACTTTTAATAGTTTGGTACTGCTACATGAAAGGCTCATTCATTATAAAGTCAATAGCCTAAGTGGATTTTTTAATGCTCAACAAGTAGTGGGCAGAGTTAATGGTTTACTAAATCTCTTACAATGTATTGACTTAATAATAAGCCCCTTTTATAACGACTGGGAGCATGTGGATAAAAATTCTTTGCCAAAATCGCTAGTAAAAAGTATAACTCAAACCGAAAGCGAACTCAGCGAATTGATTAAGGATAAAGACAAACTTGCATCCTATATAAAAACAATAAATGATGCGGGAAAGCTTATTGAAACTTTAGAACAGGAACTAAATCAAATTGGAGGCGCTAAAGAAAGGTCTGAAAATGATTCTAAAAATATTGAACGATTGAATCTGCAGGCTGCTACTACGAAGGTTGAATTTGATAACATATTTATAGAACTTGATAAACGAAAGACTGAAGCAGACCAAATAATAAAAAGAGCAAATGAGGCATACGGCCTTGCTACAACTGTTGGCCTTGCGGCATCTTTTGATTCCAGGGCAAAAAAGTTAACGCAGTCAATGTGGCTTTGGGTAGTGCTATTATTTGTTGCTCTCGGAAGCGGCATTTATATTGGACATGAACGATTTACTGCTGTAAATGATGCTTTAAAAGACAGAACATTTGTAACCGGAAATATATGGATACTAATATTTCTTTCTGTACTGAGTTTGGGTGCTCCAATTTGGTTTGCATGGATCGCCACAAAGCAAATAGGGCAGCGTTTTAAGCTGTCAGAGGACTATGCTTTTAAATCGTCTGTGGCAAAAGCATATGAAGGCTATCGAACAGAAGCCGCTAGAATAGACCCGGCGTTAGAGGCAAGACTATTTGCTTCTGCCTTAACACGCTTAGATGAATTGCCTATAAGGTTTATGGATAAGGAGACACATGGCAGTCCATGGCAGGAGCTTTTAAATAATCCTGCCCTAATGAAAATGCTAAAGGAGAAGCCTGAGGCATTAACAGAGTTCTTTAAGGAGTTTTCAACAAGTTATTTTTCGAAGAAAAAGGATGATTAGTAAACTGTAATTATCTTAGTTCTAAAAATATCGGCTTACCCACTAGGTGGAAGTGAATACTATTTATTATGAGAATTGTGTATTAAATTTTATTAGTCGATTTAGAACCAATATTGTATATTTGACTAGCTTTCAAACTAACTAATTCAAGTTGCTAGTTAATAGCTTTAGTTAACTGTAATCCAAACACAAACAAAGTC